>NZ_JBGRUO010000004.1:0-5000 GCF_041537905.1 Ruegeria jejuensis | reverse complement strand
TGAAAAAGATCGGGATGAGCTGTGCCTAGGGGTGAAAGGCCAATCAAACTCGGAGATAGCTGGTTCTCTGCGAAATCTATTTAGGTAGAGCGTCATCCGAATACCCCGGGGGGTAGAGCACTGGATGGGTAATGGGGCCCCACAGGCTTACTGATCCTAACCAAACTCCGAATACCCGGGAGTACTAGATGGCAGACACACTGCGGATGCTAACGTCCGTAGTGGAGAGGGAAACAACCCTGACCTACGACTAAGGCCCCCAATTCATGGCTAAGTGGGAAAGCAGGTGGGACGACCAAAACAACCAGGAGGTTGGCTTAGAAGCAGCCATCCTTTAAAGATAGCGTAACAGCTCACTGGTCTAAACAAGTTGTCCTGCGGCGAAGATGTAACGGGGCTCAAGCCATGAGCCGAAGTCTAGGATGCCGTAAGGCATGGTAGCAGAGCGTAGTGTGACATAAGACTTGTCCTGTATTGCCGCCGGTTAGTTTGGTGCGTGTAAACGCGCTCAAGTAGCCGAATAGGCGGTAGCGCAGGATTGAGTCTTTTCGATGAAGCGGGCGCGTGAGCGATCCCGTGGAGAGATCACTAGTGAGAATGATGACATGAGTAGCGACAAAGAGTGTGAGAGACACTCTCGCCGAAAGTCCAAGGGTTCCTGCTTAAAGCTAATCTGAGCAGGGTAAGCCGGCCCCTAAGCCGAGGCCGAAAGGCGTAGGCGATGGGAATCAGGTTAATATTCCTGAGCCAGGAGGATGTGACGGATCACGGATGTTGTTCGACCTTATCGGATTGGTCGGGCCGCTGAGTGGTTCCTGGAAATAGCCCTCCATCAGACCGTACCCTAAACCGACACAGGTGGACTGGTAGAGCATACCAAGGCGCTTGAGAGAACGATGTTGAAGGAACTCGGCAAAATACCTCCGTAAGTTCGCGAGAAGGAGGCCCGGTTCCTAGGCAACTAGGGGCTGGGGGCACAAACCAGGGGGTGGCGACTGTTTATTAAAAACACAGGGCTCTGCGAAGTCGCAAGACGACGTATAGGGTCTGACGCCTGCCCGGTGCCTGAAGGTTAAAAGGAGAGGTGAGAGCCTTGAATTGAAGCCCAGGTAAACGGCGGCCGTAACTATAACGGTCCTAAGGTAGCGAAATTCCTTGTCGGGTAAGTTCCGACCTGCACGAATGGCGTAACGACTTCCCCGCTGTCTCCAACATCGACTCAGCGAAATTGAATTGCCTGTCAAGATGCAGGCTTCCCGCGGTTAGACGGAAAGACCCCGTGCACCTTTACTACAGCTTCGCACTGGCATCAGGATTGTGATGTGCAGGATAGGTGGTGGGCTTTGAAACCGTGACGCCAGTCGCGGTGGAGCCTCCCTTGAGATACCACCCTTCGCACTCTTGATGTCTAACCGCGGTCCGTTATCCGGATCCGGGACCCTGCGTGGCGGGTAGTTTGACTGGGGCGGTCGCCTCCTAAAGCGTAACGGAGGCGCGCGAAGGTTGGCTCAGAGCGGTCGGAAATCGCTCGTTGAGTGCAATGGCAGAAGCCAGCCTGACTGCGAGACTGACAAGTCGAGCAGAGTCGAAAGACGGCCATAGTGATCCGGTGGTCCCGAGTGGAAGGGCCATCGCTCAACGGATAAAAGGTACGCCGGGGATAACAGGCTGATACTGCCCAAGAGTCCATATCGACGGCAGTGTTTGGCACCTCGATGTCGGCTCATCTCATCCTGGGGCTGGAGCAGGTCCCAAGGGTACGGCTGTTCGCCGTTTAAAGAGGTACGTGAGCTGGGTTTAGAACGTCGTGAGACAGTTCGGTCCCTATCTGCCGTGGGTGTAGGAGACTTGAGAGGAGTTGCCCCTAGTACGAGAGGACCGGGGTGAACGATCCACTGGTGGACCTGTTGTTGCGCCAGCAGCAGTGCAGGGTAGCTATGATCGGACAGGATAACCGCTGAAGGCATCTAAGCGGGAAGCCCCCCTCAAAACAAGGTCTCCCTGAGGGCCGTGGTAGACCACCACGTCAATAGGCCGGAGATGTAAGCGCAGCAATGCGTTCAGTTGACCGGTACTAATCGCCCGATAGGCTTGATTTGATCCAGTAATGGAAAGACAACCCACCGCCGCAAACTGCGAAGCGGTAGGAAAACAAATCACCAAAAGCATACACTTCTTAGACCAAGGATGACTCAGATGCGGGAACGCGCATTCGCAAACGAATGCGCTGCCTCCCGCGCGTGACAATCCGCAAAAGCGGATTGCACGGTGTTGATTGATGTGTCGCCTCAAAGGGGTGACATAACAACCGAGTGGCAACGCGCATTTGCAAGCAAATACGCTGCCTGCCACCCGTCGCGCTTTGCTTCGCAAAGCCGCGACGTGAGTTTTTTCCCGGTTTGGTGATCATAGCACGCGTGAAACACCCGGTCCCTTCCCGAACCCGGAAGTTAAGCACCGAAGCGCCAATGGTACTGCGTCTCAAGACGTGGGAGAGTAGGTCATCGCCAAACCTGGTAAAAACTCAAAACAACAACTCTCTAAACGATAATGAAACTATTCGACCAAGGTCTCAAGCAGCGTACGCGATAGGTCAAAAACGGTCTCAAGTAGCCGAATAGGCGGTAGACCACCAAAACTGGCGCGGGGTGGAGCAGTCCGGTAGCTCGTCAGGCTCATAACCTGAAGGTCAGAGGTTCAAATCCTCTCCCCGCAACCAAAATAAACAAACAATAACAACACACTAGCGCCCCTTGGGGCGCTTATTGCGTTTCCACCCCAACACCCGGTGCTACAATAGTGCTACGTTTTTGTGGTGCTGTCTTCCCGCGCATTCAACCCCAAGTCGCCCGTTTGCTGCGGTCGCAGTCGGCAACTCACAGCCCTACGAGTGCTGTCACTCTTGCTGCGTGTTGCGCCGACGACAACAATGCGCAGATAGCGACCTTTGCAAAGTGGTGCAGGCGGCCCTTAGCTACAGTTCATCACCGCCTTTGATACCGCAATGCGGCTTTTTCCAATTCGGACGCTGGTCGGTCCAGCAATGCCTTTGAAGTGGGTCGCTCATCCGTTCGCGATCAGCTATCACTCGGTTCATCGAGCAAAAGTAGGAGAAGAGGATGCCGGAGCAAGACGACGAGAAATACTTGAGTATTTGGGAAAAGGCCGTCGATACGCAAATGCACTTCAATGAGATGTCAGTAAAATCTCGGCAGCTAGGTCTTACGTTTGTCGCCGGTGCATTGGGTGTTGCGGTGGTACTCCTTAGTCAAGGGCAGGCTTTTTCACTCGAGGTTAACCTTTGGCTATTCAGCTTGCAGCTTCATGTGGCCGTGCTCCTGGTTCTCGGCGCTTATTTGGCTCTTCGCGCAGTCAAGTTACTTGATCTTAATGTTTATCATAAGATGCTCCGTGGGGCCGTGTCCTTTGGAGAGGATTTGGAAGAAAACTATCTGAAAGGTGAGCTTTTTCACTTGGAGAAAGGTATGACGCAGGCGATATCGCATTTCAGCCGCTATCCGGATGCGAAGGTAGACCGCGGCGAGGACGGCAGATACCAATATTCGGGCGGGAGTTTGAAGAACGCTGAGAGTAAGATTTCGGAATTCTACAGCGCAACGGGTCGATTTCTCTTGTACGCCGCTGGGGCCCTTTTTTTGATCACAAATCTAAACTTTGTGCAGCCCACGCTAAATGGAGGCAAAGGACTGCAGCAGTTGGAAGTTGAATCTGCGACAGATCAAGAAGGCTCGCTTCTACCGACCGCAAAAGAGGAAGCTCAACCCCCACTGAACGCGAACGAATGATGCACCGAAAAGCCACGCGCCTATTAATCTGCGACTTGGACAATACGCTATACGATTGGGTTGGATATTTCGTCGTTTCTTTCTACGATATGATTGAAAAAATGGTAGAAATCTCGGGATGCGATAAGGAAGCGCTTCTAGACGACTTCCGTTCGGTCCATCGCAAGCATCACGATTCGGAGCACCCATTTGCTCTACTGGAGACAGAAACAGTTCGACGTTTGCACCCAAAAGCGACGGTGCAAGAAATAGCCAAGATCTACGATCCTGCCTTCCATGCCTTCAACTCAAGCAGGAAGCGCAATTTGACGCTTTATCCGGGGGTGATGAGCGCCTTAAAGGTACTCCACGCATCTGGAGTTACCTTGGTTGCGCACACAGAGAGCAAACTCTTCTCGGCTACGGGTAGAATGCAAAGACTTCAACTGACCAAGTATTTCTCCAGATTGTATTGTAGAGAAGCTTCTGCTTCCTTGAACCCTGCTGCTGGTTCTTACTCCATGCCATTGGACAATTTCCCGCGCAATCGGATAAGTGAGCTTAGCCACCACCAGCGCAAACCTAACGTTCAGGTGGTTAAAGAGATTTGCGAAGTGGAAGGGGTAGCTACTTCAGACGCTGCTTATGTAGGTGATAGCATCGCCAGAGACATAATGATGGCCAATGATGCTGGCATCTTTTCCATCTGGGCGAAGTACGGGTCATACAGCTCAAAGTCAGACTATCAGAAGCTCGTCAGAATTTCGCACTGGAGCGATGAGGACGTGGTTAGAGAGAGGTTTCTTGCACACAAGGCGAAAGACGCCCGACCCAATGCCGTGTTGTGCAACAGTTTTGATGAAATCTTGGATCACATCGAAGCCCATGAGGCGCTAGAGCCGGATTGATCGTAAGGGTGAATAGTCGCCTTTGGCTTCTCGCGTCCGCAACGAATGACCGGTGCCTTACGTGCAGCAGATCAGTCATGCCCGCTTTGGTCTGGCTCTAGCCGATCACGGTTGGCCAAGGGCAGCATTGTAGCAGGCAGGTAGGCGCTGCAATGCCGCAAGGCGGCTGTGATGCAGGTTTCTCGGACGCCGCATGCTGGCGGGGGAGTTGCGCGATGGGTTTCCCGGCGTCAGAGAAGCGCTCAGGCGGGAAATCGCGGGGTTAGTTCTTTTGGGTCGGCTGTGCTATGGGGATTTGTACGAAGGG
>NZ_JBGRUO010000003.1:0-344246 GCF_041537905.1 Ruegeria jejuensis | reverse complement strand
AATGAACCGCGCTGCTTCAGCGCTGTGTTGTACGAAGGCCAGTTCCTGGTCTTATACGTCGTAGGGGACCAACTGCTCATAACATCCAGCTATCACGCTGGATTCACGAGATGAATCCCCTCAGGCGATTTGTGCAACAAAGCCATTTTCAACTGTTCTGACAGTTGACTTGGGAACGCCGCCGGGCGATGCGGGTCAAAAGATTTAACCCGCCGTTGTAGGGCTAACGCACCTGTCCACCGTGCCGCGCGAATCTGGCGTCAGCCTGTGAGGGCAGCAAGGGTTCTCACGACGACAATCATTGATCACCGCTAGGATGCGAAACCAACGCGATACCTAAAACGCGCCGGACAGGATGCCCAACGCCAAAGCACTCGCTTCATTCTATGCGATGAGTATGGGCACGAGCTCAACTATGGCAAACTGCAAAGATCGTTAGGACCGAAAGGAAATCGCTCCGGCTGGAGGCATACAGCCTGCAAGGTCTGCGCTAGAGCGCTGCCAGCGGGATTGTCGAAAACGGATGAACGGGCCAGCATTGCGGGCCTCACCGGTCACGAAAGCCTGTCGACGATTCACCAATACCTCAAGGGGCCAGCCAAAAGTGGCTTGCCAAGCAGGTCCAGAATCTCAGGGATCTGAACAGGAACAGAACGTGACTCTGGGAAACTCTATGGAAACCCGCGATCTCTTTAGGGCAGGCAGATATCAGTACACACCATGTAAGCACTTGATATCGTGGCGGGGAGACAGGGATTCGAACCCTGGGAACGCTCTCACGTTCAACGGTTTTCAAGACCGCCGCATTCGACCACTCTGCCACCTCCCCGCTGGGCTGGTGATCTAGTTTGTCACAACAGAACGCGCAAGCAAAAAGCGGGAAAACTTGCCGAGGTCTGGTCTGCGGTCTTTCATTGGACAAACCCGCAGGCTATGATCCGCCGCAACGGGGATTGTGCCCTGACCATAGAATGACCGGACAACCGGCACCGGGCCGCCCAGGCGGCCGGACTCAGGCAAGGAATATGACCATGGTTCGAGCAATCGTGAAACGCAGGCCCCTTATTGGTCCGGCCCTGCTTGTGCTGTCGCTGGCTGCTCTGGCGGGGTGCGAAGAGACTTCGGGTAATGTGGTTTCGGAACCAGTAGCCTCCGAAGAAAGATCGGGCTTCCCCTGGTTCGGTTCAAATAAGAATTCGTCGAAAACCAGCAAATCCAACAGCTCCGAGGCCATCGAACGCGACGTCGAGGCGCCCGAGGTGTTTCAGGCCAGCGAGGCCGGACTCTGGGACGGGCGACCGTCGCTGGGCGGGGTCTGGGTTGCGCATCCCGATGCAACCGACCCGGAACGGGTGATCATCACCAATACCGCCAATGGCAAATCCGTTGTCGGGGCGCTGTTCCGGCGCGAGCGCGACATTCCCGGCCCGCGCCTGCAGGTCTCCTCGGACGCGGCCGAATCTCTGGGCATGCTGGCCGGTGCCCCGGTCGAGCTGAGCGTGATCGCGCTGCGCAAGGAAGTGGTCGAGCCTGAGCCGGTGATCGAAGAAGACATTACCGAGGTCGAAACCGTCGAGATCACCGAAGAGATCACCGCAACCGAACTGGACCCGATCGCGGGCGCCGCCGCTGCGATCGATGCGGCGCCGGAAACACCTGCCGCAGCCGCACCCGCCGCAAATCCGGGGGCGTCTTACGTGCAGATCGGCATCTTCAGCGTCGAGGCCAATGCCAACCGCGCCGCCAACCAGATGCGCAGCGCCGGGATGACCCCTTCGGTTCTAGAGGAAAACGCAAGCGACAAGACATTCTGGCGGGTCGTCGTGGGACCTGCCGACAGTAAATCGGAAGGCACGGCGCTCTTGAACAAGGTCAAGGAGACCGGCTTTTCAGACGCCTATATCGTGACAAGATAAAGGAGATCAGACCGATGCTGGCCCATCTTCGATCCACCGCCCTCGCCCTGACCCTCGCGCTTGCCGGTCTGCCCGCAAGCGCGTTCGACACCTCTGCCAACGCGGCCTACGTGCTGGATCAGGGCACCGGCACGGTGCTTCTGTCAAAAAACGCGGATGAAGCCCTGCCGCCCGCTTCGATGTCGAAGCTGATGACGCTTTATGTGGCCTTCGAGGCGCTGCGCGACGGGCGTCTGACGCTGGATGAGAAACTGCCAGTCTCGGAACACGCGATGAGCTATGGCGGCTCGACCATGTTCCTCAACACGCAGGACCGGGTCCGGGTCGAGGATCTGCTGCGCGGGATCATCGTGCTGTCGGGCAACGATGCCTGCGTGGTGATCGCCGAGGCGCTCAGCCCCGACGGGACCGAGGCCGGCTTTGCCCGCTACATGAACAGGCGGGCCGAACAGATCGGCATGGACAATTCCAATTTCGCTAATTCCAATGGCTGGCCCGCTGCCGGGCACCGGATGTCGGTGCATGATCTGGCGGTGCTGGCGAACCGGCTGATCACGGACTTCCCGGAATATTACCCGCTCTTTGCCGAGGAGGCGTTCGAATTCGATGGTCGCGCACCCTCGAACAAGAACAATCGCAACCCGCTGCTCAAGCTCGGGATCGGTGCGGATGGCCTGAAAACAGGTCATACACAAGAGGCGGGATATGGTCTGGTCGGGTCGGCCAAACAGGGCGACCGCCGGGTGATCTTTGTCATCACAGGCCTCGATTCGACTGCCAAGCGCGCAGAGGAGGCTGAGGCCATCGTTAACTGGTCGTTTCGCCACTTCGTTGAAAAAACCCTCGCAGAAGGCGACGAAGCGGTTGCCCAAGCACAAGTCTGGATGGGCGCTCAGGGATCCGTAGATCTGGTGCCGGGCGAGGATCTGAGCCTGCTGATCCCGGTGCTGGGCGACAAGGAAATCACCGCCGAGGTGGTCTATGACGGGCCGATCAACGCCCCGATCAAGAAAGGCCAGCAACTGGCGGAACTGATCATCAAACCCGAGGAACTGCCCGAGATTCGCCGCCCGCTGGTGGCTGCACAGGACGTGCCTTTGGGCGGGTTCGTTATCCGCCTGAAAACGGCCGGGCTGATGCTGTTTGACCAGTTCGTCAACGCACCCGCGGGGTCTTCGTGACGGCGCGGGGCCTGTTCCTGACCTTCGAAGGCATCGACGGTTCCGGAAAATCGACGCAGGCGCGGCTGTTGGCGGATGTGCTGCGGGCGCAGGGCCGCGAAGTGCTGCTGACGCGCGAACCCGGAGGGTCAGCCGGGGCGGAGGAAATCCGGCGTCTGGTGCTGGAAGGCGACCCCGACCGCTGGTCGGCAGAGACCGAGATCCTGCTATTTACCGCCGCCCGGCGCGACCATATGGAACGCACCATCCTGCCCGCGCTGGAAACGGGGCAGATCGTAATCTGCGACCGCTTTGCCGACAGCACCCGCATGTATCAGGGCCTCTCGCGCGGCGATCTGCGGGCGCTGGTGGATCAACTGCATGACCTGATGATCGGGCGCGAGCCGGACCTGACCCTGCTGATCGACATGGACCCCGAGACCGGCCTGGCCCGCGCCAAGGGGCGGCAGGGCAGCGAAGAGCGGTTCGAGGATTTCGGACCGGAGCTGCAAAAACGCATGCGACAGGGCTTTCTCGATCTTTCGCAGGAATACGCGGACCGCTTCCGGGTGGTCGATGGCAATCGCGATCTGGATGTGGTGGCGCAGGATGTGGCGGACATCGTGCTGAAAGCGCTGTAAAGATCATACCATGAGCGACGATCTCCCCTCCCCTGATCAGGCCCCCGGCGCGCCACACCCGCGCGAGACGCAGGTGCTTTTTGGTCATGCGCAGGCCGAGCAGGCGTTTCTGGAGGCGTTCAACGCGGGCCGCCTGCACCACGCCTGGCTGATCACCGGGCCAAACGGCGTCGGCAAGGCCACGCTCGCCTGGCAGATCGCGCGATTCCTTCTGGCCACGCCGCCCGCTGAGGAGGACGGGCTGTTTGGCGCGCCGCCACCTCCCGCCTCGCTGGCCGTTGATCCCGAACATCCGGTGGCGCGGCGTATGCTGGCCGGGGCCGAACCCGGTCTGGCCTCGGTGACCCGCTCGGTCAATGACAACAAACGCCTGCGGGGCGAGATCGTGGTTGATGACATTCGCAGGCTGGGCAAGTTCTTTGGCCTGTCCTCAGCCGATGGCGGCCATCGCGTGGTGTTGGTCGACAGCGCTGACGAGATGAACACAAGTGCTGCCAACGCGCTGCTGAAGATGCTCGAAGAGCCCCCAGCACGTACCACTCTGTTGCTGATCTCACACCAACCCTCGCGGCTGTTGCCGACGATCCGCTCGCGCTGCCGGACCCTGCGGCTACACCCGCTTTCGCCTGGTGATATGCAGGCCGCGCTGACGCAGGCCGGGGCCGATGCGCCCTCTGACGCCGGCCACCTTGCGGCGCTCGCGGCAGGTTCGGTGGGTGCGGCGCTCAGGCTGATCAATCTCGACGGGCTGCGCATCTACGAGGAGTTGATCGCCATCCTGGGCACCCTGCCCTGGCTTGATCGTCAGCGCGCCCTGGCGCTGGCCGAGGCCAGCGCGCAGCGCGGCGCGGCAGAGCGGTTCGAACTGCTGCTGACCCTGATCGACATCGCGCTCAACCGTCTGGCGCGCACCGGCGCCAGCGGCCAGCCGCCCGCGCCCGAGGCCGCTCATGGCGAGGCACAGGTGCTGGCGCGGCTTGCCGCCTCGCCCTACGCCGGGCGCGCCTGGGCCCAAACGGCAGCAACGGTTTCTGCCCGCGCACGACATGGTCAGGCGGTCAACCTTGACCCCGCAGCACTTGTCCTAGATACGGTTTTCAAGATGCAGGAAACCGTTGGCCAGACCGGATGAACGACGACACGATCCCCCAGATTACCGACAGCCATTGCCACCTCGATTTTCCCGATTTCGAGGGCAAGCTGCCCGAGTTTGTCGCGCGCGCCGCCGAGGCGGGCGTGACGCGCATGGTGACGATCTGCACCAAGCTGCGCAACGAGCCCAATGTGCGCGCCATTGCCGAGACTCACGCGCCGGTTTTCTACGCCGCAGGCACCCATCCGATGAGCGTCGCCGAGGAACCGATGGTCACGGTTGACCAACTGGTTGCGCTCTCCGTGCATCCGAAATTCGTGGGCATTGGCGAAACCGGGCTGGATTATCACTATACGTCGGACTCGGCAGAGGTTCAGAAACAGTCGCTGCGCCTCCATATCGAGGCCGCGCAACGCACCGGCCTGCCGCTGATCATCCATGCCCGCGCCGCCGATGACGATATGGCCCGCATTCTGGCCGAGGAACACCGCAACGCGCCTTATACCTGCGTGATGCATTGCTTTTCCTCTACTGCGGAACTGGCGCGCGCGGCATTGGATCTGGGCTTTTACCTGTCGATGTCGGGCATCGCCGCCTTTCCCAAAAGCCAGGACTTGCGCGACATTTTCGCCGCTGCCCCGGTCGAGCGTATCCTTGTCGAGACCGACGCGCCCTATCTTGCTCCACCACCCCATCGCGGCAAATGCAATGAGCCCGCCTTCACCGCACATACCGCGCGGGTCGGGGCCGAGCTCTTCGGACTGGACTACGCCGATTTCGCCGCACAGACGCAGCAGAATTTCGATCGCCTGTTCTCCAAAGCCGCGCAATTCAAGGCCGCTGCATGAGTGACACGCTGCGTTTCACGATCCTCGGCTGCGGCTCGTCGGGAGGTGTGCCGCGGCTGGGCGGCCTTTGGGGAGATTGCGACCCGAAAAACCCGCGCAACCGGCGGCAACGCTGCTCGATGCTGGTGGAACGCGTCGGGGCCGAAGGCACCACGACCGTCCTGATCGACACTGCCCCGGATATGCGCAACCAATTGCTGACCAGCGGCACCGGGCGACTGGACGCCGTGGTCTATACCCATTCCCATGCCGATCATGTGCACGGGATCGACGATCTGCGCATGATCGTGTTCAACATGCGCGCGCGGGTGCCGGTCTGGGCGGATGGCGATACACAGAACGCCCTGCTCGGCCGCTTTGGCTATGCGTTCGTGCAGCCCGAAGGCTCCCCCTATCCGCCGATCCTTGACCTCAAGACCATCGATGGCGCGTTCAAGATTGACGGCCCGGGCGGCCCGATCCCGTTCCGGCCCTTTCAGGTTGGCCATGGCAGTATCGACGCGCTGGGGTTCCGCATCCATGGCCTCGCCTACCTGCCTGATGTCTCGGAGATGACGGAGGAGGCCTGGGACGCGGTGCGCGATCTGGATATCTGGGTGCTGGACGCCCTGCGCCGTAACCCGCACCCGACCCATGCCCATCTGGAACGCTCGCTGGAATGGATCGCGCGCGCGGAACCCAAGCGCGCCATCCTGACCAACATGCATATCGACCTGGACTATGACACGGTCGATGCCGAAACCCCTGATCATATCACCCCCGCCTATGACGGGATGGTGATCGAAATGGCTCTCTGATATGACCTGCATGTCGGCAGACCCGTCATGCTGAACACATTGGGCACTGTTATCCTGCCGGTCTTTTTGGTCATCGGCGCGGGATATGTCGCCACCGGCGTGGGCTATATCAAGCAGGCCCATAACGATGCGCTGATGCGCTTTGCGACCGGTTTCGCGATCCCCTGCCTGCTGTTTCACGCCATCGCCACGCTGGACCTGCAAAGCAGTTTCAACCCCAATCTGATGGTCAGCTTCTACCTGGCGGCTGCGCTGTGTTTCACAGCGGGTTTTGTGGGGGCCCGTATCCTCTTTCAAAGACCATGGGAGGATTGCGTCGCCATCGGGTTCTGCTGCCTCTTCTCGAACTCGCTGATGCTGGGCATCCCGATTACCGAGCGCGCCTATGGGCCCGAAGGTCTTGCGGGCAACTATGCCATCGTCTCGATCCACGCGCCTTTCTGCTACGGCCTTGGCATCACGGTGATGGAAATCATCCGAAATCGCGGCAATGGCGGGCGAAAAACCGTGACAGCGGTTCTGCGCGCGATGTTCCGCAACGCGCTGATCATCGCCATCGGGCTTGGTTTTGCGTTCAACTTCACCGGACTCAGCATGCCCGGTGTTGTCGAGGATGCACTGCAACTGATCATCCGCGCCGCCCTTCCGGTGGCGCTGTTTGCGATGGGCGGCGTTCTGGTGCAATACCGGCCCGAAGGTGACATGCGCACCATCGCCCTTGTCTGCGCCATCTCGCTGCTATTGCATCCGGCGCTGGTCTGGAGTTTCGGCACCGCCCTGTCTCTGCCGCAGGACCTGTTCCGCTCTGGCGTGCTGACCGCGGCCATGGCGCCGGGCATCAACGCCTATATCTTTGCCGATCTCTATGGCCGCGCCAAACGGGTGGCGGCCTCGTCGGTGTTGTTGGCAACCGGGGCCTCGGTGCTCAGCATCTGGATGTGGCTGACATTTCTGGGCTGACCCGCGGGTTGGATTGACTTCGCCCGTTGCCGCGACATTTATGGTCTTAGCCGCAATAGGATACGCCATGCCCGATGCCCTGATCGTCGCCCACGGACAACCCTCCGACCCAGAACCGGCCTCGGCAGCGCTGGCCGCTTTCGCGCGCGATGTGGAAAGCCACGCGCCGGGCCTGTCGCTGGCGAGCGCCACGCTGGCCGCGCCCGGAGAGTTGGACGCAGCCCTGCAAACGTTACCGGATCATGCGCCGGTCTATCCGCTTTTCATGGCGCGGGGGTGGTTCGTGACCGATGTGCTGCCGCGCAGGCTGGGCTCACAGGAGCTGCGTATTCTCGACCCGCTGGGCGTTGACCCGGAACTACCGCGCCTCGCCGCGCAGGCGCTGACAGAGGCCATGGCGCAACGCGGATGGGCTGCACAGGACACCACGATTGTGCTTGCCGCGCATGGCTCCGGGCGCAGCCGCAACCCGTCCGCTGTTGCCGCCGCCTTTGCCGAGGCATTGCAGAACCAGATCGGTGGACCTGAGATTCGCACCGGTTTTGTCGAAGAGCCGCCCTCAATCGAAGATGCGGCGCGCGGGGTCGGAGCGCAGTCAATCTGCCTGCCCTTCTTCGCCTGTCAGGGTGGCCACGCCAACGAGGACGTGCCGCAAGCACTGGAGGCGGTCGGGTTTCAAGGCCTGCTGCTGCCGGTCCTTGGCGAGTTGCCGCCCATAAAGGTCCGGATCGCCAAACAATTGATGGCGCAGCTCGCCAACGCGGGCTGATCTGAGGCATTCCCGCCACACCCAAAAACCCGACTGCCGCCGCGCATTGACCGAGCGCCCCGAATAGCCGAACTAAGAAGCCATAAATAGGACAGGCCGGGTTTGACATCCGGATCGCAAGGTCTGACCGAGGGACAAAAGGAACGCCCATCCGCGTAGAACGGACGGGCGTTTTCTTTTTCTATGTGCCTTGCGGCGGTCAGTTTTCGGTGGTCGGGAAGATCGGCAGCCCCGCCGTTCCGGTCCCAGCGCCATTGCTCGCGGCACTCAGAATCGCCAGCCGATCCGGGTTCTGCCCCAGAACCGCATTGCCATTCTGCGCCGCACTCACCGCCAGTTTCATCCATTCGGCCGCTTGCTGGCCCGTGGGTTTGGCAACGCCGAACCCCTCGCGCAGCTGGTGGCTGACCAGCTCACCATAGCCAAGCTCGCCCGTTGCGGTCAGCAACACGGCAGAGGCCAGAGCCAGCTTGGGTTCATCGGTCCGGTAGCCGATACCAAGGCAGACCTCGCCCGCTGATTGCAGCTGGTCCATCGAGCGACCCGAGCCTTCCAGGAAGGTCTTGGTCTTGGCGATCACCCGCGCGGGCGGTTCCCTGTCGATCCCTTTGATCTGCGGCGCAACCGCCTGTGCCAGACCATCACACTGTGCCTGAATCTGGGCGCTGGTCATGTTCGGGATCGTTGCCTCAAGCCGCGAGCTTTGCGCCATGGCCTGGGTCCGGGCCACGCAGAACTGTTCGTTCAGCGCAAATTCCGCATCGGTCACCTGACCGGATTGCGTCAGGCCGCCATTAGCCGCAGTCAGCACATTGACCTCGTTGCAATGCTCGTTGGGCGAGCGCGCGGTCTGGCCAAAGGTGAAGTCCGGCAGTTCCGCATCATCGGTCTTGACCGGTGTCGGGGCCGGAGCAGGCGCAGGGGTTGGAGCTGGCGTCGGGGCTGGCGCAACCGGAGCCGGAGCCGTTGCAGGCTGTACCTGCGGGGTCTGGATACCCAGTTGCTCATTGCGATAGGTGCGCAGCAGACCGCCGCGTCCCTGCGTCGCAAGGATCTGGTTATAGGGCGCCACATGCGAGCTGGCCAGCGCGCGCTGTTGCGAGTTCAGCAGGAAGCTGCGCTCGTAATCATTGAGATAGCCGTCAATCGGATAGCCCATATCGGCCTGATAGCGCGAAATACCGGCGCGGCTGTTGCGGCCCAACGAGCCATCAACGGCCCCGACATTATAGCCGAAATAGTTCAGGGCGGCTTGCACATCGCGGTTTTGCTGACGCTGCGCCGAAGAGATGCCCGAATATCTGGGCGCGCTGGAGCGCTGGCGCTGGGTGGCTGCCCTTTGGCGTTGCTTGTTCTTATGAACCTCGTTGACGATGATGCCCCCCAGAAGCGCACCACCAATCAGAGCCGCCGCCTCGTCCGCGGGGGCCTCTTTTGCGGGAATCAGTGCGACGCTGGAGGCCAGCACCGCCATGCAGATATGTTTGGTATACATTTCAACAACCTCGTTGAAGCTGCGGGTCCATAACAAAGAGAACCCGGATCGACAGATTTCGTGTCGAGACTAAATGAACAGACCCACACAGCCCACCAAACCAGCACTCACTTGTCAAGTTTCAGCGCCTTTCCGCTGCCCATATGCCCCTAAAAGTGAACTTGGGTTACGGATCGTGACAGACTGGGCCGATTGTTTCACTGCAGCGCGAGGTTCATCAGGGCCTGTTCGCTCATATCGGGTGTCTGCGCATAAATGCCCAGATCTTGAGAGAATCTGTCCAGTGCTTCCGCCAGACGGGTCTGTCCGGCCTGTGTCAGATCCTCCTTCAGCACCCCGCGCAGCCGCTCTGTTTCTTCCGGCGCATAATCCGTCGCCAAAGTGTCCAGCGCGGTCTGATAGGACAGCAGATAGAACTGACGCTGCCGCCGCATCTGCTCGATCTCGTCCACGTGGCCGCGCAATTGCCGCTCCATCAACCCGCTGCCACCGCCGGTGCGCTGCAGTTCGACTAGCATCCGAATGCTGGCGGCCTTGGCGTCAATCTGGGCGGCGCTGTCGCGCAAAGCCTCGACAAACACCGCGCCCGAGAGCAGTGCGGCGCGCGCCGACTGGTCCAGTGCGGTCTGAATCCGGTCGCGGTTCTGGCGCAGCTCAAGCTGCAGGGCATCCAGTTCCTGCTGGCGCCTCGTATCCGGCTCTGCCCGGATCAGGTCGGACAGGGTGCGATCGGGATCACCCTGCGCATCCCCACCCTCTGCGGCCAGCGCACGCCAGCTGTCCTCGATCTCGCCCAGCCGGGCCTGAGATGTCGAGACATGCGCGCCGATCACCAGACGCAGACCAAATGTTTCGCCCCGCAAGGGCCGCCCCGTGCGGGTGTCATGCGGCGGATACTCGGTCCGCTGCGCCGAATAGAGATCGCCCTCGGATGACAGGACCGAGCCGCCGCGCGTCACCACACCGCCCACCTGACCATGGGCACGACCGGCCGCGTTCATGCGGTAGGGTTCCAGCATCAGTTCCTCGGCATTGCCGTAGACATCGTAAAGCCCAAGCGGGTTTGGTTGTCGCAGCCCCACCGGCCCTAGCCGCCCGCGCGCGCCACCACCCTGATAGAAGGCATGCTCGCGCGGGTCGCCATCGGTAAAATAACGCGGATCGGAAAAGGCGCTGGGGTCCGCCTTGGCTCCACCACGCGTCGCATATTCCCATTCGGCCTCGGTCGGCAGACGCAGGAAGCCGGGCGCATCACCGCTTCGGGGCAGCGCGTCAGGTGCGTTCCGATAGAGCCACGCGGTATAGTTTTGAGCCAGCGTTACCGCGTCAAACCAGCTGAACCCGCCCCGCGCGATCCGGTCGGCGCGCGTCCGCTCGCCGCAATCACCTTGCAGGGCGCGAAACTGGCCCTGCGTCAACTCATAGCGCGAGATGTAGTAATGCGTACTGGAAGGGTCATCGCTGAACGGCCCCCGCAGGAATGCCGTGCGCAGATAATCGGAATACCCCGCCCGCTCAGAAGATTGCCCCAGCCGCAGCCGCCGGTCAGCAAGCGGATCAGCCGCATCCAGCGGCACCACCACCTTCTGAAACGCCATCGACCCACCGCAGGGCATCGGCAAAAGCAGATCAGCCGGCGCCTCATCCGCGCCGGGGTCATAAAGTTCAATCTGCCACCCGTCTGTCTCGGGAGCGGTCTGCGGCGTGGCCTGCGCCAGGGCCGGTGTTGCGGCAAGCAGGGTCACTGCCAGAATGCGCCTGATCATGAGACCTCCCGCAGGACCAGCGCCGGATCTGATTGCTGCGCGCGCCAGGCGGCGATTGCGGCGGCAAGCGCCACCACGATAAATACCGCAAGCGAGATCATCACGGCCTGCCCCATCGAGATCACCGACAGGCTGCGACCGCCCGGCAATCCCTGCCCAAACCAATGCTGCGCCATGCGGCCAGCGATCCCATATAGCAGGAAGGACAGCAGCAGGCCAAGCGCCGCCGCCACCAGCGCCTGCACTACCGGAAACAGCGCCAATTGGCGGCGTGTCAGCCCCAGCATCGCTAGGCTGGCCAGCACCCGCCGCTTGCGCGCCACCTCGGACCAGAAGCTGAGCGTCAGCGCGGCGGCAAGCCCCAGTGTCGCAATCGCCGCTGTCAGGCTCAGCGCGAGCGTCAGATTGCGCCCCAGTTCCAAAAGCGAGGTGACATCGGCGGTGCGGGCATGGGTGGTCACACCAAGCTGATCCTCGATCCGGGTCTGAAGCCCCGGCAGCGCCTCAAGGTCGCGGGCATAGATTCGCGCGCCAGAATAGGCCGGGACCCGCGCAGCGATATCCTTGCCCGCCTCGATCCCGTGATCGGGCAAGGCATAAGCATCATAAAAGGCCTCGATCAGGTCCAGCGTCTCGAACGGGACCAGAACCGCGCGACCGCCGAGCGCGCGGTCCTCCAGCACCAGACCGACCCGCATATCCAACACCAGCTGCCGCGGCCGCCCCTCGGCCTGGCTGATCAGTTGAACGGAGGCACCGGGCGCAAGCTCCAACTGCCGCGCCAGCAGCGCGCTGACGGCGACGTTGCTGTTGTCGAGCCGCACCCCATTCGGCAGCGTCGGATCACCCGTACCCGAGGGCACGATAACCGCCTGCCGGATACGCCGACCATTGCTCTGGCGGACATTCATGTAGTCGAACTGGGTGCGGACCTTGGGGGTCATGAAGGCGATCTCGGTCCAGCCCCGCAGCGGCGCGAGATCGTCTTCGCTAAGCGTCACATTGCCCGCCGTGTCGATCTGCAGGTATGCTGGGTTTTCCATCATCTCGCCGATCAGGGCAGAATAGACGCCGTTCTTGACCCCAAACAGCACCAGAAGCGGCACCAAAATTCCCACCAGCAGGGCGCAATTGCAGAACAGGTAGAACCGCTCGCGCCAGAGATCCTTGAGGGCCAGCCAGGTGATCAGCATGGGGCGGCCTCCAACCGTGTGGTGCAAGGCTTGTCCCCGAGCGGAGCGAGCCGCTGCATCTCGATCTCGAAGCGCGCGACCCGCTCGCTATCATGCGAGGACAGCAGCAACCCCGCACCGGTATCGCGGGCCACTTCCAGCAACAGCGCCATCACCTGATCGGCGCTTTGGGCATCCAGCGCAGCGGTCGGCTCATCCGCGATCACGAAGGCCGGGCGGTGGGCCAGCGCACGGGCGATGGTGACCCGCTGGCGTTGACCGATGGACAGCGCGTCCGGCATCAGCCCGCGCAGCTCGACGAGGCCCAGCCGTTCCATCAGTTCGGTGCACCAAGCGGCATCGGGCCGGTCGCAGATCCGTTGCGGCAAGGCAATATTGTCGGCAACATCCAGAAAGGGCAGCAACCCGCCGGTTTGCGGAACGAATCCAAACAATGTCGCCCGCATATGCGCCAACTCATCCCCAGCCGCCCCGTGCGACCAGAGCGCGGCCAGATCATTGCCCGCTGCCGCATAAAGCGTGCCGCTCGCAGGGGGGCGCAGCAGGCCCAAAACCTCAAGGATCAACGTCTTGCCGGACCCGCTGGCCCCGGACAGGGCAATCACCCCGCCGGGCGGCAAATCAAGCGCGTCGATCTCGACCCGGAACACGCGGTCGACATCCGCGACCTCGATGGCACCATTGCGAACCGTCAGCCCGCCCTGCGCCGTCATGGCAGAACATCAAACGGCATGGCAAAGACATGTTCACCATCCGGTGCATCATCGGAAAGCGCGGTCCAGACCGCCGGGTCGAGCAGCCATTTGCGGTATTGCGTCAGCTTTTGTCGCATGCCGTCCAGAATCTGCCGCCGGATCATCGCGCTTTGCTGCCATCGCGCGGGCGTGGTCAGCATCAGCTGGCTTTCATAAGGCAGGTCTTCGAGAAATTCCAAAGCCCCGCCAAGGGTTTCCGCGTCGGTGTTCACCAGCCGGTCCGGGTTGCGCGCCATCCGCGCCACCACATCACGCACCTGCGCAAAGAACGTATCTGCATCCTCGGCATTGCGGCTCTGCTCGCCCAGTTCCAGCAACTGTTCCAGCAGATCGGCCATGGTCGCCATCTCGTTCTTGGTGACCAGCAGCCGGGGTTCGATGGCCAGTCGCGTCGGGTCTTCGACCGCCTTTTCCGACACCCAGCCTTCGATCACATCAGGGGCCTGCCGGTCCGTCAGCCGACCCAGATAGGCCAGTTGCATCGCCAGCCCCAGATTGGCCACCTTGCCCGCCTCATCCGGGCTGAGCAGCGGCTTCTCATCGCGCGCCACGCGGATCACATCGGTCAGCGCGGTGACAAGCTGCGTCACCTCCTGCTCAAACGCCGCCTCGGAGCCGTCGGCGATTCCGTAGTAAAAGGTCTCGTCATTGAAGCGCGACAGCTGGCGGTACTGGTTTTCGGCATAGGCGTGTTGCGCCGCACCCCCGGCCGGGGTCTGCAAATGCAGCGTCATCACCGCAACGCCCTTGTCCTGCGCCACCCGCTGCAACTCGGCAGGCCCGATCTCGGAACGGGCGTCGGGGTCGCGGGCATCCTTGGGTCCGGCATCGGTGATCAGCACCACGATCCGCGCATCAAACGGATCGCCGTCACCGCCAGACCAGTCGGTGCCTTCCAGCGCATCCTCGACCCCGGCCAAGCTGTCCTCGTTAAAGCCGGGCGAGTTGGCGCGGGCCACATTGGCCGCCGCGCGGATGGTCGAGACCACCTGCCCCTGATCCGCGCGCCGTTCCAGCGGCAGCAGCGTTCTGGTGCGATATTCAAGACCGGGGGCCGCGGCCTCATTGTCGCGAAAGGCCACAACACCGAAATGCACGCGTGAGCCAACCTCGGTGCCCTGAATATCGCCGATGATCTTTTCCACCGCCGCCTGCGTGCGCTGGATATAGGGGTCCATGGAGCTGGTGGTATCGAGGACAAAGACGATGCCCGCATCAAAATTGTCGGCAATCATGCCCGCCTGCGCGCCATCTTCGCGCAGTGGCACCGAGGCGACCTGCATCAGCAGGTTATCCTCGTAATTCAGCGGGTGCAGGTCCTGCGTGAAATCGAGGATCGGCATCAGGTAGAGCCGTTCGACGATGTTGATATATTCCTCGGGCTCCGCCGCTACCACGCCACGTTCGGGGGCAAGGGAGTCCTTGGCGACCTCATCCAGAATCTCGGCCTGTTCGGCCTGCAGCGCCTCGCTTTCCATCAGCTCGCGCAGCGCCTCTTCGCTGTCAAACATCACTTGGCGTTGCCGCCCGGCGGCATTGGTGAAGGCGGCGACGATATTCTGCTTCCACTCCACCGCCTGATCGGCGCGCAGCCAGCCTTCGGGGCCTTTCGAGATTGACGATCCGACCTGATACCATCCGGGCTGGGTCGCATAGACATAGAGCGGCTGAAACGCGGGATATTGGCGGATGACGCCACCATCTGGTTCCGAGAATTGCAGCGCGCCCGGACGGGTCAGAACCCGCTGATAGACGGTCTTTCGCCCCTCGGCCAGCAAGGGTCGGTCTGCGGCCACGGCACCGGACGGGGTCGTCACCATCATCGCAAGGCCAAGGGCAACAGCGGCGGATTTAACGGCAGAAATCATCAAATGCCCCCTTTTCCAGCGTCAGCGAAGACCCATCAAGCCGCGCGCAGGTCACATCAAGGCGCGCCTGAGCCTCATCCGAGCCCGCGGCCACCGCGCCAGCGTAATATTCCGCCGCCTGCGCCGGGTCGTCGGCAAAGGTGAGCCCGGTCAGGTTCTCGATCCGCGGGGCCAGTTCGTCACCGTCATAGAGCGTTCCGAACAACGTCAGCGCCTGCGGGTTGCCCTGTTTGGCGGCAGCCTCGATCAGGGTCAGCGCTGCATCCGGCGACACATCCGAACCGCAGTCGCGCACCGCCGCGATCTGTGCATCAAACCCGCCCAGCGCCTGAAGCGCGGGCAAGGCACAGGGCGAGCCGCTGGTCTCGGCAACCGGCGTCAGGCTGTCCGGGGTGGTCGAGGCAGTCTCTTCGGACAGCATGTACCACGCCGCTGCACCCGCCGCGCAAAGCAACAACAACGCAACCAGCCAAAGCGCATAGCCGCGTCGCTTTGGCGGTGCCGTCTCTCGCTCCGGCTCAACAATTTCCACTTCCTGTTCAACAGGTTCCGGAGGCAACTTCACCTCGACCGGCTCTTTGACCGGCTGCGCGCGGGTGGTGACCCGCAACGCGCCCGGCACCGCTTTTTCTGTGCGCGGCGCGATCGTGTCTGGCCAGATCGCCTCGTAGGATTTGCCGTCGATCTGGAACTGAATCGCAGTGTATTCCTCCAGCCGGTTCACCACCTCGGGTCCCAGCCGCAGCCAGTCGGCCCCCTCATGGCGGAAAATGTCAAACGGACCCAGCTCCTGCATCTGGGGCTGCCAGTTCGGCTCGTCCGTTGCGCCCGCATCCGGATGCAGCCATCGCCCGGAATAGGCGTCCTGCACGGCCGTGGTCACGCGGTCCGGCATCGACCCGCCGGGCAGTTCCAGAAAGGCATACCCGCCCGAGGGGTGCTGGGGGTCCGGGTGGACTTTGATCCTCATCCGCCCTGCCCGTTCAACGCACCGAGAATGCGGCCCAGCGCCAAGTTCTGATCCACATCGACCTGCCCGCTCAGACCGTCCTTGGCATTGGCGACAAACATCGCATCCAGCCCAAAGACCCAATCGGTCCAGAAGCTCTGCGCCGTCGGGCGCGGCTGCTGCGGCAGATCATCAGCGCTGTCTGATGGTGCGGGCGTCACAAAGATCGCGCGCGCGCTACCGTCGCTATTCTGCACCTGGGGCCGGTCGGCCTCGGCCACATCCTGCATGCCCAGGTTCGAGACAAAGCCATTGATCGCCTCGGCCCCCAGAATCGAGGCCGGTTGCGCCTGTTTTTCGACCGTGAGGCCAAAATTCACCTCGCGCAGCATATCCGCCGTGCGATCACTCAAATCGGTGCGGCGCGCCGCCTGGATCAGTTCAGCAACCAGATCGCCTGACGTTCCCTCGCCGATCCCATAGGCCCGCAGCCGCATCGCATCGCTGCGCAGGGCTTTCATGCCTTCGATCCAGGCCTCCATCGCGGTTTCCGCCTGAAACTGTTCCAGCGTCATGGTGCGGATGCCATCACCCGCCTCTTCCGAGCGCTGCGCCGGGCGGCCGGGACGTTGCAACCCGGCACTGCCGCCTTCCGCCGCATTCACCGCATTGGTGATGCGGATCGAACTGGGCACCCGGCTGATCCGGCCCTCGATCTCTTCCTGATCGACCATCAGGGCCGACACCAGCGCGCCAAAGCGATGCCGGGCGAGCACCTGCTCCAGATCGTCGATGACACGCGCGGCTGATTCCTGTTTCTCGGCGATGCGCTTTTCCACATCATCGGAGACATGGAACGGCGCCATGGCGCGCTCAAGTTCGTCTATGACCTGCTGCAACTGTGCACTGATCTGCATCAACTTGCTATCGGGTTTGCACACTTTTTCAATATGTTGCGCGAGGTAGCTCACCCCGCCATCATTCAGCGCCAGCGCCGCGTCCCAGGCCGCCTCGGGGGATGCGAAATGCCGCCGCACCGCCGGGGCCTGCACGCAGCCCGCGCGCAACTCAGCCAGTCGCGCCTCTTTCTCGGGGCGCAGGCGCAGCTCGCGACGGTCCTCGTCGTAGTCGATCAGCCCATCGACGTAATAGTTGGGATTGCGCAGCCAGAAGCAGTTGTCAAAGCTCTGGCCCGGCTGCCATTCATTGACCCACGGATCGCTGCCCTTGCCGAATTTTTCCAGCAGTGACGCCTGCATCCGCCGGTCGAACCGGGTCTCATCCCCACCCTCGGCGGCACTGTCGGACAGGTGCTTGTCAAACTTGGTCAGCACCATGAACAACACGCAATCGGCGGCGCGCCGGGCCTCGGGCGTCGGGCCATGGGTCTTGGTGATCCAGTTCTGCACCAGACCGGGCAGGTCCACCGTCTCCATATTGCTGTCGGGGATGCAGAGCAGCATTGAGGTGATTTCCTGATCCTCGACGTAACGGTCGAAGAGATAGGCCACCTTGCCGCGCAAGAGCAGTTCGGGCAGCAGTTTGTCCGGGCTCTCAAAGGCTTTCGACAGGTCCTGCTCGAACCGGTTGCGCGCGCCAGGAAAGTCCAGCAGGTCGGTATCAGCAAACATCTGCGAGGGCAGATCGCGCATCGGCAGCACCAGTTCCGCGGCCAGCCCGCAGATGACCGAGCGCGGCAGCGTTGCCTGCCGCCCCTGCTCAGTGGTCAAGGTCAACGGTGTGTCATCCGCCGCCCCGCTCAGTGTCTTGACGTCGATGATCGAGCTTTCGCGCGGCACCAGCGCATCCAGCCCGGCAAAGACATGTCCTGCATGATCAAGCTGCGCAAGCGCATCGGCAAGTGTCAGGTAGAGATCGGAAAACGGCGCGTGCCCACCCCAGAGCAGCGACAGGAACTGAGCGCGATCCCCGCGCGACAGGCCCGGCAGAATCTGCGCCGCCTCTTCCCAGAGCGGGCGCAGAGCGGCAGCATAAGCCTCGCGCCCGAAATGGCTGTCGATATATTCGGCGATCTCATGCACATCATCTTCGTCGAGCCCCGGCTGCGCCGCCCCGGCGCGCGTTTTGAACTGGTCCAGATGGGCAGCAATGTCGCCCGGTTCCGGCACCGGTTCCGAGCGGTCGCCATCCATAAAGAAAGAGTTGATTAAGGTGCGGGCGATATCCGCTTCAGACAGCAGGTTCAGCCGGATCGGAAAGCCTGCCGGGCTCGGCGCACGTTCCATGGTGAAGCGCGTCACCAGACCGGTGCTTTCACCCTCGCCCTCGGGGTTGATCTGGCGGATGTAATCCAGCTGCCCGTCCGGCCCGTCGAAATCCGCCACCAGACGCCCATTCTCGGGCCGCGCCAGTACCGAAACCAGAAAGGACTTGCCCGCCTGGCTGGGGCCAAACACGCTGACCGACATGCGGGTCCGGGCCGACCGGCTGAGCCGCCGCGAACGCCGCGCCGATTGCCGCATCAGGCGGATCAGCGAGCGCGCCTCGGCCCCCAGCAGATCGCCATTGCCGGGGTCCTGCACCCAGGTCAGCGCCTCACCGCAGACCGAGGCGATGCGGGCGCATTCCTGTGCAAGCTGTTCCTGTGCCTCTTTACTCATCTTTTCAACCTACAGCCGGAAAAGTCCGGTATCGATCCAATATTCATCCTCGAACCCCAGCGTATGCAGGCGTAGTTGCACTTCGCCGGGCTTCATGCTGTCGCCCTCGGCATCCTCGACCTCGGTGACCGAGAAGGCCTCACGCATGGCTTCGCGGCGCAACACGGTGTCAGAGGTTTCCACGTCGCTGTCCCCGTCAAACTCTGTGCGCTCAAACGTGACATTCAAGGGCGCCCGGCCCTGCGCCGACTGGGTCGCGAAATCCAGCCGATAGAGCGGCGTGGTGGTCCAACGTTCCAGCGGCAATTGCCGCGCGCCCAGATGGATGGGGGTATACATCTTCACGCTGGCTTCCAGATCGCTGGCCGACTTTCGGTCGTCTAGGTCGACATCAGAAAACAGAATGCGGTCCGTCAGGATTTGGCCCGAAGTATCCATCTCGCCGATATAGCGTGCTGTAGACTGCATGCGGAACGCACCGGTCATCACTTTGAAGTTAGGTATCCGCGCCTCACTCAGCGCAATCAGCATACCCCCCACCGCCACGGTCGATTTGGGATCGCCGATGCGCTGGGTCACCGGATCGCGGAACGGGTACCAGCGCCCGGTCTTGTAGCTGTGCATCGGGATCAGCCGGTGCGGCGGCACCACCATCATCTCCTGCAGGATCGCCCGCACCGCTGGCAGGCGCGAAGGACGCCCGGTGATCAGCACGACATCAACACCCAGATGCGCGATCACCTCGCCCATGTTGCCCAGCGCCTTTTGCAACACCTCGCGCGCGATGGCATCCACCTCATCCCGGCTGAAGGACAGGACGACATCGCGCAGATGGAACGTCTCGGCGCCGAGTGTGCGGGCGGGCTGTTCGATATAGTCGGTCAGCACATCCGGCAGGCTGGCATCACCACCATCCGACAGCGGCAGGATATCGGCAATCGTCAGATCAAGCGGGGCAAACTCATCGGCGGTCTCGCAGGCCTCCAGAATCGCTACCGCCAGCGGCATCAGCACCCGCAGTGCAAATTGCCGCCGTTTCTGGATGCTCTGCTGATCGAGGCCGCCGGTGTCGCCTGCAAAAAGCTCGCGGATCTTCTCGGCGGCATAGCGCCCGCCTCCCTCCTCGATTGCCGATTGCAGCCCCGGCAGGATGATCGAGGCGATGACCCGCTGCAACAACTCGTCACCCGCAACCCGAAACCCCTCGCGGAAGGTCTGGCGCGGATGCAGCACGCGCCCCGCCTCGCCCCAATAGGTGGTGACCATCAGATCGGTGGTGCCGCCGCCAATGTCGATGGAAGCCAGACGCAGCGAGGGCGTCGGATCGGCCCCGTCGGACCGCGCCCGCAGGCGGCCCTTGAGTTCCAGAAACCGGTCGATGCGACCATCGAATTTCTGGGTGAGTTCGGAATAGAGATAGACAAGCTGGGTGCAGCTGGCCTCATCCCATTCCACGATCAGTTCAGGCGGTTGCGAGATCGCGCTTTCGCCTGTGCTGAGACCCATCAGCGACCAGACCAGCGCCAGCGCGCCCTTGGCCTTGGACCGGATAATCGCCTGTTCCTGCGCCGTCGTTGCAGTCGGCAGGGTCAGGATGATCCGGTCAAGGCGGCGCGGCAGTTCCGATTGCGCCCGCCGCGCCCGGCTGGCTGGCGCGTTCACCTGGATCAGCGCATGCGCGATGATCTCGGCCAGCATGAACCCAAAGAGCGAGGCGCGCGCAAACCGCGGCCGGATCGCCGGGTTGGTCTGCGATTTGCCACGCGGGCGCAATCGCGCCTTCTCATCCGCAGCGATCTGTTCCAGCACATCGCCATTTTCGTTCAGAAACCGCATCCCAGCCCGCAGCGATTTCGGCAGGTTGTTGGGATCGGAATGGTGATGGAACCGCCAGTCCTGCTGCAAAGGCGTGTCATCCCAGAGGTAGCGTTTGGGGCTGGACAGCCCCGAGGCGGTCTCGGTCCCCTCCTCACCTGCGACAAGTCGCAACGCCTCGGGTCCAGTGCGCACAAAGCTGGGCCAGATGAAGGCGTTGCGCCGCCCGGACCGGCTGGCGAAGCGTTCGTCGCCCATGCGGAACTCGGAAAACTCCACTCGGCTTTCAAAAAGGCCGGAATAGGTCCGCTCCGGCTGCGACAGATCACGGATTTCCAGCGGGTAGGATCGCGCCAGATCCAATCGTGTCTCACCGGGGAACCGTTCGATCAGGATACCGCAGGTGCGTGAATTGCCCACGTCCAGCACCAGTTCCACATCCACCGGCGTCAGCCCATCACGCGTTGAGACGGTATTGGCCAGCCGCAGACGCGGCACGCAAACCGCGTGATTGACCAACCGCAGATAGGCCAGGTAACGCGCCCAATGTTCGAATTTGTGCGGCAGCGTGTCAGAGGTAATCCGCCTGCCGGGCCGTTCAGCGCGCTTGAAGGCGATGAAGGCCTCCTCCAGCCAGTCGGACACCCATTTCTGCAGATCAAGCGCCTGCCCGTCGCCGTCGCTGTCCAGTCGGCGCAGGAACCAATCCATATGGGCGGGATCGGAGACAAAACGGAATTCACGCGATTTTTCGGCATCCGCGCGCTCGGGTGCCAGATAGCGATCCGCCTGCGCGGCCTCGATCAGCGCGGTGTCGATGGCCAGTTGCACGCGATGGGTATTGCCGTCTTCGCCCTCGGGACTGTCCAGTTCCACCACCCGCATCCGCGCCCAAGTTGAGGGGCCGGGATCGAAGCGTTCTTCGCCACCAGGGCCGCGATCCGTCTTGATGCGCAGCACCGGAACCGGCACCCATTTCGACAGGAACGGCTCCAAAGCGGCGACAGGACGCACCGAATAGGGATCGTCATCGTCACGAGCGGCATCCTCGATCGCCTCATCGGTTTCGGCATCACCGGTGAGCGGCATCAGCGCCCATTCCTCGTTGGCGTCATCGCCACCGACCTGGCGTTCGATGAAACGAGCGTTCTTGACCTCCACCTGATCCAGCCGGAATCCGAAATCGAGGATCTGCACGCCCGAATAGGGCACAAGCGTCACCTCGTCGCGCCAATCGACCAACCGGGCCAGATGTTCACTGCTTTGCATTCACGTCTCTCAATTCGGGCCTCAGTTCGGCGCTTCGGGCACAGTGTAGGACGCATCCTCCAGCCCTGCCAAGCGCTTGATTTTCTGGATGAGATCAGGCAACAGCCCGCCTTCTTTCTCGGGCTGCGGCGCGAGTGGTTCTGCGGGCGCTGCCTCGGCAGGAGCAATTGGCACCACCGGCTTGCAGGCGCGGTCGGTCAGCGCGATCTCATGTTGCAGGCGCGCGACGCGGTCGTTCAGCACCTGATATTCGGAATAGGCCGCCGACAGTTCCGCCGTGTCTTCATGGCAATGATCGGGGCCAAACGGGCTCAGCCCGCAGGGATGGATCATCAGATAGAGGATCAGCCCCAAAAGCGCCGCCAGCAATAGCCAGCCCAGCAGGATCAGCCACCACCAGACCGGGCTGGTCCAGACACTGGCCACCGGGCCGGATTGCACCGCACTCAGCGGCTGCGCGCGTGGCACCATCTTGGTCAGCACGCCGCGCACCGCCATGCGTTCGCCACTGACCCAGGCCCAATGCACCAGCACCGGGTGATCGCCATCAGCGCTGCGGACCACGTGGATCATGTCTTCGGAGGGGATCTCGACCGCGTTGCGCAGCGCCTCGCCCAAACGGTGATCGTCCGAGCCCGGTCCCGCATCCAGTGTCTCCGCCTCGGCCAGAATCGCGGAGATCATCTCGCCCAGCCGAGCCTTGAGCACGTCCTGTTCCTCGGGCGCGAGATCAGACAGGCGCATGGGTCGCCCGGCCATCGGCGCGTGCCAGTCGATGCGGTCGCCATGGGGCGTGCTGACCGGTTCGGCCAGAAGATTGGCATAGTCAGCCCCCAGCCGTTGCCGCAGCGCCCCGGTTACCAGCTCGTAGGAGCGCTGCGCCGCCGTGCCCAGCGGTTGCAACCCTTCCGAGGTGGTGGTTGTGAGCAGCGCCTCAAACACCCGACATCACTCCTCTGCCGGGACCGATTGGGCGACTTGCGGGCGGACCTGCGGCGCGCAGGCCTCCTCGGTCAGGACCGGCTGGGCGGGTGTACCCTGCAGGAATTCCAGCACATCTGACATCGCCAGCGCATAGCTGCGATTTTGCAGTGGCCCTTTGCGCACGAAACTGTTGATCCCCACGACCCGCCCGCACATATCCACCAGCGGACCGCCGGAATTTCCGGTGCTGAGCGGCGCGGAATGCATCAGCACATTGGTATCCGGCGCCAATTGCTGTTCGGTATTCACGATGCCATCGGTCACCGTCAGCGCAGGCACCGCACCGGCATCGCCACGCATCAGACCGGCGAAATCAAGGTCCAGTTCCAGAACGTCACCGGGAAACCCTGCTGCAATCACATTGCTCAGGCGCAGCGATCCGGGCGGTTGATGCAGGGTGAAACCGGGCAGATCATTCGCCTCGACCTGCAAAAGTGCAAAATCATCCCCGGTCTCGGCCAGCGGGCCGGAGGCTTTGAGCACATCGGCCGCCAGAGGCTCGGGCAAGGCCTTGCCGATCACCACGACGCGGGTTTCGGGGCCCAGGTCGATGACATGCTGGTTGGTCAGGATATGGCCATTGCCGATGGAAAAACCCGACCCTGCCGCGACGCCGGATGGCCCTTCGGCCAGCACCAGCACCGTGCGGTTGTCGAGATGGGTGACCAGATCGTCGGGCTGGTCCGGCGCCTCCGGGTTCGGCACCAGAACGCGATCAGCCTTGTTGGGCAGCAGCGCGTCAGGCGCGGCGGCGGCCTGTTCGGGGAATGCGGTGCCCTCGGCGGGTGGCAGCAACCCTTCGGGCGTCAGGCCACCGGGCAGGATCAGCACGCCGTCAGCGCGGCAGACCGCTCCGTCCAACGCGGTTTCCAACGAGGCGATGCGTTCCCGCAGGCTGGCGTTGAGCGCGTTTTGCGCATCAAGCGTCCCGGCCTCGGTGATGCGCGGCGGCTCTTCCGGCAAGAGCCGCGTGCCCGGCTGCAAGAGCCAGAACAGCACCGCCGCGGCGATCAGCAGCAGCACCAGCAGCGGCACCCAGGCAAGCAGCGACAGGCGCGCGCGAGGTTCGGGCTCGTCGATCGGGGGCGGTGCGGGAACCGGCGCTGCGGCAACCGCAGGCGCAACGGAGGGCTTCGCGGCGGCGGTGGGCTGGCGCATGAAGCGGCCCAGCGTAGCCTCGAAATGTGCAGGCCGCGCTGCTGCGCTGGCCCCGCGCCCGTCCGGCATCAGACCCCAGTTCACGATGAAGGGGCGGCCATCCGCCACCATCACATCGTCCGCCCCATAGGTGGTCAGCGCACCCCAGGCCAGATCGCTCTGCGCCGGATCTTCAGCCAGGGTCCGCAAGGGGCGCAGGTGATCGGACAGATAGGCCGAGATTCGGTCCTGCTCGGCAGGGCTCAACCGGCTGAGCGGCTGCGCCTCGCCGGCCGCGTCCGCATACCAGGCCACGGTTGGGGCGGCCTCGTCATTGCCGCGGCTGATCAGCGGCTCGGCGAACAAAGCCGCCACTTCGGGCCCGGCCCGTTCCGACAGCAGCGCTTGCAAGTCGGCATGTCGCTCCAGCACCGGCGCATCAGCGGCGCGCACGAAGTCATCCGGGGCCACGCGGATCTTGGACAGGAACTGATTGGCCATGAGGTTACCTCCGCGCCCGCCGCAGTGTCGCAGAACTGCGGCCGTTGGTTTCCGGTTGATACGTGTCGCAATTGGCGTTGCCGCGATTGTCGATACTGCAATTGATATCGCGGCGGAAAATCGACGAGCCATTGTCGCATTGCAGGTTGCCCGGCTCGCGCATGGTCAGGCGGCCATTGCCCGGCAACTGCCCCGACAGGCGCCCCTCGCAGCGAATACCCCCGGTCGAGCGCATCACCTGCGTACCATTGCCATTGCGGTCGAAACAGATGCGCCAATAGCGGAACCGTTCGATCTTGCCGGTGTTGATCTCACGCACCGCGTAATCCGACGAGAGTTCCCAACAGCCTTCCATCACCGAGATATCATCATCGTCGAACGCGTCCGGGTCCAACCCGCTGGGGGTCTGAGGTTCCGGCGGCGGCGGTGGCGGAGGGGGTGGCGGCGGCGGAGGGGGCGGCGGCGGATCAGCCTTGCAGTGATAAAGCGCCAGCTCGCTTTCCAACTCGTTCACCCGCGCCACCAGATCAGCATTGGTGACATCGCTTCGGGCCAGATCGGCGCGCAGGCGCTCGGCCTCGGGGTCTTCGCAGAATGAAATGACGCGATCCGTGAACGGCAGGCGCACGCCACAGGATTGCAAAAGCAACGCGGCAGAGGCACCGATCAGGGCGACAAGCACTACTGCGAAAGCCGCAACGAGAAACCGCATAATCACCCAGGCGTCCGTCCTTTGTCAGATCGGGTCCGCCTCCAAACCACTTTGGGCGAGTTTATGACGCAGGCTTTGCGGGCCGCAAGCCCCCGTCTTTGCACGTAACCGTGGGGTCGTGGGTTTCCGCCGGTCCGGCGGCGGCTTCGCGCAGGCTCAGTTCATCCGGCCCCTCGAATCGGTGCTGGTGATGGCAGGCGGCGCGGTCATGGACGGGTCAAAGAAGCGATGCCCGGCGCGACCCCCATGTTTGGCGGCATAAAGCGCAAGATCGGCCGCATGCAGCAGCTCGCCCGCTTCGACCCCGGCCTGCTGATCGGACAGCACGGTGCCCATGCTGCCAGAGATGCGGCATTCTTCGCCATTATAGCCGATCGGGGTTTCCAGACGTTCGATCAGCCGCTTTGCGATCGCGTCCAGTTGTTTGCGGACGCGCAGCTTGGGAAAGACGATCACGAACTCATCCCCTCCGACCCGTGCCACGGTATCGTCGCTGCGGGTCACATCCACCATGATGCGCGCCACCTCCTGCAGCACATGGTCGCCCGCCGCATGGCCCAGCGTATCGTTCACGGCCTTGAAATAATCCAGATCCACATGCATCAGCGCAAAGGGCACCGACGCGGCCAGATAACGCTGCAGAATCAGGTCCAGCGCGCGGCGATTCTTCAATCCGGTGAGCGTATCGGTGAAGGCCTGTTCCTCGGCTGCGATCTTGGCGCCCTGAAGCCGGACATTGAGATTGCGCGATGCCTCCATCGCGGCGGATTTGGCCTCGATCAGGTAGAGCAGTTCGATCGCTAGATCGGTATGCGCGAAATCGGCGGCGCTGAGCCCGTATTGACCCACCCCATCCAACAGCGAGATACCAAAGGACATGTTCACCACCGCCCCGTCCCCAAAGGGTGCAAGGCTCGCCTTGAACGAGGTTTGTGGGCTGTCGCGAAAGCGCAGGTGCAGCCGCCCGTCCGGCACGTCCAGCAACTCTTCCATCGACATGACGCGGCGGGGGCGCAAAACCTCGAACAGGTCCAGAAACCGCCCGCCCACGACGCTGCGATCCGGGCGCAGCTTGCAGAGCGTGCCTCCGGCTTCGACCACATGCCCTGTGGCACTCAGCATCAGATGCATGGGACATAGTCGGTCCAGCACGTCTGCGAACTCTTCTTCCGTCATCCCGCACGCGCCCCCAATTCGAAACTGCGCCCTTCGGCGAAGGAGCTTTCGATCAGGGTGATCTCGATGATTTCAGCGCTCCCGGTGGCACCCTTGTGGTCGAGAATCGCCAGCGCACCGTAATCATCCGCCATGGCTCGCAACACACCGGTCATGACATCGGCGTAGCCCGGCAACCCCGGCTGGCAGGTCAGCGTATAATGGCCAAGGGCGTATTCCCGCAATTCCAGCGCGGGCAAGGTCAGGTCGGACACCGCCATGCGGGCCCGATCAGGCAGATCATCCAGCGAGTGCAGAAATTCCACATAGGTCACCCCTCCGAACCGCAACAGCCGCCGCAGGGATTCGGTATTGAGGTTCGAAACCAGATAAGTCCCCAGATCTTCCAGCAGATCGCGTCGGTTGCGGCCAAGATCGCGCACAATTTCGACCAACACCCTGTCGGTCATCTCGTTTTCATAAATCAGCATCGGTTCGAATTCGACGAACCCAAGCTCGGCGGCTTCGGTCACCCGGAGCCAGCATTCACGACCGTAATTGTGGCATACGAAAGACTGGATCGCCCTGTTTATCAGCCCATGCATGGCCTCACCCTAATCTGCGTCGACACAGTGTCGCGCCGAAAGGATTAAGAAATTGCCAACGCGACAGGGTGAATGGAAAATATTCAGGTCAGAAATCGGTGGGCGCACCGCCTTCGGCCTTTCGGCGCGCCACGAAATCCGCCAACTCGTCTTGGATGCCTGCATCCATTGGCGGGGCCTCGAACGCGCCGACGATTTCCTTGAACATGTGATGCGCCCGTTCCGCCGTCCAGACCGCGCCCGCCTCTTCCCAGGCTTCGAAATTGCGCCAGTCGCTCAGATAAGGCTGATAGAACGCCGTGCTGTAGCGGTCCTGCGTATGCTGGATGCCAAAGAAATGGCCGTCATTGCCGACCTCGCTGATCGCCTCCAGCGCGATGTCCTGGGGCGTCGTCGCAGTTACAGAAGGCTCCATATACCGCTGAATATGCTGTAAAATCTCGCAATCCATGATGAATTTCTCGGGGCTGGCGATCAGCCCGCCCTCCAGCCATCCGGCAGCATGGTAGACCATGTTGGTCCCCGACTGCACCGCCGCCCAGAGCGAATTCGAGGTTTCCCACATCGCCTGACCATCGGGCACATTTGCCGCGCAAACCCCCGATGAACGCATCGGCAAGCCATAAAAACGCGCCATCTGTCCGGTCATCTGGGTCGAGCGCATATATTCCGGCGTACCAAAGGCTGGCGCACCCGATTTCATGTCAACATTTGACGTGAAGGTCCCGATAACACAGGGAACTCCCGGCCGGACATATTGGAACAACGCGATCGCGCAGAGCGACTCGGCCAGAGATTGCGCCACCGCGCCCGCCATGGTCACCGGCGCCATCGCGCCTGCCAGCGTGAAGGGAGTCACCACAATCGCCTGCCCGCGCCGCGCCAGCCGCAGACAGCCATCGATCATCGGGTGGTCGTGTTTCAGCGGCGAGGTCGAGTTGATGTTGGTATACATGCGGGGTGAGGCCTCGAATTCCTCGTGGCTCAGCCCACCCGCGATGCGCACCATCTCCATCACGTCCTCGACGCGTTCCTTGCCCAGCGAATAGGCGTGCATCACCTTGTCGCTGAGCGTCAGCTTGTCATAGAGCACATCCAGATGCCGCACCGAGGCATGGATATCGACCGGTTCCACTGGATAGCCGCCCGCAAAGTGGATGCAATTGAAATACTGCGTCAGTTTCAGCAGATTCCGGCATTGTTCCCGATTGCCCGAGACCTTCTTGCCGATCTCCATGTCCCAGTAATTCGGCGGCGATGACACATTGCCGAACAGCATGGCATTGCCCCCAACCGTCAATTGCCGGTCGAGGTTGCGCGGGGTGAGCGTGAACTGGCTGGGGGCTTTGCCGATCATCTCCATGACGAAATCGCGGCCCATCCGCACCACTTCGCCCTCGACCGAGCATCCGGCCTCGCGCAGGATGCCCAGCGCCTCTTCATTGAGGAACGCGATGCCGATCTCTTCAAGGATGCGCATCGCACCTTCGTGGATGGCCTGCACGCCCTCGGGATTCAGCGGTTCGATGGGGTGGTCGATATTGACGGGGATGCGCCAGGACATCTGATCGATGACCGCCGATCCCCGCCTTGCGGCGGCACCGGCGCGCCCGCCGCCTCGTTTTCTGCGTGTGGCGCTCTGGTTCATGGCACATCTCCCCTCGCTGCCTGCAAGGAAGCCTCAGATGCGCTGCGCACCGCCGCTCTGTCCGCGACCTGATAGGTCGCTTTTCAATCCTCTACGGGCGGATTTGCGCGTTTGAATGGCCTAGAGCCCCAGCCAGCCCGGTATCTCGCCGATATGCTCCAGAACCACATCGGCATGAGGCGCAAGCTGATCCGCAGGGGCCATGCCGGTCAGCACAGCCACGGTTCGCATCCCGGCAGCACGACCGGCCAACAGGTCATGGGTGCTGTCGCCCACCATGGCGACACGCTCGGGTGCGACATCAACATGGGCGGCAAAAGCCAGCAACTGACCGGGTCCGGGCTTGGCCCCGTGGCCGCTGTCGGACCCGGCGATGAAATCGAACCTGTCCTGCACCCCGGCCCCGCCCAGATGCACGCGCGCGGGAGCCTCGGCGTCATTGGTGGCGACGCCCAGCTTCAGACCATGGCCGCGCAGGTGGTCCAGAAATGGGCCCAGCGGCACCGCCTCGGCCTGTGGGGCCTGCGATGCCTCGTGGTTCAGCATGTCGATAAGGGCGGGTTTGGTCATGCCGGGCACCCATGGCGCGAGGACCTCGACAATCTCGGCAGGCGTTCCGGCGATCACGATACTGTCGGGATGATAGCGACCAGCGTGCAGGTCAAAGCCGACCACCTCGCCCAGTTGCGCCGCGCGGACAAGGTCACCCTCTGCCAGTTTGATCATGAGGGCGCGCGCGAATGCCTCCCAGGTGGCAGCAAAGTCGAACAGGGTTCCGTCCTTGTCGAACAGGATGGCGTCGATCTGCATGAAAAACTCCGTTTGGTTTGGCACTCAGGTCCAGTGCATTCCGGCCTCGCCCGCAAGGGCGGCACGGGCCTGCATCGGTTGATCATACGGAACGGCGCAGGCGTCGCAAAACGCGACGATCCAGGCATCGTCCATCATCAGGAAATCCAGCACCGAAAGCAGAAAGTCCGGGTCACCGGCATTTTCACGCAGCTGCGCCTCATCCGCACCCGTCGAGCCCAGAAAGACCGGCAGCAATTCATCATTTCCAACCAGCCAGGCCAGCGCGCGCAGGGCCAGCGTTTCAGCGGCAGGGGCGGAAAAGGACATGAAACCTCGGGTCTTTGCGGCTGCGGAAAGGGATTCTTAACCAGTTTCTTAAACATATCGGAAGGAATGAAAAGCAGTTGTCGATGGGATGTTTCGATGCAGGGAACAATTTTGATACTGGACGGCGTGTCCACCAACCGGATCATGCTGAAGGTTCAGCTGTCGGCCGCCTGGTATCATGTGGTGCAGGCCGCAACCCTTGACGGGGTGATGGCACTGATCCACCGCACCCATCCCGATCTGATCATCTCGGCGATGGACCTGCCCGATGGCGACGCGCTGGAGTTGCATCGGATGCTGCAGGCCGAAACCGCGACGGCCAATATCCCGATGATCGCAATCGCGCGCCAAAACGATCGTGGCGCCAAGCTGCGGGCGCTGGCGGCGGGGATTCACGACGTGCTGTGCCAGCCCTGCAATGACGTGATCCTGCTGGCGCGTATCCGCAGCCTGATCCGCATCCATGGCAATCTGGGCGAGTTGCAGCGTCAATCCGCCTCGCAGGCGGTGGGTTTTGACGAGGCGCCCAGCCCCTTTGCCCCGGCAGAGAGAGCCGCCTCAGTTGCGGTGATTGCGCAGAGCTGCGGAACCGGCGCGGTTTGGCGCACGCAACTGCGCGAGCAGGTGGGCCACCGGCTGGATCTGGTCACCTGCAACGGGCTGCACGGCCTGCCCGGTCAGGGAGCGCCAGATGCGCTGATCGTGGAGCTGTCCGAAGGCGCGGCGGGCCTGCGCCTGCTGGCCGATCTGCGCGCCCGCGGGCTGACCCGCAACGCCGCCGTGATCGCGGTGCCCAAACTGCCCAGCACGCAACGGGCCGCAACAGCCCTTGATCTGGGAGCCGATGACGTGTTGATGGCAGGGTTCTGCCCCCGCGAGGTTGCCCTGCGGCTCGAAACGCTCTTGCGGCGCAAGGCCCGTGCCGACCGCTATCGCGACAGCGTGCAAGCAGGGCTGAGGGCAGCAACGCGCGATTCGATGACCGGGCTCTACAACCGGCGCTATGCGCTGCCCGCCCTGGGCCGGCTATTGCGCGGGCCCAAGACACCGGATGCGGGGTTTGCGGTGATGATGGTCGATCTCGATCACTTCAAGTCGGTCAACGACACCTATGGGCATGCGGCGGGGGATGCGGTGCTGATCGAAACCGCGCGCCGCCTGCGCGGCAACCTGCGCGCGCAGGACCTGATCGCCCGGATCGGTGGCGAAGAGTTTATGGTCGCGCTGCCCAACACGCCGCGCGAAGACGCGGACCGGGTGGCAGCGCGCCTGTGCCGGGAAATCAACGGGCAGCCCTTCAAACTGGGGGCAGGCACCGCCCCCATCCATGTCACGGCCAGCATCGGTGTCGTGGTCGGCGAGCCGGAAAGCGCGGCATCGGGTCAGAGCGACATCGAACACCTGATCGCGCAGGCCGACAAGGCGCTTTATGACGCCAAACATGCCGGTCGAAACTGCTACATGCTGCAGCAGGCTGCCTGATGTTAGTTCTTGCCGCCCTTGTGGCGTTTGCGCTGCGCCAGCTCTTCCAGCCGGTCGGCATAGGCCTGCCGTTCCGCGTCATCCATGCTCAGCACCTGCTCGATCCAGGCGGTCTGCATCGCCATGAACACCGCGCTGCGGGCCTTGGCCTGTTCACGGATCACATCCTGCAACGCCTGTGGATCAAAGGGGTCGGCATCCAGCACGGCAATCACCGCCTTAAGATCACTCTCTTTGGCGCCGCGCCTAGCTTTGTGAATATCGCGCGTCTGGTTGCGTAGAGACTTGCGGTCGTCATCGGGCAAGGCCCGGTAAAGCATGGAGCCCACCGTTTTGGGCATTGGCCGTTTGTGATCATCCCCGCCAAAGCGCAGCATCGCCCCCACAGCCAGCCCCGCAACCGCCAAGTTCAGCGCCAGCGAGACCCCCAGCAGCAGTTTGACCCAGGTCCGGGTTCTGTAAACGGTTTCTGCCATTTAACCCTCCTCCAGCGCGACATCATTGAAGGCAAAGCTCTGGAACAGCTCCAGATCCTCTTCCTGCTGGAACACCAGCCCGGCAGGGTCCGGCAGGAATTCCGGCGGGGCCAGACCGATCCAGACCCCGGCAGCACTTGCCGCAACAAGCCCACCCATCCCGGCCCAGCCGCCAAGCAGGGACTGAAGCTGATCCCAGAGACCCCGGCGTCGCCGGACCGGCGCGACCGGTGTCATTTGGTCCTGCCGAAAGCGGTCGGCATCCGCCATCATCCGCGCGGCCAAACCCTCAGGCATCTCGTCCCGCGTGCTGCGCGCTGCGGCGAACAGTGCTTCCAGATCCTTGTCAGTCTTAGTCATCGCCATATCCCAATTCCGCACGCCGGTCGGCCAAGGCCTTGGCAAGTGCTCTTTTGCCCCGGGCGGTCAGACTTTCGACCGCCTCGACGCTGATGTCCATGATCCCCGCGATCTCGGGGTTTGACAGCTCTTCTATGTGGCGCAACACCACCGCCTCGCGCTGCCGGTCAGGCAGTTGCATCAGCGCGCCCTGCAAGGCGTCATGGCGGGCCGCATCCTGCAGCCGGTCCGCCGGGCCCGGCGCGCTGTCTTCGGGTTCCGGCACCGCGTCGATATTCAGCGGCTTCTTGCGCCGCTTGATGTCGAGGCACAGGTTCAGCGTCACCCGATAGAGCCAGGTCGAGACTTTGGCCTGCCCCTGCTGCCAGTCCGGGGCCATACGCCAGAGCCGGATCATCGCCTCCTGCGCCACATCCTCGGCCTCGGCCCGGTTGCCCAGCACTCGCAGCGCCACCGCATAGGTCCGGGGGCCGAGCCGATCCGTCAGCTCGGCCGCCGCCTGCCTGTCGCCCCTGGCGAACATCACAAGCAGGGTATCGTCGCTGAGCCCGGTCACGATTGCATCGTCACCGGGCCCGGCCGAAGATATCACCGGCAGATCTTTCACACGGATCAGTTCTGTTGCGCGTCGCCGTGCTTGTGCTTGCCGCGTTTCTTGCCCATCTTCTGGCTCGCATCCGCAAATTCCTGCTGCGAGATGGAACCGTCATCATTGGCATCCATCCGGTCGAACATCCTGGACGGGTCGCGCCGTTTCGGCATCTCGTCCTGGCTCAACTGACCATCACCGTTGGCGTCGCGACGTTCAAGCATCTTTGCCGCTTTTTCATTGGCGCGTGTCTGACCTGCGGCCTGCAGCTCTTCGAGGCTCAGCGTGCCGCTGCCATCGGTGTCAACGGAGGTGAATCGCTGTTCCTGCCATGCCTGTACCTCTTCGATTGTAACCTGACCGTCGCCATCGGCATCCAGCACCTCGAAGGCGACGCCTTTGCCCGGCCCCTTGGCCATTGCACCGCTTGCGGCAATTGCCGTCGCCAGAACCACAACTCCGCCGATAAAGCCTGCATGTTTCATCTTGGTCTTCCTTTTCTTTTGCGACGGCCCCCTGCCGCCGATCATGCAACTCAAACGCAGGCCAATCGGGAATCCGTCGCCGATCAGGCAAAGTTTTTTCAGCCCCCGCAAGTTCATGCTAAGATGCCTAAACCTGTCACCTTTTGCGGCATGGGGACGCAAGACGAACGCGTCCTCTTTTCTGCTGCACGGATTCAGGGCAAAAGAGCGGGTGATTTGCATTGAGGGCACCATGACCGATCAAGCCATTGAAGCGACCCAACCCGTCTCGGACCGCCCGACCTGGCCTGCGCTGGCCAGAGGGTTCCGGCGCAAATGTCCGCGTTGTGGCAAGGGGCCGCTGCTGTTCAATTTCCTCAAGGTGCATGACACGTGTGGCGAATGTGGTCAGGAGTTCTTTCATCACCGCGCCGATGACGGGCCCGCCTATCTGACCATTCTGCTGGTTGGCCACCTGATGGCGCCTGCGCTGCACGTGGCTTTCGTGCAATGGCGTCCGGAACCTCTGACACTGTTTCTGATTTTTGCGGTTGGTTGCCTGGCGCTCTCGCTCTACCTTCTGCCCAGACTGAAGGGCGCGGTTGTCGCCTATCAATGGGCGCGGCGCATGCACGGTTTCGGGCGCGCGGACTGAGCCCTCCGAAGCAGGCTGGGGCATGAGCGAAGACAAGACAGCAATCCGGAACGCAGCGACGGTCATCGTATTGCGGGATCGTGAGACGGTGCCGTCAGTGCTGATGGGGCAGCGCGGGGCCAAGGCGGCCTTCATGCCCAACAAGTTCGTTTTTCCCGGTGGTGCCGTCGATGCCGCCGACCGCGAGATCGCGCTGGCCGCGCCGCTGCCCGCTCTGTGTCAGAACCGGCTCACCGAAGACGTCTCCGAAGATATCAGCAGCGCGCTGGCCATCGCCGCGATCCGCGAGCTGTGGGAGGAAACAGGGCTGATCCTGGGCCAGCCCGGCGCATGGGACGAGCCGGTGCCCGAGGATTGGCAGGGTTACGCCGCGACCGGGCATCTGCCTGACGCGCAGAACCTGCAATTTGTCTTTCGCGCCATCACCCCGCCGGGCCGTCCGCGCCGTTTCGACGCGCGCTTCTTTCTGATCGATGCGGCCCATATCATGGGCGACCCCGACGATTTCTCGCGCGCCTCGGACGAGCTGTCGCATCTGCAATGGATTCCGTTGAGCGAGGTGCGAACCTTCGACCTGCCTTTCATCACAGAGGTGGTGCTGGCCGAGATCACAGAGGTGGTGCTGGCCGAGATCACCGAGCGGGCGCAGGACCTGACCCCGCCCGTCTCGGTTCCGTTTTTCCGCAATGATGACGAACAGAGCCTGTTCCTGCGTCTGCGCGGTCACCCCATGACCAGTGACTGAGCCCACTTTTCATAGACACGCTATTTGGCCCAAAAACCGGTTCCCACTTTTGGATTGCGCATTCTTGGTGACGCGCAATTTGACCCAAAAACCGGTTCCCGCTTTTTGGATTACGCTTACCGCATCCGGCTGACCACCACTGTCACTTCGGGTTTGCGGCCGATCTCGGTCAGCGCTGATTGGCGGGTGATCCGACGCAACGCCTCTTCCAGCTTGTCGTCATCGCGCAGGGTCTTCTTGTCGGCCCGCATCAGAAACTGGTTCAAATCCTCTTCCAGCACCTCGATCAGCGCCGCGCGAGAGCTTCCGGTTTCCGGCAAGCCCTTGGTGTCGCACCAGGGTTCGCCCAGCGGCTCATCCTCTTCATCGAGAATGGCGGTCACGATCACGTGGCCGTTCAACGCCATGCGGATACGGTCGCGCACCACCCCGTCCAGCGCCCCAATCTGGACGCTGCCATCCAGATAGGTGCGGCCGGTCTCGATATAATCGGCGACCTTGGGCGCATTGCCGCTGAGGTCCAGCATCATGCCGTTGACCGCGACAATCCCGGCGCGGCCTGCGGCCTCGGCCAGTTTCGCATGCTCGCGCAGGTGGCGGTGTTCGCCATGCATCGGGATCACCATCTGCGGATCAACGATCTGATGCACCCGCTCCAGATCGGGGCGGTTGGCGTGGCCCGAAACGTGATAGAGCCCAGAGCTGTCATCCACCACATCCACGCCCATTTCGCTGAGCTGGTTGATGATGCGGATCACACCCTTCTCGTTGCCCGGTATGGTCTTGGACGAGAACAGGAACAGGTCGCCCTCGGCCAGCGACAGCCCGCGATACTTGCCGCGGGCCAGCTGCGCGCTGGCGGCGCGACGCTCGCCCTGGCTGCCGGTCACGATCAGCATCAGGTTGCCACGCGGCACATCCTGTGCCTCTTCCGGGCTGATCACCTTGGGAAAATCGCTGAGCACGCCGGTCTCGACCGCCGCCTCGATCATCCGTCGCATGGCGCGGCCCAGCAGCACGACCGACCGCCCTGCCCGCGCGCCCGCCTCGGCCAGCGTCTTCACCCGTGCCACGTTCGAGGCGAAGGTGGTGGCAACCACCATGCCCTTGGCCCCGGCCACCAGCTTGGTGATCTCAGGCCCCACTTCGGATTCGGAGCGGCCCGGATGGGTGGAGAACACATTGGTGCTGTCGCAAACCAGCGCCTTGACCCCGGATTTCGCCACATCACCCCAGAGATCGGGATCAAACGCCTCACCCACCACCGGGTCGGTGTCCAGCTTGAAATCGCCCGAATGCACGATCCGGCCGCCCGGCGTGTCGATAACCAGCCCCGCGCTTTCCGGGATCGAGTGCGACACCGGCAAAAATCCCACCTTGAACGGCCCAGCCTCGATCTGCTCGGGCCAGGACGAGGCGGTGCGCACGGCTTCCGGCGCATGTCCACGCTCCTCCATCTTGCGGCGTGCGATATTGGCGGTGAAGGCGCGGGCATAGACCGGCACGTTCAGCGCTGCATAGTTGAGCGAGACCGCGCCCACATGGTCTTCATGCGCATGGGTGACGAAAATCGCCTCCAATTGGTCGGCACGTTCCTTCAGCCATGTAAGATCGGCAAAGATCAGGTCGACGCCCGGCGTCGTGTCCATATCGGGAAAGGCCACACCCAGATCGACCAGGATCAGCCGTTCCTTGCCAGGTTTTCCGTAGCCATACACATAGGCGTTCATGCCTATCTCGCCCGCCCCACCAAGGGGCAGGTAAATCAAACGTTCATTGCTCATTGAGAGCCATTTTCCTTGTTATAGCGATGAATCACGGTCAGTCCGTGCATCGTCAGATCATCTTCGAAAGCATCAAACAACTGGGCGGATTGCTGGAACAGAGGTGCCAGCCCGCCGGTTGCGACGATTTTCATCGGGGTACCGTATTCGCCCCGTATACGGTCGCAGACCTCACGCACCAGCCCGACATAGCCCCAGAACACGCCGGATTGAATGCACTCCACGGTATTGGTTCCGATCACCTTTTGCGGCTTGGAAATATCCACATGCGGCAATGCCGCCGCCGCCAGGTGCAGCGCTTCGAGGCTGAGGTTGACGCCAGGGGAAATCACGCCGCCGACATAGGCCCCGTCATGGGCCACAACGTCAAACGTGGTCGCGGTGCCGAAATCCACAACGATCAGGTCGCCGCCATGGCGGTCAAACGCACCTGCGGTATTGACCAACCGGTCGGGGCCGACCTGCGTCCCCTCATCGACGCGCGGCTGCGCGGGCAGCAGACAATCGGGTTTGCCCACCACCAGAGGGCGGCAGCCAAAGAACCGATCGGCAAAGACGCGCAGGTTGAACACCACGCGCGGCACCGTGGACGAGATCACCACATCGGTGATTTCCACGTCGATCCCGTAATGTTTCACCAGCGTGGAATACCAGGTGAAATAGGCATCCGCCGTGCGCGCATGATGGGTCGAGGTGCGCAGGGTGCACAGGAACTCCTGCCCGTCCCAGATCGAGAACACGGTGTTGGTGTTGCCGCAATCGATGGCCAGTAGCATGTGCTTCGGCTCCTCAGAAATAGATGTCGGCGGCGGGTATGCTGACGCGGCCTTTGGCGGTCAATAAGACAAGATTGCCCTGCCCGTCCACCGTCTCGAACGTGCCGACCGTCTCGCTGGTGGAGGTCCGCGCAGTGATCACCTCGCCCAGCCGCGCCGCGCGGGCCAGCCAGGCCTGCCGGATCGGCTCAAACCCGTAGCTCTGGAATTGCGTCTCGTAGCTTGCATAGGCGACGGCAAGCTCGGTCAGGAAATCCTCTGGCGCAACCAGCGCGCCGGTCTCGGAGAACAGCGAGACGGGACGCACGGCGCCAGCCTCGACCTGCGTCGCACTCGGGGCCTCCGCCAGATTAACGCCGATACCGATCGCCAGATAGGTGACACCCTGCCCTTGACCTGCGCTTTCCAGAAGGATGCCCGCCAGCTTGCCACCGTTGAGCAACACGTCATTGGGCCATTTCAGCGCCAGCCCATCCGCCCGCCCGGTCACCGCAACACAGGCATCAAACAGTGCAAGCGCGGCAACAAAGCTGCGCAGTGCTGCGTTTTCCGTGCTGCCAAAGGGGCGCATCACCAGGGTCGCCGCCAGATTGCCGGTCGGATTGGCCCAGGCCCGCCCGCGACGGCCGCGCGCGGCACTCTGGCGATGGGCCAGAATCCATTCCGGTCCGGCCAGCGAAGGCGCGATCCGCGCGGCCTCGTTCAGGGTGCTGTCGACCTCGTCCAGCACCCGCTTGCCATAGGCTTCGGGCCAGATGCTCATGGCAAAAAGGCCCGGTTCAGCAACCGGGCCCCTTTTATCCGCTGAGAACTGCGATCAGTTGACAAGGGTTGCCGCCGCCGCTGCCGCCGCACCTTCAACGCCGAACTGGTAGAAGACGCCAACAATCATCAGCGCCGCCGAGGCCATCAGCGCGCCCCAAAGCACGGGCGAGGAGTTGGTGTCGAGCTGATCCTCGTTCTCAGCCCCGAAATACATGTAGAAGACGATACGCAGGTAATAGAACGCACCGATTACCGAAGCGATGGCCGAGGCCACCACAAGACCAAACAGATCGGCCGAGATGCCCGCCTGCCAGACGCCGAATTTGGCGAAGAAGCCCAGCATCGGGGGCACACCTGCAAGGCTGAACATCAGGATCAGCACCGCCAGCGCCTTGGCCGGTTCGCGGCGCGAATACTGACGCAGCGCGTCGATATCGGTGACCGGCTGGCCGTCGCGCTCCATCATCAGGATGAAAGCGAAGGTGCCCACATTCATGGTCACATAGATCGCCAGATACATCAGCATCGCCTTGATGCCCATCTCGGTCCCGGCGGCCAGGCCGATCAGCCCATACCCCATATGCGCGATCGACGAAAACGCCATCAGCCGCTTGATATTGCGCTGCCCGATCGCGGCGATCGCGCCGAGGAACATCGACAGGACCGAGAGCAGAACGATCACCTGCTGCCAATCGGTCACTGCGCCGCCAAAGGCATCGTGCATCACACGTGCAAACAGCGCCATCGCGGCCACCTTCGGCGCGGTGGCAAAGAAGGCAGTGATCGGCGTGGGTGAGCCCTCGTAGACGTCCGGCGTCCACATGTGGAAGGGCACGGCGGAGACCTTGAAGGCCATACCCGAGATCAGGAAGATCAGGCCAAAGAGCATGCCCAGCGACATATCGCCATGGGTCGCCACCTGCACGATCCCGGTGAAGAGCGTGGTGCCTGCAAAGCCATAGACCAGCGATGCGCCATAAAGCAGCAGACCGGAACTCAGCGCGCCCAGCACGAAGTATTTCAGGCCGGCTTCGGTCGATTTCGCGCTGTCGCGACGCAGGGCGGCCACCACATAAAGCGACAGCGATTGCAGCTCCAGCCCCATATAAAGCGACATGAGGTCCCCGGCACTGACCATCATCATCATGCCAACCGCAGCCAGCGCAATCAGCAGCGGGTATTCGAACCGCAACAGCCCCCGGCGCGACATGTAGTCCTGGCTCATCACCAGGATCACCGCCGCCGAGAGCAGCACCGCAACCTTCGAGAACCGCGCGAAGCCATCATTGATGAACATGCCGTTGAACGCCACCTGTGTGGCATTCGGCTGTGCCGCGATCCAGATCGCCAGCGCCGCCATCAGCCCGGCGGTGGTCCAGACCAAGAGCGGCCCCAGCGCGTCCTTGCGCGTATAGACGGCGCCCAGCAGCGCGGCCATCGCATAGACGGCCAGCACAATCTCGGGCAGGATTACGGTCAGATCAGCCTGGATCATCTCCGGCCTCCTCAGTTCGCGGCAAACTGGGTGGCGGCCTCGGCCGCGGCCAGCGCCGTGTCATAATTCGAGATCAGCGCCGTCGTCGACGGGCCGATGATATCGGTCACCAGCGACGGGTAGACCCCCAGCAGCAGCGTCATCGCGATCAGCGGCGCAAAGATCAGCCGCTCGCGCGAGTTCATGTCGCGGATCGACTTCAGGCTCTCTTTGATCAGGTCGCCAAAGACCACCCGGCGATAAAGCCAGAGCGCATAAGCCGCCGAGAAAATCACACCGGTCGCCGCCACCGCCGTCACCCAGGTATTGACCTGGAAGGCACCCATGAGCGTCAGGAATTCCCCGATGAACCCGGAGGTGCCCGGCAGGCCCACATTGGCCATGGTGAACAGCATGAATACGAGCGCATAGGCAGGCATCCGGTTCACAAGCCCGCCATAGGCCTCGATATCACGGGTATGCATCCGGTCATAGATCACGCCAACACAAAGGAAGAGCGCGGCCGAGATGAAGCCGTGGCTGAGCATCTGGAAAATCGCGCCATCAACGCCCTGCTGGTTCGCCGCAAAGATGCCCATGGTGACAAAGCCCATATGCGCGACCGAGGAATAGGCGATCAGCTTTTTCATATCCTCCTGCACCAGCGCGACCAGCGAGGTGTAGACAACCGCGATGGCCGACATCCACAGGACCAGCGGCGTCATCACCTCGGACCCGACCGGGAACATCGGCAGTGAAAACCGCAGGAAACCGTAGCCGCCCATCTTCAGCAGGATCGCGGCCAGCACCACGGACCCGGCGGTGGGCGCCTGCACGTGGGCATCCGGCAACCAGGTATGGACCGGCCACATCGGCATCTTGACTGCGAAGCTGGCGAAGAAGGCCAGGAACATCAGCGTCTGCATACCACCAACGATATAAACACCCAGCACGCTGAAGCTCTCGGATGAGAACTGATGCCCCATCAGCGCAACGATATCCGTGGTCTGCGCATCCGCATACATCGCCACCATCGCCACCAGCATCAGCACCGAGCCGAGGAAGGTGTAGAGGAAGAACTTGAAGCTGGCGTAGATCCGTTCCTTGCCGCCCCAGATGCCGATGATTAGGAACATCGGGATCAGACCCGCCTCGAAGAACAGGTAGAACAGCACCAGATCCAGCGCCATGAACACGCCCAGCATCAGCGTTTCCAGCAGCAGGAAGGCGATCATGTATTCCTTCACCCGGTCGGTCACGCCCCAACTGGCGAGAATGGTCAGCGGCATGATGAAAGTGGTCAGCAGCACAAAGAGAACGCTGATCCCGTCCACACCCACCTTGTATTTCAGACCCATCAGCCAGGCGTGTTCTTCCACCATCTGGAAGCCGGTGTTTTCCGGATCAAAGCCGGTATAGACGCCGATGGACACCAGAAAGGTGATCGTGGTTGCGAATAGCGCCACCATCTTGGCATTGCGCTGCGCAGCGGCGTCCTCTCCGCGCAGAAAGATCAGCAGGATCAGCGCGGCAATCGCCGGAATGACGAGAATAATGGAGAGAATATTGTCCATTACTGCGCCCCCCCGCCGATCGACATCCAGGTAACAAGGGCCGCGATGCCCAGCACCATGTAGAAGGCATAGGTGAAGATGTAGCCAGACTGCGCCTTGCCCGCGAGCCGGGTAAAGAACGGCACAACACCCATCGCAACCCCGTTCAGGAAGCCATCAATGGTGTTGCCGTCGCCACGCCTCCACAGGAAGCGGCCCAGCGCCAGGGTCGGACGCACGAAGATCGCGTCATAGATCTCGTCGAAATACCATTTGTTCAGCAGGAACAGATAAAGCGGGCGCTGGTTCTCTGCCAGACGTCCGGGCAGCGACGGGTTCACGATGTAGAAGAGATAGGCCAGCAGGAAACCAATCGCCATCGCCACGAAAGGCGAAACCTTGACCCATTTCGGCGCGGCATGGGCATCGTCCAGCACATGGTTGTCCGGCGCGATATAGATGGCGCCCTGCCCCGGCTCACCCGCGAAGACATAGTGATGATCACCGCCATGCGCGGCGTCGCCTGTTTCGCTATCGCCATGGGCGTCATCGCCATGCGCCGCATCAGCCGCGTGCGCGTCGCCCTCTGCGGTATCGTGATGCTCCTCGGCGGTACCGTCGGCCACATGTTCAGCATGGGTTTCCGCATCATGCCCCTCGGCATGTTCCGAGGCCTCGGCCACCGGGATACCATAGAACTTGCCGACCTTATCGGCATGCCCGAAGAACGCGCCATACCAGAGCATGCCAGCAAAGATCGCCCCCAGGCTCAGCACGCCCAGCGGCACCAGCATGGTCATCGGGCTTTCATGGGCGTGGTCATGCGTGTGCTTGTTGCCGCGCGCCTCGCCATAGAAGGTCAGGAAGATCAGCCGCCAGCTATAGAAGGCGGTGAAGGCCGCCGCGATCACCAGCGACCAGAAGGCAAACCCGGTGCCACCGGCCCAGGCGCTTTCGATGATCGCATCCTTGGACAGGAACCCTGCAAAGCCGATGCCGGTCAGCGGAATACCCACCCCGGTGATCGCCAGCGTGCCGAACATCATGCCCCAATAGGTATAGGGAATCTTCTTACGCAGCCCGCCATAGTTCATCATGTCCTGCTCATGGTGCATGGCGTGGATGACCGAGCCCGCACCGAGGAACAAAAGCGCCTTGAAAAACGCGTGCGTCAGCAGGTGGAACATCGCCGCCGAATACATGCCGACACCAGCGGCCACGAACATGTAACCCAGCTGCGAACAGGTCGAATAAGCGATGACGCGTTTGATGTCGGTCTGTACCAGACCGATGGTGGCGGCAAAAAACGCCGTCGCCGCCCCGAGGAAGGTGATGAAGGCGGTGGCGTTCGGTGCAAACTCCATCAGCGGCGACATGCGGCAGACGAGGAACACCCCCGCCGTCACCATGGTTGCCGCATGGATCAGCGCCGAAACCGGTGTCGGGCCTTCCATCGCGTCGGGCAGCCAGGTGTGCAGTATCAATTGCGCCGATTTGCCCATCGCCCCGATAAAGAGCAGCACGCAGATCACCTCAATCGCCGACCATTCGCCCCAGAGGAAGGTCAGTTGCGTTTCGGCCAGTTTCGGGCCGGAGACAAAGACGTCCTCGAAATTGATGCTGTCGACCAGAAAGAACAGCGCAAAGATGCCCAGCGCAAAACCGAAATCGCCAACCCGGTTGACCACAAAGGCTTTGATCGCCGCCGCATTGGCGGTGGGTTTACGGTAATAGAACCCGATCAGAAGGTAGGAGGCGACGCCCACGCCCTCCCAGCCAAAGAACATCTGCACCAGATTGTCCGAGGTCACCAGCGCCAGCATCGAGAAGGTGAAGAAGCTGAGATAGGCAAAGAAACGCGGCTTGTAGCTTTCGCCCTCGCGGAAGGCGGGGTCGTGATCCATGTAGCCAAAGCTGTAAAGATGCACGAGCGCCGAGACGGTCGTCACCACGATCAGCATGATCGCCGTCAGCCGGTCCAGCCGGATCGCCCATTCGGTGCTGAGCGACCCGCTTTCGATGAAGCGCATCACGGGTATCTGCTGCGTCACCCCGTCAAAGCTGAAGAACACGATCCAGCTGAGGATACAGGCCAGGAACAACAGGCCGGTAGCGGTCCACATCGCCGCCTTCTCGCCGATGAACTTCCAGCCAAACCCGCACAGGATGGCCCCCACCAGCGGGGCAAAGAGGATTGTGGTTTCCATGAGTTCCTCAGCCCTTCATTACGTTAACGTCTTCGACGGCGATGGAGCCGCGGTTGCGGAAGAAACAGACCAGAATGGCGAGGCCAATGGCGGCCTCGGCTGCGGCCACGGTCAGCACAAACAGCGTGAACACCTGCCCCACCAGATCGCCGAGGAAACTGGAGAAGGCCACAAGGTTGATATTCACCGCCAGCAGCATCAACTCGATGCTCATCAACAGAATGATCACGTTCTTGCGGTTCAGGAACAGGCCAAAGATGCCAATGACGAACAGCGTCGCCGCAACGGTCAGGTAGTGTTCAAGTCCGATCATATCCTCACCATTCCAGCAGCGGGTAGCCGTATTTCGTACAGGTGTGTTGAGCCAAGGGCCCAACAATGTCTTCCGGTTCGAGCGGTTCTACAAACGGCGCGTCCACCATATCTGGCCGGCTGTCGGGCGTTTCCGCGCTGTTATAGAACAGGTCGTATTTCTTGTTCGAACAATCGAAGTGGTAGATCAGGTGCTCGGTGCCACCCGCCCCTTCCTTGCGGGCATGCAACTGCGTGACGCCGCCGCCAAAATCCTTGCTCGCCACTTCAAAATGCTTGTTCACCGTGTCGAGCGGGTTTTCGATCTCATTCTCTGCCGCGCTCGCACCGCTTGCGATGAGCAGCAGGCCACAGGCAGCAACCCCAGTTGTGTTCCTTGTCCACCCGCGCATGATCACAGCCCCTGCCCCGGTTTCACGTCTTTCAACTCCATCGCCTGCGCCGGGTCGCGCATCATCTGGGCGATGATGTCCTGGCGTTTGATGTCCTGACGGTGGCGCAGGGTCAGCACGATGGCGCCAATCATGGCGACCAGCAGGATCAGCCCCGCAAGCTGGAACAGCAGGAAATACTGGTCATAGAGGATCACTCCCAGCGCCTGCGTATTATGCATGTCGGTGGGGGTCACCTGCGCCCGCAGGCTTTCGGCAGCCTGGGCGCTTTCCCAGGCCCCGAAGGCCATGACGAACTGCATCAGGATGACCAGCCCGATCAGCAGCGCCAGCGGCATATAGCGCGCCATCTCGGCCTTCAACTCGGCGAAATCCACGTCCAGCATCATCACCACAAACAGGAATAGCACCGCGACCGCGCCGACATAGACGATGATCAGCAGCATGGCGACGAACTCGGCCCCCAGCAGCACGAACAGCCCCGCCGAAGACAGGAAGGACAGGATCAGCCACAGCACCGAATGGACCGGCTGGCGGCTGATCACGGTGAACAGCCCGCCTGCAATGGCGCAGATTGCAAAGAGGTAGAAGGCAAATGCGGTCATGTCTCGTCTTCCTCACTATCGCCCATGACCTCTTTGGCCAGATCCAGCGCACGGGTCATGGCCGGGATGCCGGCAAACACCGACATCTGACCGATCGTTTCGACGATCTCTTGTTTGCCTGCGCCCGCCTCCAGCGCGTGGCGCACGGTCTGGCGCACCGCCGTGTCGGCCTGCGCGCCCTGCATGGTCAGCCCGGCCAGCGTCAGCAACAGACGGGTCTTGGCGTCCAGCCCGTCCTTGTTTACCGCATTGCCGAACATCAGTTCCATGGCTTCCTTGGGCATGGTCGGCCACAGCGCCTCGAACCCCTTGGGCGAGAAGCTTTCCAACGCCGGGTTCAGCGCCTTGGCCATCTCCTGCGCCTGCGCCATCATCGCTTCGAACGGGTTATTGGGCGTGTCAGTCATCGGTACGGCGCGTCCAGTTCCAGATTACGGGCAATCTCGGCCTCCCAGCGTTCGCCGTTATCAAGGAGCTTTTCCTTGTCATAAAACAGCTCTTCACGGGTTTCGGTGGCGAATTCGAAATTCGGGCCTTCGACAATGGCATCGACCGGGCAGGCCTCCTGGCAGAAGCCGCAATAGATACATTTGGTCATGTCGATGTCATAGCGCGTGGTGCGGCGGCTGCCATCCTCGCGCGGTTCGGCATCGATGGTGATGGCCTGCGCCGGGCAGATCGCCTCGCAGAGCTTGCAGGCAATGCAGCGCTCCTCGCCATTGGGATAGCGGCGCAGCGCATGCTCGCCTCGGAAGCGGGGGCTGAGTGGGCCTTTTTCATGCGGGTAGTTCACGGTGGCCTTGGGCGCAAAGAAATACTTCATGCCCAGCTTGAAGCCCTTCCAGAAATCCTGCAGCAGGAAGTATTTGGCAGCGCGGGTATAGTCGATCTGGGTCATATCAGCCTCCGGTGCTCCAGCGCGCAAACGCGCCCCAGAACCAGTCGAATTTGGCGGCGAAAGCCACGAAGACCACCCAGCCCAGCGAGAACGGCAGGAAGACTTTCCAGCCCAGCCGCATCAGCTGGTCATAGCGGTAGCGCGGCGTGATCGCCTTGACCATTGCAAAGAGGAAGAAGAAGAACGCCATCTTGGCGACCATCCACAGCACCCCGTCGGGCAGACCCGGAATGGGCGACAGCCAGCCTCCGAAGAACAGCAGCGAGGTCAGCGCGCACATCAGGAAGATGGCGATGTACTCGCCCGCCATGAACAGCAGGAAGGGCGTCGCGGAGTATTCCACCTGATACCCCGCGACCAGTTCCGATTCCGCCTCGGGCAAGTCAAAGGGCGGGCGGTTGGTTTCGGCCAGCGCCGAGATGAAGAACAGGAACACCATCGGGAAATGCGGCAGCCAGTACCAGTTGAAGAGGCCCAGATTGCCGTCCTGCGCCTGCACGATGGCCCCGAAATTCATGCTTCCGGTGGAGATGATCACACCGATGATGATGAGGCCGATGGAGACCTCATAAGAGATCATTTGCGCCGCGGAGCGCAGCGAGCCCAAGAAGGGGTATTTCGAGTTCGACGCCCAGCCGCCCATGATCACGCCATAAACCTCCAGCGAGGAAACCGCGAAGACATAGAGGATGGCGACGTTGATATCGCTCAGGACCCAGCCATCGTTGAACGGGATCACCGCCCAGGCGATCATCGCGAGCACGAAGGACGTCAGCGGCGCGAGGATGAAGACGGTGCGGTCGGCCCCGGCGGGGATGACCACCTCTTTCACCACGTATTTCAGCGCATCGGCCACCGATTGCAGCAGGCCATAGACACCCACCACGTTCGGCCCCCGGCGCATCTGCACGGCGGCCCAGATCTTGCGGTCGCCATAAACCAGAAACAGCAGCGAGATCATCACGAAGGCCACAACCGCAATGACTTGCGCCAGGATGATCAGGGCTATGCCGCCTGGGGTGCTAAAGAAATCTGCCATGCGTCCTCACACCGTGGGTATTCCGTTTTCCGCGCAATCCGCGACCATGACCTCTGCGTCGATGGTGTTGAAACCGCGTGGCAGGGTTGGCGAGATGGTGTAAACAGCATCCGCCGTCCACACGCCACCCTTTTCATCGATATTCGTGCGTAAATGCCGCGCAAAACCATAGCCCTGGCTCAGCGTGTATCCCGCCACGGCGCATTCGCCATAGCGATCCACATCCTCGGGGCCGCGCGCGCCACGCATGCTGAGATCGATCTGCACCAGATCGCTGTCGAGCGAAACCGCCTCGACACCCAGATAGTCGGGCGCGAATTGCGACACCTCGTCTTGCGGCTGAGGCGCGCAGGCGACCAGAAGGGCCAGCGATATGAGCGCGGGACGGATCATTCGGCGGCGATTTTCTCGCCGTCTCGCGCTTTGGCTTGCGCCGACAGTTCTGCCATCAACTGGCTGGCCCGCGCGATCGGGTTGGTCAGGTAGAAATCGCGCAGCGCACTGCGGAAGCTGGCCTGCCCGAGCGCGCCAGGCGGCAATGCTTCGCCTTCGTTTTCGATAACCTGATCGACCTGTTTCAGATGCGGCACCGCCTTGACCAGCGTCTGGCGGAGTTGCGCCAGGGTGTCATAAGGCAGCGCCTCGCCAAGTTCTGCCGAGAGTGCCCGCAGGATGGCCCAGTTTTCCTTGGCATCACCCGGCGCAAAGCCCGCGCGCATGGCCAACTGCGGGCGGCCTTCGGTGTTGACAAACAGGCCCGCCTCTTCGGTATAGGCCGCGCCGGGCAGGATCACATCGGCGCGATGCGCGCCCCGGTCTCCATGGCTGCCCTGATAGATGACGAAGGCGCCCCCGTCATCTTTGGCACCGATCTCGACCTCGTCAGCGCCGAGATTGTAGATCACGTCGGCCTCTGCAACCGCGTCCATGTCACGATCATTGGTGGCATCAACATCCAGCGCGCCGACGCGACCCGCAGCGGTGTGCAGGATCAACAGCCCGCTTTCGGTATTGGCAGCAACGGTTTGCGCGGCGGCCAGAACGGCGGCACCGTCGGCCTCCTGCAAGGCGCCCTGCCCGACGATCACCAGCGAGCGTTTGCCCCGGATCTCGTCATCACCGCCCATATCGACGACCTTTTGCAGCGCCGCCCGGTCATCGCCCGCATGATAATAATCATAGGTCAGATCAACCGACGGCCCGACCAGAGCCACCTGCGCGCCATGAGACCACGCTTTGCGGATGCGCGCATTCAGCACCGGCGCTTCGTCGCGCGGGTTGGTGCCGATGAGCAGGATACGCTCGGCACTGTCGATATCCGCGATGGCAGCGGTGCCGACATAGCCCGCGCGGTTGCCTGCGGGCAGCTTCGCGCCATCGGTGCGGCATTCCACGACACCGCCCTTGCCCTCGACCATCTGTTTAAGAGCAAAGGCCGCCTCGACCGAGGCCAGATCGCCCACGATCCCAGCCAGTTTCCGCGCCCCGTTGATCGCCTTGGCCGCTGCCGCCAAAGCCTCGGGCCATGTGGCCGGTTTCAGCTTGCCATCAACCCGCACATAAGGCCGGTCCAGCCGCTGGCGACGCAGCCCGTCCCAGACGAAACGGGTCTTGTCAGATATCCATTCTTCGTTCACGCCATCGTGGTTGCGCGGCAGCATCCGCATCACCTCGCGGCCCTTGGTGTCGACCCGGATGTTCGAGCCCAGAGCATCCATCACATCGATGCTCTCGGTCTTGGTCAGTTCCCACGGCCGGGCGGTGAACGCATAAGGCTTCGAGGTCAGCGCGCCCACCGGGCAAAGGTCGATGATGTTGCCTTGCAGGTTGCTGGCCAGCGTTTCGCCCAGATAAGACGTGATCTCGGCATCTTCGCCGCGCCCGGTCTGGCCCATCTGGGTGATCCCCGCCACTTCGCTGGTGAAGCGCACACAACGGGTGCAGGAGATGCAGCGAGTCATGTGAGTCTCGACCAAAGGCCCCAGATCGAGGTCATCGACGGCGCGCTTGGCCTCGCGAAACCGGCTGAAGTCCACGCCATAAGCCATTGCCTGATCTTGCAAATCACATTCCCCACCCTGATCACAGATCGGGCAGTCGAGCGGGTGGTTGATCAGCAGGAACTCCATCACGCCTTCGCGGGCCTTCTTGACCATGGGCGAGTTGGTCTTGACCTGTGGCGCCTGCCCCTCGGGTCCAGGGCGCAGGTCGCGCACCTGCATGGCGCAGGAGGCAGCAGGCTTGGGCGGACCGCCCACAACCTCAACCAGACACATCCGGCAATTGCCCGCGATGGAGAGCCGCTCGTGATAACAGAAGCGCGGGATTTCCACCCCCGCCTGTTCACAGGCCTGGATCAGGGTCATGGCCCCGTCCACCTCAATCTCGGTGCCATCGATATTGATTTTGCGAAGGTCAGACATGGATCATTTGTCCTTTCGGCAATGCCTGCTTAGGCATCACGTTTGCAATCTTGTTCGCGAAGCGCCGGATGCCGCGTTCGTCGCGTAGTGTGGGTTTGACCGCGCTGGTCTGAACACCGAACCGTGCCGAGCCGCTGGTCGATATCTGACGGGACGAATGGATCGCAGGTACTGCGAGCTTGAAAGTCCCTATTACGCGAGCTCTCATACCGAGACATCGCCCAACGGATTTTTCTCGACACGTTCTGAGGCCACCCGTACCAGACACCAATCAATCCGCCTTCATGAATGAGCCGAGCAGTGTCCGGTCTTTGATTTCCTGACGCATCAAGGGACAGATCTTATCCAAGTGTTTCTTGTGCAGAGTCATTCCATACTTGGCCAAATAAGCGTCAGCAGCGTCCGCTGATTGTGTGCTTTCTAAAGCGTCTTGAAGAATTTTCTGGCGCTTTTTTCTAGGTTTCACGCCCGCCGCATGAAGCTCTTTGTCTAGGCTTGAGAAGGTCTTGTTAACCACCGCGCCATTTTCGGTCATGTCAGGGCAAAATAATGAAATCCAATACGCGGCGTTCCTCACTTCTGCCACTTCATCAACTTTTGCAATCACTAAGTCGACTTTCGCTGCTTGAGCAATGGCTGATTCGGTTGCAAAAAGCAGACAAAGAGCACCTGCTAAGGCACCCATCCACCTTTTCTTGCATAGTCTGATGCTCATAGTCACCGCGCCCTCAAATACACGCCAACGGCGCTGTTTCTGTCGATCTCCGCGCGACCAAGCACGCAGAAGCTTTCCGGCTTGTCATAGCTGACGCCATTCTGCGCCAGGTAGGCCTCGCCCTTGCGGCGCATGCGGGCCTTTTCGGTGTCCGAATCCACATAGGCGCGGATTTCGCGATCCGAGTAACCAAGCGCGTTGGCCTTGGATTTCAGGTCCCAGATCACCCCGATCGCCTTCAGCCTACGACCGCTGATGCTGTCGCATTGCTTGTCGATCTCATTGGCGATGGCGATGAAATAAAGCTCGTTGTCGATCTCGGGCACGTCGCGCAGGGGCGGTTTTGCCCAAACCATCGTTGGCAGGGTCAGGGCCAGAGCAATCAGGGCCGCTTTGCAATAGGTCATGGGATTTCCTTTCGTTCCAGACGCACCAGAACGAACAACTGCGCGTGTGCTATTCAATAACAGCAACCGCCATTGGCGAGGATATGCCCCAGACATGCTCATGGGCGCTGACAGATTCCCTGAAAGGTCAGCCGACCATCCACCACCCGCAACTGTGCCGGGTCTGTATCCGGCCCGACGGCCCATTTGATATCGGAATTGCCGTAATTCTCGATGCAATACCGCGTGCCCTGATAGCGCCCCGCCTCGCGCGCGCCATCCAGCGAACGGGTGACATCATCGATGGTCACCGTGAACTCCGCCCGAGTTCTGCGCTTGTCCACCGCAGAGGCCTTGGTACGGAAGGCTTGGCCGTCAAACAGGATCTGGTCCTTCTCGCTTTGGCCGCAGGCGGCAAGCGCCCCGGCAAGACACAGGACCAGCGCAGGCTTCAAAGATCGGTGGAGGAGACCTGGTGCAGACATTCTTGTTCCCTATTCCGCCGCGACCGGCATACAGCCGTGGCTACGCCACATCTTGGCATCAGCCAGATAGGCCCAGTCGAAGGCATGTTCACTGGCCCCCTGCGCGTTCAAATGATCCAACCGGTCAAGCGCCTCGTCCAGCGTGGGTTCATGCCCCGCAGGCACCCACCACATCACGAAATGCATCTTGCCCAGCAGTTCGAACCACTCGGCCCGGCGCTCGTAGAACTGCTTGTGGACCGTGCCCCAGACAAAGCGTTCCAGGCTGGTCACGTCTTCCCAGACGGTCAGATTGGACACCAGTTGCGGATCACCCTCAATGGCGTTCTCGGTATTGCCGGTTCCCGGCTCGCCCGACCCTTCCATCATCCAGACAAAGCCCGGCATCCGTTTGCCCAGCCCATTGATCCGGTCGAGATTGGCCATGAAATCGGCCACGCGCGGGTCGTCGGTGGGCGCCAGAAGGCGGCCGATATTGAGCTCGGCCAGATGATATCCGTCAGGTTGCATCAAAACAGCCTCACCAATGCCATGAGGCCGATCAGGATCATGCAGAGCCAACCGCCCACATAAGCGAAAGAGCGCAGGCTCATATTCGGGCCGCCCAGCCCCTGCACATGGATGACCAGCATCAGGATGCGCGCCAACAGTGCCAGCGAGGCCAGCAGGTTCACCCAGAACGGGCTTGCCCCCACCAGGATCGCCGCGACCACAACGGTAAGATAGGCGGGCAGCGTCTCGGTACAGTTCAGATAGGCCCGGTTCATGCGGTAGGCGCGGTCGGAATAGTCCTGCTCGGGTGTCGCACCCGGGGCCAACCCCTTGGCCTGCTTGGCCAGCGCGGTGAAGGGCGCCATGATCAGAATGATCAAGGTAAAGATCACCAGCGAGGCGATTGCGTGGGAATATGCGAGAAACGGTTCCATTAAGTTACTCCTTGATCAGAAAACGCCCGATCGCATCATTAGTCCCGGCAACTTTCTGCGCAAACGCGCAAAATTCCTTGCTTCCCTTATGCAAGATGCCGCGATCAGCCAAAACGGCCTTTCCCATCTGCTGCTGCCATTCTGTCTGTCCGTAAAACAACAAGCGCCGCATCTTTTGCCGGCGCAGCCCCTGCGCAACGGTCGCGTCGGATACGGCAAAAACAAACTGTTGATAATCCTTGCCCAAATGGCCGATGCCCGTGCACTCGTCGCTCATCCACCACGCCGCGGCGGCCTCCCCTACAGCTTGTTCATAGGCCACCTTGGGTGCTGCGGTCACGGTTGTCGCACATGTCACAATGCTCACGGTCATAGCGGCCACAAGTACTATGTCTTGATTTTTAGCTTTCATTCTGCCGCCATCGCGCCCATACGCCCGGATTTCTGCGCCTTGATGCGGTCCTCAATCTCTTCGCGGAAGTTGCGGATCAGGCCCTGGATCGGCCAAGCCGCCGCATCGCCCAGAGCGCAGATCGTGTGGCCCTCGACCTGTTTGGTCACGTCGAACAGCATGTCGATTTCTTCCAACTCGGCCTCACCCCGCACCAGACGGTCCATCACCCGCATCATCCAGCCGGTGCCCTCACGGCAGGGCGTACACTGGCCGCAGCTTTCGTGTTTGTAGAATTTCGACAGCCGCCAGATCGCCTTGATGATATCGGTGGATTTGTCCATCACGATCACCGCCGCCGTGCCCAGGCCCGAGCCCAGATCGTTGCGCAGATGGTCGAAATCCATGATCGCGTCGCGCATGTTCTCACCGCGCACGCAAGGCACGGACGAGCCGCCGGGGATCACCGCCAGCAAGTTGTCCCAACCACCGCGAATGCCGCCGCAATGGGTCTCGATCAACTGCTCGAACGGGATCGACATCGCCTCTTCGACGACGCAGGGGTTGTTCACATGGCCCGAGATCGCAAAGAGCTTGGTGCCCGCATTGTTCTGCCGACCAAACCCGCTGAACCAGTCCGGCCCGCGCCGCAGAATGGTGGGCACAACGGCGATGGATTCCACGTTGTTCACCGTGGTCGGGCAGCCATAAAGCCCCGCCCCGGCAGGAAACGGAGGCTTCATCCGCGGCATGCCCTTTCGCCCCTCAAGGCTTTCCAGCAGCGCGGTTTCCTCGCCGCAGATATAGGCGCCCGCCCCGTGATGCAGGAAGATGTCGAAATCCCAACCCGAGCCTGCCGCGTTGCGCCCGACAAGACCGGCATCATAGGCCTCGTCAATCGCGGCCTGCAGCGCCTCTTTCTCGCGGATATACTCGCCGCGAATGTAGATATAGCAGGCATGGGCGTTCATCGCGAAAGACGCGATCAGGCAGCCTTCGATCAGCGTGTGCGGATCATGGCGCATGATCTCGCGGTCTTTGCAGGTGCCGGGCTCGGATTCATCGGCATTGACCACAAGATAGGCAGGCCGTCCATCGCTTTCCTTGGGCATGAAAGACCATTTCAGACCGGTGGGAAAGCCCGCGCCACCGCGTCCGCGCAAGCCGCTATCCTTCATGTTCTGAATGATCCAGTCGCGGCCCTTCTGGATAATACCTGCGGTGCCATCCCAGTGGCCGCGCGCCTGAGCGCCCTTCAGCGTGCGGTCATGCATCCCGTAGAGGTTGGTAAAGATGCGGTCCTGATCTTTCAGCATCGCCGGTTATCCCTGACTGTCCCGGCGCATGCGCCAGAGTTGCAAAATATTGACGCCCGCATAGACGAACCCGGCCAGAGCGGCGAGGTCAAACAGCAGCGCATAACGGCCCGGCAAACCGATCGCCGGACCAATGAACAGGGTCAGCGCCAGCCACGCCACCATGGTGACGGCGATAACTATCCCGATATGGCGGCCCTTGCGGGCGATGGCCTGTTCCTTGTCCATTCACGTCTTGCCACCTAACCGGCGGCTTTTCCTTCGTAGCGCCAGCTGCCCTTGCGGCTGGCAAGTTCCTGTTCCCCGGCCAGTACGGTCGAGGGTTTCACGACAGCTTCCACCGGTGCATTTGCCGTCGGAGCGGGCGCCTCGGCGGGCGCCGCAGCGGCAACCGGTTCGGGCTCCACCGCCGCTGCTACCGGAGCCTCTGCCACCGGAGCAGGCGCTGGCTCAGGTGCGGGCGATGGCGCCTCTGGCTCAGGCGCGGGCACGGGTGCCGCAGCCTCGGGCGCTGGAGTAGGTTTGGCCGCAGGTTTCGGCGCGGGCGCAGGGGTGTTTTCCTCTTTCGCATCCGGACAAAGGAAACGCGACACCACAAAGCCGATCGCGCCAAACACCACCAGCCCGGCGATCACTGCACCGATCAGCCCCGCACCGCCGATGACCATGTACAACACCGCAAAGCCGACGCCCCCAAAGGCCGCCGCGCGCCAGCCGCGCGCTGCGCAGCTTTTCTGATTGCTTGTACCGGTCATCTGTCGTCTCCCTTATCGTGCTCAGTCTTCGTTCTTCCCGTCTTTCTTGGCGCGTTTTGCGAATTCGGTTTCTTTGCCCGCGGCCAGATCAGCAGCCTGGGCGATCCAGCCATCCCGTTCGATCCGGCCCTTGAATTTCAAGCGGCTGTCGACCCAGGCGATATGGATCGGCGTCCATGCGGCGATCTGGTCGAAATGATAGAACCCAAGTTCATTTAGCGTCTGTTCCAGTTTCGGCCCGACCCCCTTGAGCAGCTTGAGGTCATCCGGCTTGCCCCCGCGTGCGCCCTCCAGCGTTTCCGGCGCCTCTTCCTTGGTGGTATCCGATGCGGCTTTCGCAGGTTCGGGCTTTGCGGGTTTTGCCTCCGCCGCCTGCTTCACCGCCGGTTTCGGCGCCTCGGGCGCGGGCGGCGGCATGTCCTTGGCGTCGCGGCTGACGACCTTGCCATCCTTGCCCACCCAAGGGGTCAGCAGCGGCACCTCGGTACCATCGATCCGCTTGATCGTGTCGCCGATATCCGTGGCCAGCGCGACCGAGGCGTTCTGGGCGGGTTTGCCGGCCTCATGCTCGGTCAGGTTGGTCAGCCCGCTCAACGGCTCGCAAGCATAGCGCCCGTTCTGCGGCCCCGGCGTGGGCACCTTGCCCGCCGCCATCTCGTCAATGATCCGGGCCAGGCTTTCGGTGGTCAGATCCTCGTAATAGTCCTTGCCGATCTGCGCCATCGGCGCGTTGGTGCAAGACCCGAGGCACTCCACCTCTTCCCAGGAAAACTTGCCATCGGCAGAAACCACATGCGGTTTCTCGGCGATCTTTTCCTTGCAGACCGCGACCAGGTCTTCAGCCCCGCAAATCATGCAGGATGTGGTGCCGCAGATCTGGATATGCGCAACGGACCCAACCGGTTGCAGCTGGAACATGAAGTAGAACGAGGCCACTTCCAGCGCTCGGATATAAGCCATGCCCAGCATATCGGCGACCGCTTCGATGGCTGGACGGCTGAGCCACCCCTCCTGTTCTTGCGCACGCCACAGAAGCGGGATGATCGCCGAGGCCTGCCGATCGTCGGGATATTTGGTGATCTGCCCCTCGGCCCAGGCCAGATTGGCGGGCGTGAAGGCGAAGCTTTCGGGTTGCTCGGGATGAAGACGGCGCAGCATTTAGTTGTTTAGCTCCTCGATCGGAATGCAGACCACGCGATCAGCGGATTGGTCGATCTCGCCATCCGCCACATAGGCGGCAAAGTCTTCATCCGTAACTCTGAAACGACAGACAAAGGTGCCCATCGTCTTGCCCTCAAGCAAAACAACGCTTGGGCGAATGCTGGTCAGCACAGCGCTATCAGCAACAAGATCGCTGATGGCTGGCTGCTCGGCCCAGACCGGACCCGCAAGACACAACACAACCGGTACAAAGAACGCACGCATCAGTGGTCAATCTCCCCCAGCATAAAACTTGCTTCAGCAACCGTCGCGAAATCCGACGGGCTTGAGCCAAGCTTCAAAACGCCGCCGATGGGGTCGGTCGCAAGGTGAGACCGTTGAAATCGCTGCTCATTCACTTGTCCGATAGACAGAATACCCGCTTGGGTCCGCCGCCCATCGGGATATTTGGCGATCTGCACATCTGACAAAGCCAGAATGGCGGGCAAGAACGCGAAGCTATCGGCTTGGTCGGGATGCAGACGGCAGAGCATGGTTCAGATCAGTCTTTCATGTGCTACGTTAGTCAAGGCTACGTTCTTCCTTGACAGGCAAAGAAAATGAGCAGGTTACGGCGATATGCTCTTTAGATTGAGGCAGTTCAGCGGCCGCCATGAGCGCATCATTAACTTTAATCTCGTCAAGCAACGCTGAGAACATGGTTGGACAAACTCTCACGAGATACCGCGCGGCCGGAGAATTGCCCCTATTAAGAAACTCAAGAACAGCGCCGGAGTTTCCTTTATACAATATCTGCGAAGAAACGCTTTCCGGTTGATCTAGAAACGCCGGCGAAGTGGTAGTTTCAGTGATCTGACACCAAGGCCCACCATCACCAGAGACAGCGATGGGTTTTCCGACGTCCGTTTTCAGAACTACACAAAGGAATAGCGTTTTCTGTTCGGCCATTGGCTGAGCGGACACCATCATTGGAAGCCAAGAAAAACAAAACAGAAAAAACCAACGAATCAACGATCAATCTCCCCAAACACTACATCCATGGTACCAATGATGGCTGCGACATCGGCCAGTTGGTGCCCGCCTGCGACATGGTCCATCGCCTGCAGGTGCAGGAAGCCCGGCGCGCGCAGTTTGGCCCGATACGGCTTGTTTGTGCCGTCGGCCACCAGATAGACGCCGAACTCGCCCTTGGGGGCCTCGACGGCGGCATAGACCTCGCCTGCGGGGACGTGGAAGCCCTCGGTGTATAGTTTGAAGTGATGGATCAGGCTTTCCATTGAGGTCTTCATGTCAGACCGCGAGGGCGGCGTGATCTTGCCGCGTGCCAGAATATCTCCGGGGCAGTCGCGGATTTTGGCGATGGCCTGACGGATGATGTGCAGCGACTGGCGCATCTCTTCCATACGGACCAGATAGCGGTCGTAGCAATCGCCATTCTTGCCCACCGGTACCTGAAACTCGAACTCGTTGTAGCATTCATAGGGCTGCGCGCGGCGTAGGTCCCAGGCGAGGCCCGACCCGCGCACCATCACACCGGAAAAACCATAAAGCTGGATGTCTTCTTCGGTCACGACGCCGATATCGCAGTTGCGCTGCTTAAAGATGCGGTTCTCGGTCAGCAACCCGTCGATATCGTCCATCACGGCAGGAAACTCGTGGCTCCATGTCTCGATATCATCGAGCAGCGCATCGGGCAGGTCCTGATGCACGCCGCCGGGGCGGAAATAGGCCGCGTGCAAGCGCGCGCCACAGGCGCGTTCATAGAACACCATCAGCTTTTCGCGTTCTTCAAAACCCCAGAGCGGCGGGGTCAGCGCTCCGACATCCATCGCCTGCGTGGTCACGTTCAGCAGATGGTTCAGGACGCGGCCGATTTCGGAGTACAGCACCCGGATCAGCGAGGCGCGGCGGGGCACTTCGACACCGGTCAGCTTTTCGATGGCCAGACACCAGGCATGTTCCTGGTTCATCGGCGCCACATAGTCGAGCCGGTCAAAATAGGGCAGGTTCTGCAGGTAAGTCCGGCTTTCCATCAGCTTTTCGGTGCCACGGTGCAGCAAGCCGATATGCGGGTCAGCGCGTTCGACAATCTCGCCATCCAGCTCCAGCACCATCCGCAACACGCCATGGGCGGCGGGGTGCTGGGGGCCGAAATTGATGTTGAAATTGCGGATCTTCTGCTCGCCCGTCAGGGCGTCTTCATATCCTCTGGAGCCGTCCATTAGCGCACTCTCCAGACTAAATTTGTGGGAGTATGTGTAACGTGATCATTGATTTTGCTCACTTTCCGCGGGACTCGGTGTCCCCTGCCAGCCAATTTGAGATTTTTTTTATATTGCTCAAAAGCAATCGCGCTAAACGCTGACAGGCCAGCCAAGAAAGCACCAAGTTCGCCTAAGAACTCAAACCACATCACCGCTTCTCCAGTTCCTGGAGCTTCAGCCCCATCCACCAGAGCAGAGCCACGGGGCCAAGCGGGATCAGGCAGGCCGCCGCCCAGTATTTGTTGATGCCAAAGAACGGCAGCAGTTTGACCATCGGGATCGCGGTCAGGGCCGACAGGATCAGCCACCAAAGGGTTCCCATTATTCTGCCTCCTGTTTCTCATCGCCGGGAAGGATGTATTCCGCACCCTCCCACGGGCTCATGAAATCGAACTGGCGGTACTCCTGCACCAGTGAGACCGGCTCATAGACTACGCGTTTCTGCGCCTCGTCATAGCGCACCTCGGTATAGCCAGTGGTCGGGAAATCCTTGCGCAGCGGATGGCCGCGAAAGCCATAATCCGTCAGGATACGGCGCAGGTCCGGGTGGCCCGAGAACAGGATGCCGAACATGTCGAACACCTCACGCTCGAACCAGTTGGCCGAGGGGTGGACCTCGATGATCGAGGCGACCATGTCCTGTTCACGGATCGACACGCGCAGCCGGATGCGCTGGTTCTGGTACATGCTGAGCAGGTGATAGACCACATCGAAGCGCTGCGGCCGTTCCGGGTAATCCACCGCCGTAATATCGACCAGGGTCGAGAATCGGCAGGTCGGGTCGGATTTGAGAAACTCGATCAGCCCCAGGATGTTGGACGGGGCCACATCCATGTTCAACTCGCCATGGCTGATCTCCCAGGACAGCACACAGTCAGAGCGTTTGAGCTCGATATGGGTTCCGAGTTCCTGAAGTGCGTCTTCGTTCATATCGAGGCCTCCGCCATGATCTCGTCGTGGAAGCTCGCCTCGGCATCATAGGTCGGAAAGAAGGGCGCCATGAAATCGGGCATCACCGTGCGCGCGGGGTTTTCGCCTGCAAAGCGCTGCACCGCCTCCATGTCTTCCCACGCGGTCAGCACCGTCATCCGGCAGGGCTCCCCGCCCCGCTCGGTCAGAACGGTGATACCGCGAAACCCGTCGACGGCGCGCATGTTGGGTAGCACGCGCCTCTCAAACGTCTCTTTCCAGGCCGCGACATCGTCACGCGCGATTGTCGCCTGCCATTTGCGGATCACCGGAACGCTCATCGAACAATTGTCCCGGTGCGGCGGATTTTGCGTTGCAATTGCATCAAGCCGTAAAGCAGCGCCTCGGCGGTGGGCGGGCAGCCGGGCACGTAGATGTCGACCGGTACGATCCGGTCGCAGCCGCGCACAACGGAATAGGAGTAGTGGTAGTAGCCGCCGCCATTGGCGCAGGACCCCATCGAGACCACGTAGCGAGGCTCGGGCATCTGATCATAGACCTTGCGCAGGGCCGGTGCCATCTTGTTGGTGAGTGTCCCGGCCACGATCATCACATCCGATTGGCGCGGGCTGGCGCGGGGCGCAATGCCAAAGCGTTCGGCGTCATAACGCGGCATCGAGGTGTGCATCATCTCGACCGCGCAGCAGGCCAGACCGAAGGTCATCCAGTGCAGACTGCCGGTGCGCGCCCAGTTGATGATGTCCTCGGTCGAGGTCAGCAGGAAACCCTTGTCCTGCAACTCGGCATTCAGGGCCTGGGTTGCGACCTCTTTGTCGACGCCTGCGGTGTTCGCTCCGGTCATCAATCCCATTCCAGCGCCCCCTTCTTCCATTCATAGGCGAAGCCGATGGTCAGAACGCCCAGGAACACCATCATCGACCAGAAGCCCACATCGGAGATGTCCTTGAAACCCACGGCCCATGGGAACAGGAAGGCGATCTCCAGATCGAAAATGATGAACAGGATCGCAACCAGATAGAACCGGACATCGAACTTCATCCGCGCATCATCGAAGGCGTTGAAGCCGCATTCATAAGCGCTGACCTTTTCGGGATCGGGGTTGCGGACGGCCAGCACGACAGCGGCGAGAATCAGAACGATGCCCAAACCTGTCGCAACGGCCAGAAACACCAGAATCGGGAGGTATTCCCGCAACAGCTCTTCCACGAATGGCTCCTTTCCCGCGCGGCCCGCATCGGGCACGCCGTCAATTGGCGAGTTGACGCGTCATTCTGTAGCGCCGCACCCTAGGGGCGTCAACCAAGCGCGGGGGTGTCTTCCGCGTATTATCGACGCATAAGCATGGGATTTTCCGTAAACAATCGGAGTTGCACCGCGTTACCGAAAAACACCGCAATACCCGTCTGTGCGTAGGGCGACGCTACCGGTTGGCCGGTATACCCTGTTGCTAACCGCCATGCTCGACCAGTTCGAATGTCAGCCCCTCCGGCCCCCAGATGAAAGCCATCTTATAGCCGCGGTAATCCATTTCGGTGTTACGCATCTTCACGCCTGCCCGTTTGAGGCGGGCAAGCGTTGCGTCCAGATCATCGACCGAAAAGGCAAAGTGGTTGAAGCCAATGGCTGAAAGATCCCGGATATGCTCGTTCTGCGGCGAGGCGGGCGCGTGATATTTCAGCAGTTGGATATCGAAATAGGGGTCCGCCCCCTTCAGCACCATCGTGATGTGTTCGGCTTCGATCCCCGGAACGCCAAGATATTCCTCCATGATCGGCCCCGAGATGACTTTGGTGAGTGTTTCCTCAAACCCAAGCAGGGACAGGAACTCTTTCGCGGGTTCGACCTCGTTCACGACGATGGGCATGTGGTTGGGTGTCAGGGGCATGAATGTCTCCTCCGCAGGGGGCCGTGGAGCGAGCATGCGGGAATTCTCAAATCCGAGTTAAGGCTTGGTGACAAATGGCGCAGGTCTGCGGTCGAAAAAGGCGGCGATCCCTTCGCTTGCCTCTGCGGTTTCCCAGCGCGCGACAAGAGCCTCGATGGTGGCGTCGATAACCGCGTCGTCAATGCGCGGCCCAAGACTGCGGGCCAGCGCCTTGGCCGAGGCCACGGCACCCGGCGCGCATGCCAGATATGGCACGACCTCGGCTTCGACAGCAGCGCTCAGCGCATCCTCTGGCACGGCGCGGGCAAGCAGGCCCAGCTCCACCGCCTCTGCTGCCCCAAACAACCGCGCCGACATGAAGACCCGCCGCGCCCGCGCTTCGCCCATGCGCGCGATCACGTAAGGTCCGATCGTAGCCGGGATCAGGCCCAGACGCGTTTCGGTCAGACCCATCTTCAGGCTCTCCACGCCAATGGCCACATCGCAGACCGAAGCCAACCCGACACCGCCACCGAACGCATTGCCCTGCAGCGCGCCGATCAGCGGTTTGGGCAGTGTATTGAGCGCCTGCAGCATCTCGGCCAGCTTGCGGGCTTCGGTGAAGCGCGTGTCACGCTCGGCCGCCATCTGCGCCTGCATCCAGCCCAGATCGCCGCCCGCGCAGAAGGATTTACCCGCAGCGGTCAGCACAACCACCCGCACGGCATCGTCCTGCGCCAGTTTCGCCGCTGCCGCAGACAGGTCCGCGAGCATCTGCCCGGACATCGCGTTGTGTTTCTCGGGCCGGTTCAGCGTCAGGGTTGCCACGCCGCGCGCATCTGTTTCCAGCTTGAGTGTCTCAAACATCCGCTCTCCTTTCGCGCCAAAATTCTTGCGAGAATTTTGCAAGGGGTTTCGAAGCCCCTTGTATCACCCGGTCCGCATCGCGCGCGCCATATCCGCCGCCTCAGCAAGAATGGCGCTGTCCAGACCGGTCTGATAGCCCAACCGTTCCAGGTGCGCCGCAACCGCCTCGGTTGCCACATTGCCTGCGGCCCCCGGCGCAAAGGGACAGCCGCCCAGGCCACCCGCAGCAGCGTCAAAGACACGGACCCCCAGCGACAGGGAGGCATCGATATTGTCCAGCGCATGACCGCCGGTGTCATGGTAGTGTCCGGCCAGACGGGTCACCGGCACCGCCTCGCGCACCGCCAGCAGCATCCGCACGATGCTATCCGGCGTGCCTTTTCCCAACGTATCGCCCAGCGAAATCTCATAACAGCCCAGACCAAACAGCCGGTCTGCCACCTCTGCCACTTTGTCGGGGGGCGTCGGCCCATCATAGGGGCAATCGGTCACGCAGGAGACATAGCCCCGCACCGGCAGGTCGATATGGCGCGCGGCTTCCAGTATGGGTTCGAACCGCGCAATCGACTCGTCGATCGAGGCGTTGATATTGGCCTTGGAGAACCCCTCGGAAGCCGAAGCGAACACTGCGATCTCATCGGCACCGGCTGCCAGCGCATCCTCATAGCCACGCATGTTCGGTACCAAGGCCGCATAGCGGATGCCCTCGGCGCGATTGATCCCGTTCAGCACCTCGCCGGACCCGGCCATCTGCGGCACCCGTTCGGGCGAGACAAAGCTGGCCATTTCAATCCGCGAAAACCCGGCCCGGCTGAGGCAGTCGACCAGCGCGATCTTGTCGGCAACCGGAATATCGCGCGCCTCGTTCTGTAACCCATCCCGAGGTCCGACCTCGAAAATCTCGACCCGCTCGCTCATCCCGGCATCCTTCCTTTGTTCTTTCCGCGCAACATGCGCGGCATTTGTCACCGCAGCCTGCGCCGCGCGTTGTTGGGACGCAACCTCATTCCTCCTGCAGGCGCACCAGTGCCGCACCTGCCTCGACCTGCGCGCCTTCGGATGACAGCACCTCGGCCACCACGCCATCGCGCGCGGCCAGCAGCGCATGTTCCATCTTCATCGCCTCAAGCACGGCCAGCCGGTCGCCTTCGCGGACGTGCTGTCCGGGTTCCGCAAAGACTGCCTTGACCAGACCCGGCATCGGCGCCTCGATCACATTGGTATCGCCACCGCCCGAGGCATCGCGATCCAGCGGGTCGAGCATCTCGAAAGCCAACCCATAGGCATCAAACACGGTGACCGTGGCACCCGAAAGCGCGGTATCGGGCATCACCTGCCCGGCGATCCGCCACTGACCCTGATGGCGCGTGGCGCGGACCTGATCGGGCCCGATCTTCCAGAGCTGATGATCAGGGCCCTCGACCTGCACATCCGCAGCAATAGGCTCCCCCCGCCAGCTCAAATGCGCGGCCCGGTGCAGTGGTGCCCAAAGGGTGAAGCCGGAATCATCACGTAGCGTAATCAATTCCAAGGCGCGCATCGCCGCCGCAACCACATGGCGCGGTTCGGGCTCCGCCGCAGAGACCAACTGGTCAAGATCGCGCGCGATCAGCCCGGTGTCGACATCGCCCGCCGCAAAGCCGGCGTGCGAGGACAATGCACCCAGGAAACCCAGGTTGGTCACGGTGCCGCCCACCTGCGTGCCACGCAGAGCACGATCCAGCCGGGCCAGCGCCACCGCGCGGGTCGGTCCATGCACCACCACCTTGGCGATCATCGGGTCGTACCAGGGGCTGATCGTATCCCCTGCCCGCACACCGCTATCGGCGCGACACCCTTCCGGGAAGGACAGATGGGTCAGCGTTCCGGTCGCGGGCAGGAAGCCCTTAGGCACATCCTCGGCATAAAGCCGTGCCTCAAAGGCGTGACCGGTGATCGAGAGGTCGTCCTGCCGCATCGGCAGCGCCTCGCCCGAGGCCACGCGCAATTGCCATGCGACCAGATCAATGCCGGTGATCGCCTCGGTGACGGGGTGCTCGACCTGTAGGCGGGTGTTCATCTCCATGAACCAGAACCGGTCCGGGCGCAGCCCGTCGGAAGCGTCGACGATGAATTCCACCGTGCCCGCACCCTTGTAGCCAATGGCCTCGGCCGCGCGCACGCCCGCCTGCCCCATCGCTTCGCGCATCTCGGGCGTCATGCCCGGCGCGGGGGCCTCTTCGATCACCTTCTGGTGGCGGCGTTGCAGCGAGCAATCCCGCTCGAACAGATGCACTGCATGGGTGCCATCGCCGAAGACCTGCACCTCGATATGGCGCGGCTTGGCGACGAATTTCTCGACCAGCACCGCATCATTGCCAAAGGCTGTGCGCGCCTCGCTCCGGGCGCTGTCCAGCGCGGCAAGGAAATCCTGCGGCTGTTCGACCAGCCGCATGCCCTTACCGCCGCCGCCCGCAACCGCCTTGATCAGGACCGGATACCCGATCGCATCTGCCTCCCCGGCCAGATGTCCCGGGTCCTGATTGTCGCCATGATAGCCCGGCACCACGGGCACGCCCGCTGCCTCCATCAGCACCTTGGCGGCGTCCTTGAGGCCCATCTTGCGGATCGCGTCTGCAGACGGCCCGATGAAGGTCAGACCCGCCGCCTCGACCAGATCAACAAAGTCGGGGTTCTCACTGAGAAACCCATAACCGGGATGGATCGCCTGCGCGCCGCTCTCCAGCGCTGCCTCGATGATCACATCGCCCCTGAGGTAACTCTCTACCGGGGCAGAGCCGCCGATATGCACCGCCTCATCCGCCATCGCAACGTGCTTGGCCGCGGCATCTGCGTCGGAATAGACCGCAACACAGGCCACGCCCATGCGCTGCGCGGTTTCCATGATCCGACAGGCGATCTCGCCCCGATTGGCGATCAGGATTTTGCTAAACATTGCCTCGCTCCCATTTTCGGACGGCATTGTTCAGGTGCCGCTCGGTGCGCGCATCAAGCGCGACGAGTCTTACATCCAGTCGGCTACCCGCAACCGAGGTCATCGCAATCTCCGCTGCGCGGTCATGCGGAAATCCATAGGCACCGGTGGAGATTGCGGGGAACGCAATGCTCTGGCAGTTGTACTCCTCGGCCAGACGCAGGCAGTTGGCGTAGCAGCGCGCCAGTAGCTCGTCCTCGCCGGAGGCACCGTCGCGCCAGACCGGGCCTACCGTGTGAATCACGATACGCGCTGTCAGGTCGTAGGCACCCGTTACCTTGGCCTCTCCGGTCTCGCACCCACCGAGACCACGGCACTCTGCCAGCAGTTTCGGCCCGGCGACACGATGGATGGCCCCATCCACGCCGCCTCCGCCAAGCAGGGACCGGTTGGCAGCATTCACGATCGCATCCACCGGCAGCTGCGTAATATCGGCCCGCACAACATGAAAACTCACGAAGGCCTCCAAAACATGGCAAGACGCGCGCCGAACAGAGTTTTGCTATACATCCCTATCCTCCCCGAAATCCTCGACCAGTCGGAACCGCTCGCAGATCAGTTCCATCTCAGCGGACCAGCCGCCATTACGCTCGAAATAGCCGCGGTGGGCCACTTGCCAGCCTGCCAGGTCATCGTTCTCACCCTCGGCCAGCGCAAAATCGGCATCCACATCACAATACCGCCGCCGGGTAACCTCGATGGTTTCGATCACCAGTGCCGCGTTGCCGTCCCAGTCCAAAGCGATGTCCTGACGTCCGACCACCGGCAGCGCGTCGCCCCTCTCGCCGTAATCGCGCAAAGCGCCGCAAGTGGCGGTTTTGCGCCCCTGCCGAACCAGGAACAACAACTCGTCGCAGAGCGCCCGGTTGTCACCAAAGGTGAAGATTTCGGCGTCGGGATAGAGTGCTTGGGCCTCTTCGAGTTTCATGTCGCAGCCCTCACATCCGAAACACGCCGAAGCGTGTCTCCTCTATCGGCGCGCTCAATGCCGCGCTCAGCGACAGGGCCAGCACATGGCGGGACTTGCGCGGATCGATGATGCCGTCATCCCAGAGCCGGGCCGAGGCGTAGAGCGGGTGGGACTGTTCCTCGAACATCTCGATGGTGGGGCGTTTGAACTCGGCTTCCTCTTCAGGGGACCATGTGCCGCCCTGCCGCTCGATCCCGTCGCGTTTGACGGTGGCCAGAACCCCTGCCGCCTGTTCGCCGCCCATGACCGAGATACGGCTATTGGGCCAGGTCCACAGGAAACGCGGCTGATAGGCGCGCCCCGCCATACCGTAATTGCCCGCTCCGAATGACCCGCCCACAAGCATGGTGATCTTGGGGACATTGGTCGAGGCCACCGCCGTCACCATCTTGGCCCCGTGCCGCGCGATGCCCTCGTTTTCGTATTTGCGACCCACCATAAAGCCGGTGATGTTCTGTAAGAAAACCAGCGGGATTTTGCGCTGTGAACACAGTTCCACGAAATGCGCGCCTTTCTGGGCGGCCTCGGAAAACAGCACGCCGTTATTGGCGATGATGCCGATGGGGCAGCCTTTGAGATGGGCGAACCCGGTCACCAGCGTCTCGCCAAAACGCGGTTTGAACTCGTCAAAGCGTGAGCCATCGACCAGCCGCGCGATCACCTCGCGAATGTCGTAAGGCGTGCGCAGATCGCCCGGAACCACGCCGAGGATTTCCTCGGGGTCATAGGCGGGCTCTTCGGGGCTGGCCCAATCCACAGTTTGCGGCTTGCGGCGGTTGAGGCTTTGGACCGCGCGCCGCGCCAGCGCCAGCGCATGGGCATCATCCTCGGCCAGATAATCCGCCACGCCGGACAGGCGCGTATGGACATCGCCGCCGCCGAGGTCTTCGGCGCTGACTACCTCGCCGGTTGCGGCCTTGACCAGCGGCGGGCCGGCGAGGAAGATCGTGCCCTGTTCCTTCACGATGATCGTGACATCGGACATTGCCGGAACATAGGCTCCGCCCGCCGTACACGACCCCATCACAACGGCGATCTGAGGGATGCCTTTGGCGCTCATCCGCGCCTGATTGTAGAAGATGCGGCCAAAGTGATCGCGGTCGGGAAAGACCTCATCCTGATTGGGCAGGTTCGCACCGCCGCTATCGACCAGATAGATACAGGGCAGATGGTTTTCCTCGGCGATCTCCTGCGCGCGCAGGTGTTTCTTGACCGTCATCGGGTAATAAGTACCGCCCTTCACGGTGGCGTCGTTGCAAACCACCATGACCTCGTGCCCCTGCACGCGCCCAATGCCTGCAACCACGCCCGCACAAGGCGCCGCGCCATCATACATCCCATGCGCCGCCGTCGCGCCGATTTCCAGAAACGGAGAGCCCGGATCGAGCAGATTTGCCACTCGCCGACGCGGCAGCATCTTGCCCCGGCTCTCATGCCGCGCACGGGATTTCTCGCCTCCGCCCATGCGGGCGGCTTCTGCGGCCTCAGCGATCGGAGACAGAGCGCCGAGATGGGCCATACAGTTTGCCTTGAAACCCTCAGAGGTGGGAATGGCTTTGGATGTGAGTTTCATTTGAGCTAGTCTCTATTTCCCTGCCAAGCGTTGATGTTGGGTATGGCCTTAGCAATTTCACCGGCGTAACACTGCGCAAATAGCATCTGATCGTATTGTGTATCGGCACCAAATTCACGCGACGTTTCAACGACGAAATCACATCCGGCTTCAGCCTCTCGTAGCGCTAGTTTCCAAGCAGCTGCGACAAATCGTTTCCCAAAATCGTGGGGGTGTTTCTGTGCCGCTATATGCGAACGCGATGCAATGCCGTCCGTAACTTCCTTGAAAGAAAGGAAGCAAGCCGTCTGTGATGCCCAATCATCTGACTCGTAGGGCGTTATACAGGACCGAAAGAACGCATCCCAACACTGCTGCTGCATGTCAGCATAGGTTGGTGGTTGGTTGAGACAATCGACGAGTCTTTCGGCGTCATTAGCCCTAGCAAATCCGGGGAGAGCCAACAAAGCAAGTCCTATGCTTCCCAAAAACAATTGCAAGTTCATTTCTTACATTCCCTTGCTGCTTTGCGTTTCAATTCCTTACGGATGACCTTGCCCGTCACCGTCATCGGCAGGTCCTCCAGAAACGCCACTTCGCGTGGGTAAGAGTATTGCGCCAACCGATGCTTGACCCAGTCTTGCAGTTCCATCTCTGACGCCGCGCGCCCCGGTTTCAGCACTACAAAAGCCTTCACGATCTCGGTCCTGAGTGGATCGGGTTTGCCGACCACGCCCACCGTCGCCACCGCCGGGTGGGTCAGCAGGCAATCCTCGATCTCTGCCGGGCCGATGCGGTAGCCCGACGAGGTGATGACGTCATCCTCGCGGCCCACGAAGCGCAAGTAGTCGCCCTCCCACACGCCCCGGTCGCCGGTGATCAGCCAATCACCGCGGAACTTCTCTGAGGTCGCCTGCGGGTTGTTCCAGTATTCCAGCAGCATCGAGGCCGAGCCGCGCCGGATGGCCACGTCGCCCTCTTCGGCCGTCGGCTCACCTGTGTCGTCGATCACCGCCACCTGATGCCCCGGCACCACTTTGCCGATGCAGCCGGGGTGCACGGGGAAATCCTCGGCGCAGGAGGAGACCACCATGTTGCATTCGGTCTGACCGTAGAACTCGTTGATCGTCAGACCGAAGGCCTTCTGCCCCCAGGCCAGCATCTCGGCCCCCAGCGGCTCGCCACCCGAGGCGACCGAGCGCAGGCCGGGAATGGCCTGATCCGCCACCTTGAGCATCCGCAGCGCGGTGGGCGGGAAGAAGACGTTGCGCACGCCGCCCTGCGCAATCACATCGGCGCAGGCTTGCGGGCTGAACTTGTCGAGCCGCGCGGCCACCACCGGAATGCCCAGCGCCAGCCCCGGCATCAGCACATCGAACAGCCCGCCGATCCAGGCCCAGTCGGCGGGCGTCCAGAGGCAGTCACCCGCGCGCAGGTGATTGTGGCTGATCGAAACACCCGGCAGATGACCGGTCAGCACCCGATGACCGTGCAACGCGCCCTTGGGTTTGCCCGTAGTGCCCGACGTGTAAATCAGCACCGCCGGGTCCTCCGGACCGGTTTCAGCGCGGGCCACCGGTGGACCGTCCTGGCCAATCTCGGAAGCAATCAGCGGCGTAGCCAACCCGCCCAGCAGCGCGGCCCCGCCAGGGTCTGTCAGGACGAGGGACAACCCGGCATCCTGCACCCGGCTGCGCAGCGCGTCCTGCTGAAAGAGCTTGAACAGCGGCACCGAGATCGCGCCCAGCGTCCAAATTGCCAGATGCGCCGCCGCGCACCAGGGCGACTGGCCGAGCAGCACGCCAACCCGGTCGCCGCGCTGAACCTGCGGCGCGAGAGCGCGCGCGATGCCATCGCTCATCGCGGCGAGTTCGCCGTAACAGATGTCGCGCCGCTGCGCCCCTGTCAGGTCGATGATCGCTATCTGATCCTCAGGGTGCGACAGGCACTGATCGGCCATGTTCAACCGGTCTGGCAGGTCCCAGCTTCCGTCGGGGCGCAAACCAGCTATGCGCCTAGCGGAACCCATCACATCCCCCTGCATTCATTGACGTTTTGTCGCAGCTCCCCGGGACGCAAAACGCATTTTCTTGATCCAGATCAGAGCGTTTCTGCGGCGCAGCAGAGAAAATCTGCCCATCACTCATTTCAAACACAAGAGACGAAAAATGAAACTCAGAACTGCCGTTTTGACATCCGCTGTCGCCATGGCCGCCATCGCCGGTCCCGCCTTTGCGCAATCGCAGGGCGACTGGACGGTTGGTGTCGGTGTTGGCTACCTTGATCCCAAATCCGACAATGGCACCGTTGCCGGAGCCGAGTTGAGTGTCGATTCCGACACCCGCCCGATCTTTACCGCAGAATACTTCGTCCGCGACAATCTGGGGATCGAGCTGCTGGCCGCGACCCCGTTCGACCACGATCTGTCGCTGTCGGGTGTCGGCAAGATCGGCAGCACCAAGCACCTGCCGCCCACGCTGTCGCTGAACTATCACTTCCCGACCCAGTCCAAGTTCACGCCCTACGTTGGCGCGGGCCTGAACTATACGGTCTTCTTCGACGAGAGCTCGCCGCTGGGCGATCTGAAGATCGACAATTCCTGGGGTGTCTCGCTGCAGGCGGGTGTGGATTACCAGATCACCGATGCAGGCGCGATGCGTCTGAACGTGCGCTGGTTCGACATCGACTCTGATGTCAGGCTGGACGGCGCCAAGGTCGGCGAGGCCGAGATCGACCCCTGGCTGGTTGGCCTGACTTACGTGCACCGGTTCTAAGCCGCTAATCCTTGCGGGCGTGGTCATGGGTCAGTCCCCCAGCCACGCCCGTTCAAGATAGATCGCCTGATCGGCGGTCAGGCGCAGCAGGCAATTCAGCCCGGCAGGGCCGGTGCCGCTGCCACCGCCCCATTGCGACATCTCGAAATCGCAGGTGGTGTCGCGAAAGGCGATCCATTTGCGCTGCATCTCGCGCAATACCGGGGTGATCTTCGGTGCGCTGGTGCCCCATTTCGCAGACTCGGCATCCGAGGCCTGCGCCTTTGACAGCAAAGTGCCATAGGCCGCGTTCAGCCAGCCATCCCATTGCTTTACCTCCTGATCGAGGCAAGAGCTCATGCCTACCGTGGTCTCACCACCTGGGTTGTTGGTCATACAGGCCTCGGCCGCCTTGCCCGCACAAGCCCGGCGCGCCGCCGGATCGGCAGTTGCGGCAAGACAGGATTGCGTCGGCGCGATCGAGAAGTTCAGGTCTTGCGCCTGCACAACCGATACTGGACCAAGCAGGGCCACTGCCACGGCCAGAACCCGGCGCATCACATTGCCCCCATCAATTCGCGCCCGACCAGCATTCGGCGAATCTCGGAGGTCCCGGCCCCGATCTCCATCAGCTTGGCGTCGCGGAAGATGCGGCTGACCGGTGCGTCGGCCAGAAAGCCCGCCCCGCCCAGCGCCTGCACCGCCTGATGCGCCTGCGCCATACCCTGTTCGCTGGCATAAAGGCAGCAAGCGGCGGCGTCCTGACGGGTCACGTCGCCCCGGTCACAGGCCTTGGCAACCTCGTAGACGTAAGCGCGCGACGAGTTCATCGCGGTATACATATCGGCGATCTTGCCCTGCATAAGCTGGAAATTCCCGATCGGCTGGCCGAACTGCTTACGCTCGACCAGGTAGGGCATCACCTCATCCATGCAGCTTGCGATGATACCGGGCCCGATGGCCGCCAGCACCACGCGTTCATAGTCGAGGCCAGACATCAGCACCTGAACGCCCTTGCCCTCTTCGCCCAGCACATTCTCGAACGGCACTTCGACATCCTCGAAGATCAGCTCAGCCGTGTTCGAGCCGCGCATGCCCAGCTTGTCGAAATGCGGCGAGGTCGAGAAACCCGTCATCTCTTTTTCGATCAGAAAGGCGGTGATACCTTTTGGCCCGGCCTCGGGGTCGGTCTTGGCATAGACCACCAGCGTGTCCGCATCCGGGCCGTTGGTGATCCAGTATTTGTTGCCGTTCAGACGGTAATGGTCATTGCGCTTCTCGGCGCGCAGTTTCATTGAGACCACGTCGGACCCCGCCCCCGCCTCGGACATGGCCAGCGCGCCCACGTTCTCGCCCGAAAGCAGGCCCGGCAGGTATTTGCGTTTCTGTGCCTCGGTGCCGTTCAGATTGATCTGGTTCACACACAAGTTCGAATGCGCGCCATAAGACAGTGAGACCGAGGCACTGGCCCGCGCGATCTCCTCGACCGCGACAGCATGGGCAAGATAGCCCATCCCCGCCCCGCCATATTCTTCGGGAACCGTGATGCCCAAGAGGCCCAGCTCGCCCATTTCACGCCAAAGCTCGTTCGGGAAAGCGTTGGAGGCATCGATCTCGCTCGCCATGGGGCGAACCCGTTCCTGCGCCCAGCGATGGACCATTTCGCGCAGGGCATTCACATCCTCACCCAGGTCGAATTGCATGGTCGCGTTGAACATCACCGGCCTCCCTTCCGATTATTGAACAGGCGTTCATATAACACCCAAAAATGCGCCCGTCAAAGAAGAACTGAACAAGTGTTCAGAACGTCATGACAGTTTCGATTTGATCTTCTTCCAGAGCACGGGCCACGCAGCGAGCAGCATCACGAATCCCGCCGTGCCGACATTCACCGGTGGCGGGGGCGGCAGTTGCCCCGGCACGTTGACCTTCACTTGCGCGTAATGCTGCTGCATCTCTTTCACGGCAGCACGGCCAAGGCGCTGCACATTGGTGTGCAATTCCTGGCGCTGCTTCAGCCGCTTCTCGCGCTCAACCTTCAGGGCCTCGATCTTGGTATCGATCTGCAGGATACCGGCATCGAGTTTCTCGATGGCATCCTCGCCCTTCTTGGCGTTCTTGATCGCGGCAACCACCTTGGCTTCCGCCTGTTTCACCAGAGTCAGCGCCAGTTTGCGCTTTTTCACCTCTTCGGCGAATTTCTTCTTTTCATCAGCCTTTGCGGTCGTGACCTTGATCTTTTCCTTCTTGTGATCAACGGATTTCCCACCGCGTTGCGGTTTTGCCATGGCCAAAAGCTCCCTCAAATGAGGGCAGCCTAACATGTTCGCCGGGCGGCGCTAGGCCGCGTTATGGGCGCGGGTCACTTCCGAGCGGATGATCCGCGCGATCAGCGCGCAATCCTCGGCACTGAAAGTCAGCGGCACGCGCATATCGACAATGCCCGCCAAAACCCGGTCGGTCGCGGGCATTGGCTCAGACGGCGCATAGCGCCAGCTGTCATAGCGCGAGGTAAAGGCCACCGGCTCCGGCGCGCCGAACCATTTCAGCTCGACCCCGCGCGCGGCACAGCGATCGATCACATCACACAGCGCCTCGTCCTGCCAGTCGAGCAACAGAAACTGGATCGACGAACCGACATAACTTTCCTCCTCGGGCCGATCGATAACCGTCAGGCCCGGCGTGTCGCGAAGCCCGTCTTCCAGCGCCCGGTAGCGTTCGTTCCAGCGGGCCACCTGCGTGCCCAGATTGCGCAGTTGCGGGCGCAGAATCGCGGCGCGCAGATTGTCCATCCGGCCAGAAATGTTGGGGGTCACGTATTTGACCCGCTCGAACACCTCCGGCGATGGCGCCGCCTTGTGACGCCCATAGAGCATGTAAGACCCCGACAGCATCACGGCCCGCGCCGCAAGCTCTTCGTCATCAGTGACCAGCAAGCCGCCTTCGCCGGAATTCACATGTTTGTAGGTCTGACAGGAATAACAGCCCACCGCCCCGTGTCGTCCCGAAGGCACCTCGCGCCAGCTTGCCCCCATCGTATGCGCGCAATCCTCGATCACCGTGACCTGAGCGGCGTCGCACATGGCCATCAACCGGTCCATGTCGCAGATATGCCCGCGCATATGACTGAGCAGCAGCACGCTGGCGCGGTCCAGCTTGGCCGCCAGATCGTCCAGATCGATGGTCAGGCCTTCGGTCACGCCGACAAATTCCGGCACCGCCCCAACCGAGGCGATCGCACCGGGCACTGGGGCAAGCGTGAAAGCGTTGGACAGGACCCGATCACCGGGCTTAACGCCCACGGCCCGCAGCGCCGTTGCCATCGCATATCCGCCCGAGGCCACGGCGAGGCAGTAGCGTGCGCCGGTCTGTGCGGCGAATTCCTGTTCCAGCAGCGCGGTTTCGCCCGCTTCGCCCTCGGCCACGTTGTAGCGATGCAAGCGCCCATGGCGCAGCACATCCAGCGCTGCCGCGATGGCGTCGTCAGGGATGGGTTCCTGTTGGGTGAAACTGCCGGTAAATCTCTCTGTCATGCGGCGTTTGTGGAGCGCGTGCGCGACCCGGTCAAGCCCGCGCGGCCTTTGCAGGCGCACCCGGATGCCCGATCAGGTCCGGCACCAGATCCGGCAGGTGCGCAAAATCATGCAACAGCGCCTCGGGCTCCAGCGCCGACATATCCTCGCCGGATGGCCCGAAGGTCACCAGAATCGAAGGCACACCAGCAGCACGCGCGGTGTTGCGGTCGGTATCGGAATCGCCCACCAGCAAGCAGTGATCCGGATGCCCGCCTGCACGCTTTGCCGCCTCGCGCAGAGGCGCGGGATCAGGTTTGCGCACCGGCAGCGTGTCAGCCCCCACCAGTGCGGCAAAGGCGTCGCGTATGCCAAGGCGCTGCAGCAGCAGATCGGCATGGCCCTCGGGTTTGTTGGTACAGATGCCCACGCCATAGCCTGCGGTTTTCAGACGCTCGACCGCGTCCATCGCCGAAGGGTAGAGGAATGTGTGAACATTGATCTTGTCGGCATAGGCCTCCAGCAGCACGGGATAATAGCTGTCGACCGTCTCCGCATCGAACTGGCCAACACGGTGCAGCCCATGTGTCAGCATCATCCGCCCGCCGCGCACGGCAACGCCCGCGTCCGCTCCATGTACCAGCACATCGCCATGGCCCATCATTCTGAAACAGGCATTTGCCGCCTCCAGCAAGTCGCCGGATGTGTCGGCCAGCGTGCCATCGAGATCGAATATAACCGTCCGCATCCTGCCTCCTGTCGGCGCGTATCTGCCGCGCACTGTTGCAGCCCGCAATCTCATTTGATCGCACCAGCGCTTGCGCCCCTGCCCCCAGCGGATAAAACGGGCACAAGGAAAATACAAAGAGAAATCACTTTTCATGAGCAGCGCTCTCGTCATTCTTGCCGCAGGCAAGGGCACCCGGATGAACTCGGATATGCCCAAGGTCCTACATCCCATCGCTCAGACCCCGATGCTGGTTCACGCCATGCGCGCAGGCCGCGCGCTCGCCCCCGAACGCACCGTCATCGTTGCCGGACATGGGGCGGAGTCGGTGACGAAGGCCGCGCTATCCGAGGATGACACCGCGCAGGTTGTCCTGCAGGAGGAACAGCTTGGCACCGCCCACGCGGTCGATCAGGCGCGCGCGGCGCTCGACGGTTTCGAGGGCGATGTGGTGGTGCTTTATGGCGATACCCCCTTCATTCAACCTCAAACGCTGGAGCGGATGATTGCCGCTCGCGCCGAGAATGATCTTGTCATCCTGGGCTTTGAGGCTGCCGATCCGGCCCGCTACGGACGGTTGGTGATGAATGGCGACCGGTTGGAGCGCATCGTGGAATTCAAGGACGCGAGCGAGGCCGAACGCGCGATCAGCTTCTGCAATTCCGGCCTGCTGGCCTGTGACGCCGGCACGCTGTTCGACTTGATCGCGGCGGTCGGCAACGACAACGCCTCGGGCGAATATTACCTGACCGATGTGGTCGAACTGGCCCGCGCCCGCAACCTGAATGTCACCGCCGTGGCCTGCGCCGAGGCTGAGACGCTGGGCGTGAACTCGCGCGCTGATCTGGCGCAGGCAGATGCGGTGTTTCAGGCCGCCGCCCGCGCGGCGCTGCTGGAACAGGGCGTGACGCTGATGGCCCCCGAGACCGTCTATCTTGCCGCCGACACCGTGATCGGGCGTGATAGCGTGATCGAACCCAATGTGGTCTTCGGCCCCGGCGTAACAGTGGAAAGCGGCGCGCAGATCCGCGCCTTTTCGCATCTGGAGGGCTGCCATGTCAGCCGGGGCGCCGTGGTCGGGCCTTATGCCCGCTTGCGACCGGGTGCTGAACTGGCCGAAGACGCAAAGGTCGGCAATTTCGTCGAGATCAAGAATGCAGAGATCGCCGAAGGGGCCAAGGTCAACCATCTGAGCTATGTCGGCGATGCCAGCATCGGAGCCAAAAGCAATATCGGCGCAGGCACCATTACCTGCAACTATGATGGCTTCATGAAGCACCGGACCGAGATTGGCGAAGGTGTCTTCATCGGCTCGAACACGATGCTGGTGGCCCCCGTCACTGTTGGCGATGGCGCGATGACTGCAACGGGCACGGTGGTGACCCGCAACATCGAGCCGGATGCGCTGGCCGTTGCGCGCGCCAAACAGGACAACAAGCCGGGCTATGCCAAAAAACTCTTCTCCATACTACGGAAGAAGAAAGAAAACCTGTCGAAAGGTCAGTAGAGATGTGTGGAATTGTAGGTGTTCTTGGGGATCATGAAGCCGCCCCCATTCTGGTTGAGGCGCTGAAACGGCTGGAATATCGCGGCTATGACAGCGCCGGGATCGCCACCGTGAACAAGGGCGCGCTGGATCGCCGTCGCGCGGTCGGCAAGCTGGTCAATCTCAGCGACCTGCTGGTGCATGAACCCCTGCAAGGCAAGTCCGGTATCGGCCATACCCGCTGGGCCACCCATGGCGCCCCTTCGGTCGGCAATGCCCATCCGCATCGCGCCGGATCGGTGGCCGTAGTGCATAACGGCATTGTCGAGAATTACCGCGAATTGCGCGCCGAACTGGCCGAGCACGGCATCGAATTCCAGACCGAAACCGACACCGAAACAGTCGCCCTGCTGACCGAGTATTTCCTGCGCTCTGGGCTTGATCCGGTTACGGCGGCCAACCGCGCCATTGACCGGCTGGAAGGGGCCTTTGCGCTGGCCTTCCTCTTTGATGGCGAAGAAGACCTGATCGTTGCCGCCCGCAAGGGCTCGCCGCTGGCCATCGGCCATGGTGACGGTGAGATGTTCGTAGGTTCGGACGCGATCGCATTGGCGCCGCTGACCGATCGGATCACCTATCTTGAAGAAGGCGACCGCGCCGTTCTGACCCGCACTTCGCTGGAGATCCGCGATGCGCAGGGTGAACTCGCCAACCGCGAGATGCGCAAGATCGCCGCCGACCGGACCCGCACCGACAAGGCCGGGCACAAACACTTCATGGCCAAGGAAATCGCCGAGCAACCCACGGTGATCGCCGAGGCCATCCGCGCCTACCTGCCCTCTGGCTCTGACGACGTGCACCTGCCCGGCGAGGGGCTCGATTTCAGTCAGATCGACCGGCTGACCATGGTGGCCTGCGGCACCGCCTATTTTGCCTGCCTCACTGCAAAATACTGGTTCGAGCAACTGGCGCGCATTCCGGTCGAGGTCGATATCGCCTCTGAGTTCCGGTACCGCGAGCCTCCGATCCCGGACCGCACCGTGGCGCTGTTCGTCAGCCAATCGGGCGAAACCGCCGACACGCTGGCCGCGCTGCGCTATTGCGAAGGCAAGGCGGACAAGATCGTGTCGGTGGTCAATGTCCCCGAAAGCTCAATCGCGCGGGAAAGCCAGTTGGCGTTGGAAATCCATGCCGGGGTCGAGATTGGCGTGGCTTCGACCAAGGCCTTCACCTGCCAGCTTAGCGTGCTGTTGATGCTGGCGCTGAAGGCGGCGCAGGATCGGGGCACGCTGACGCCGGAACAGATCGCCGATCACATATCAGCGCTGCGCGGGCTGCCCGCGCTGCTAAACGCTGCGCTGGATCAGGAGGACGCGATCCGCGCCGCCGCGCAGAAGCTGAGCGAAGCGCGCGACGTGCTGTTCCTCGGGCGCGGCGTGATGTACCCGCTTGCCCATGAAGGAGCGCTGAAACTGAAAGAAATCAGCTATATACACGCCGAAGCTTACGCATCTGGTGAGCTGAAACACGGCCCCATCGCGCTGATAGACAAGCATATGCCGGTGGTTGTGATGGCCCCGCGCGATGCGCTGTTCGACAAGAGCATCTCGAACATGCAGGAGGTGATGGCGCGCAAAGGCAAGGTGCTGCTGATCTCGGATGATGATGGCATCGCCGAGGCGCAGGATGGTGTCTGGTCCACGGTGCGGATGCCACATTCCCATCCCAGCCTGACGCCGATCCTTTACGCAGTCCCGGCGCAGTTGCTGGCCTATCATACTGCGGTCGCCAAGGGCACCGATGTGGATCAGCCGCGCAATCTCGCGAAATCGGTCACAGTGGAGTAACCCATGGGAAAGCAGTTTCCGGCGCTTGACGACGCCCATCGCAATTTCATCGAAGCGCAGCACATGTTCTTCACCGGCTCGGCGGGGCCAGAGGGGCGGGTCAACATCTCACCCAAAGGGATGGACTCACTGCGCGTGATGGGGCCGAACCGCATCTTGTGGATGAACCTGACCGGCAGCGGCAATGAAACCGCAGGCCACCTGCTGGAAAACACGCGCATGACGCTGATGTGGTGCTCGTTCGAGACCCGCCCGCTGATCCTGCGCGCCTATGGCACGGCCCGCACCGTTCATACGGAAGACCCCGACTGGGCGGAGCTTGATCACCACTTCCCGCCCCATCGCAGCGCGCGACAGATTTTCGATGTCGAGATCGAGATGGTGCAGACCTCCTGCGGCTATACCGTGCCCTTCATGGACTATCGCGCCGATCGCGACACGATGCAGAAATGGGTCGACGGGAAATCCGACGAGGATATCCGCAAATATTGGGCCGACAGAAACCAGACCACCCTTGACGGCAAGCCAACCGGCGTTCCGGTCTGAGGGTCGGGATGCTTACAGACCATCTCGACCAGCTCAAGGCTCATATCGAACCGGGTCGCGCCGAACAGAAAGCGGCCTATCACAAGCAGAGCCGAGTCGTGCTGGGGGTTCCCAACCCGGCGATCAACGATCTGACAAAGGCGTGGCGACAGGCCTTGAGCGTGCCGGAACGGGTCGCGCTGGCCGATGCGCTCTGGCAAAGCGATATCTTCGAGGCCCGCATCGCCGCCGGCAAGCTGCTGACGCAAGCCCGCATCCGCCCTGATGAGGCGGTCTGGGAGATGCTGCAGAGCTGGGTGCCGGACTTCGACAGCTGGGCCATTGCGGATCACGCCTGCGGCGCCATCTCGAAACGGCTGGTGGCCGATCCGGCGCGTCTGGATCAGGTGGAGGGCTGGACGCGGTCCGATCACATGTGGACCCGCCGCGCCGCGCTCGTCTCCACCCTGCCTTGGACCAAACAGAACAATCCCAAGGATGACGATCTGGACCGTCGCGACCGTATTCTGGGCTGGGCCGCTGCTTACGTGCCCGACCGCGACTGGTTCATTCAGAAAGCGGTGGCCTGGTGGCTGCGCGACCTGTCCAAACACGACGCCCCACGGGTGCGCGCCTTTCTGGCCGAACATGGTGAGGCAATGAAACCCTTTGCCCGGCGCGAGGCGGCAAAGTATCTGGATCGCTGAGCTCCACCGGTGGCAGGAACCTTGCCCTTGCTGACCCGGCCAATTGCGCGCAGTCTGAAGCGGCGAGCCATGCCCGAAACAACAGATTGCCAAGCCAATGCCGCAAGCCAACAAACATCGAATCCGCGCCTTGCTGAAAAGCATCGAGACCGGCGATCCCGAGCCGATCTCGGTGGTGAACGAAGCCAAATACATCCAGCACAACCCGCAAACCCATGAGGGCAGCGAAGGGCTGGCGGCCTTGTTCCAGCGCCTGTCAAAAACCTCACCACGCGTGAACATCGTGCGGGCCTTTGAGGATGGCGATTTTGTCTTTGCCCATACCGAATATGATTTCGCCACAAGGCGCATCGGGTTCGAGCTGTTCCGGTTCGAAGAGGGTCAAGCGGTCGAACATTGGGACAATATCCAGCCCCGATTGGGACCGAATCCCTCGGGGCGCAGCATGGTGGATGGTCCGACCGAGGCCAGCGATCACGCCCTGACCGAGACCAACCGCAGCCTCGCGCGCAGCTTTGTCGAAACCGTACTGATAGGCGGCGCGGTGAACCGGATCGCCGAATTCATCCCAGAACAGGGCTATATCGAACACAATCCCCGCCTCACCGATGGTCGCGCATCCCTGATGTCAGCGCTGGAAGAGGCCGAGGATGGCCAACGCGTGATCGACTACCATCACCTGCACCGGGTCGTGGCCGAGGGCAATTTCGTACTTTGCGTCAGCGAAGGCGCATATGCCGGCCAGCATTGCGCTTTCTTTGATCTGTTCCGTGCGGAAGTTGGACAATTTGTCGAACACTGGGACACGACCGAAAAGATCTCTCCACGCTCGGAATGGAAGAACAACAACGGCAAGTTCTGACGAGTATTGCAAACGAGGCTATCTCTCGCCGCATCGCCGCGCATTGCTGGCACCTGTTTCAGAACCACATATCAGCCACGGTTCTTCCATCAGGCGGCAGGGTTTTGAAGCTGTCATGCCCCTCGAAATGACGGATCGGAAGCTCGCCAATCAATGATGGGTCGGCCATCCGAGTATTCACTCCGACCCGCTTGCGGCCGTGTTCATCCGCAGCGCAGGCGATGTAATGCGCCACGCAGCCACAAATGACGCAAAAGTGGAAGTCGATGTCCCCGCTATCACGACGCCTGTAGGGGCGTGTTTGACCAGTCGTTTGAACATCATGGCCGATGTGTCCATACGCCCAAAGGGCACCATAACGCCGACATATGGTGCAATTGCAAGCCGTGACCTTGTCTGGCAACGTTTCGAGTGTCCAGCCGACCTCACCGCAATGGCACGTTCCGCTCAACATGCGCAAATCTCCGAAACCTTCTCTGACCGGCCGTCAGATGGCGGATCAGTTGGTATAGACATCCAGTTCGATCAACTGGTCAATGGGTGCCAGCAGCGTCCGCATCGCCTCCAGCGACAACCGGCTACCCGCCGTCTCTGCGCCCTCGATCGGGATCAGCGTCACAAAGGCCGAGGCCCCGGTCTTGCGAAACACCACCCGGCCCGAGCGTTCCTTGCTGACCAGAGGCGTTTCCAGCCAGATACCGGGTTTCGCAACATCGCCCAGACCCGCAATCGTCTGCTTGGCGCCGGTCCAGCCCGGATCGAACTCTTCGGTTGCGACCACCTCTTCGACCTGTTCAGAGCCGTCCGACTCTGGCGCTTCTGCGGCTTCAGATGCAGAGGAAGATGAGGGTCCGCTAAACAAACCATCGGTGGTGTCGCGGATCTGCGCGCATCCCGCGATGAGGATCAATGAGGTCAGGGCAATATGTCTCATACCGAAACCCTAGCTATCTGCGCCCGGCCATGCCAGACCCAAATACCATGATCCCCCTTGCCGCAGGCAGGGCTCCGCTTTAGCTATATCGCCATGACCGCACCCCTGATTGATCCATTCGCCCGCGCCATCACCTATCTCCGCGTTTCGGTTACCGATCGCTGCGATTTCCGCTGTGTCTATTGCATGTCCGAGAACATGACCTTTCTGCCCAAGAAAGAGCTGCTGACGCTGGAAGAGCTGGATCGCATGTGCTCGACCTTTGTGGGGCTTGGCGTGCGCAAGCTGCGCATCACCGGAGGCGAGCCGCTGGTGCGACGCGATATCATGACCTTCTTCAACGGCATGACCCGGCATCTGGATAGCGGCGCGTTGGAGGAACTGACGCTCACCACCAATGGCTCGCAGCTGGAACGGTTTGCTGATCAGCTTTATGCAGCGGGCGTGCGGCGGGTGAATGTCTCGCTCGACACGCTGGATGAGACCAAATTCGCCGATATCACCCGCTGGGGCCGTCTGAAACAGGTGCTGCGCGGCATCGACGCGGCGCAGAAAGCCGGGCTGCGGGTCAAGATCAATGCGGTGGCGCTCAAGGGTTTCAACGAGGACGAACTGCCCACGATCACCCGATGGTGCGCGGAGCGTGACATGGACCTGACCTGGATCGAGGTTATGCCGATGGGCGATATCGGCAATGAGGACCGGCTGGGCCAGTACTGGTCGCTCAAGGACGTGCGCGCCGAGTACGAAAACCACTATCAGGTCAGCGACCTGGCCGAGCGCACCGGCGGCCCGGCCCGCTATGTGCGGCTGGAAGAGACTGGACAAAAGATCGGCTTCATCACGCCGCTTTCCCATAATTTCTGCGAAAGCTGCAACCGCGTGCGCCTGACCTGCACCGGCGAGCTTTATATGTGCCTCGGGCAAGAGGATATGGCCGATCTGCGCGCGCCCCTGCGCGATCACCCCGACAGTGAAGAACCGCTGCAAGAGGCCATCCGCGCCGCCATCAGCCACAAGCCCAAGGGCCATGATTTCGACTATTCCCGGCAAACGCTCGATGGCCAGATGCCTAGGCATATGAGCCATACGGGCGGCTGAGATGCCCGGACAGGGTGTCGCCCCGACGCCGCTATACCGGCTATACTCTGTCGTAACCGGTGCGCTTGGCCCGCTGGCTTGGCGTTCCGTGCGCCGCAAACTGGACGCCGCCGGGGTCGCGCCAGAGCGGCAGCGCGAACGGCTGGGCCACGCCACCCTGCCCCGCCCTGACGGCCGGTTGATCTGGTTTCATGCAGCCAGCGTGGGCGAAAGCCTGTCGGTCCTCACCTTGATCACCCGCCTGGGCGCGGTGCTGCCAAAGGCGGAGTTTCTGATCACCTCCGGCACGCCGACCTCGGCCGAGCTGGTTGCAAGACGCCTGCCGCCGCGCACGCGGCACCAGTTCGTCCCACTTGACACCGGCGCTGCCGTAACACGTTTCTATGATCACTGGCGCCCGCAGGCGGGTATCTTCGTCGAAAGCGAGCTCTGGCCCCGCATGCTGGTCGAGGCTGACCGGCGCGGCATCAAACTGGCCCTGCTCAACGCCCGCCTCTCGCAGAAATCGGTGGAGGGCTGGCAGAGGTCCCCGGGCACGGCGCGGTTCATCCTCGACTGTTTCACGCTGTTTCTGACCCAGAACCGGCAGACTGCCGACAATCTGATCGCCATGGGCGCTGATCCGTGCCGGGTGCGCCCCGGCAGCAATCTCAAGGCGACCTCGGCCCCGCTGCCGGTGGATGAAGCCACACGCGACATGCTGACGAAAGCCATCGGGAATCGCCCGGTCTGGGTTGCAAGCTCGACCCATAAGGGAGAAGAAGAACAGGTGCTACAGGCCCATAAGCGCCTGCTCATTACCCATCCCGACCTGCTTTTGCTGCTGGTTCCCCGCCACCCCGAACGCGGCGATGAGGTTCAGGGGCTGGTGAAAGCCGCTGGTCTCAGCTGCGCCCGCCGCAGCGCGCAGGAACAGATCACCGCACGGACCCAAGTTTATATGGCCGACACACTTGGCGAGACCGGCACCTGGTATGCGCTTTGCCAGTTGGTTTTTCTCGGCGGCTCGCTGCAGGAAATCGGTGGTCACAACCCCTTTGAACCGGCGCAAGCGGGCGCGGCAGTAATCACCGGGCCAGGATATTACAATTTCGCCGAGACCTACGCCCAGATGAAACAGGATGGCGGCGCGCGCGAGGTTCACGACGCTGACAGCCTCGCCCATGCCGTAGCGGACTGGCTGGACGACGCAGAGCGCTTCACCAGCGCCCGGCAAGCCGCCTCAGCCTATGTCGCCACGCAGCAAAATGCTTTGGAGGCTGTCATCGACAACCTCTGCAAGGAACTCGAATTGACCAATCCCAGCGCAACCGGCTGACAGCTTCAGACCGGCAAAGCGGTCAGAACCAAGCACGACGACGTCCCCTGCCTGCTTTCAACTCACGCCACTGGCATCCGCTGTTCGACGATTTCGGCCCACCAGCTGCACCCGGCGGGAATGGCCTCGTCGTTGAAATTATATTCGGGGTGATGGACCATCGCCGTGTCACCATTGCCCACGAGGATATAGGCGCCGGGCCGTTCCTCCAGCATGAAGGCGAAATCCTCGCCTCCCATGACCAGCGGCGCGTCATTGCAACTGCCAGAGACATCGCGCGCCACGCTTGCCGCAAATTCGGTCTGCGCTTCGGAGTTCACCATCACCGGATAGCCCCTGTGATAGGTCACCTCAGCCGTGCCACCAAAGGTCGTCGCGATACCGGCGCAAATCTCCTTGATCCGTTGTTCGGCCAGATCACGCATTTCGGTGCTCATGGTGCGCACCGTGCCTTTCAGAAAGACCTTCTGCGGAATCACGTTGAAGGCGTTGGAGGAGGTTTCGAACGAGGTGACCGACACCACCAGCTGATCGGTCGGATCGGCATTGCGGCTGACGATGGTCTGCAGGGCCAGAACCACCTTGGAGGCCATCACCGTGCTGTCGACGGTGGTTTGCGGCTTGGCCGCGTGGCCGCCCTTGCCCTCCAGCGTGATCTCGAACTGGTCGGTGGCGGCAAAGAACGCGCCGGGGCGGATGGCAAAACTGCCCACCGGCTGACCCGGCCAATTGTGCATGCCATAGACTTCCTGAATGCCCCAGCGGTCCATCATGCCGTCCTCGCACATCTCGCGACCGCCGCCGCCGCCTTCTTCGGCAGGCTGGAAGATGATGACGGCGGTGCCGTCGAAGTTGCGGGTCTCGGCCAGGTATTTCGCCGCGCCCAGCAGCATGGCGGTATGCCCGTCATGGCCGCAGGCGTGCATCGCGCCGGGCGTTTTCGAGGCATAGTCCAAGCCCGTCGCCTCGTGGATCGGCAACGCATCCATATCGGCGCGCAAGCCGATCACTTTGCCCGCGGTATCTGTCTTGCCCTTGATGACGCCAACCACGCCGGTGCGGCCGATGCCGGTCACCACGTCATCGCAGCCGAACTCACGCAGCTTTTCGGCCACCAGCGCGCTGGTGCGGTGCGTGTCGAACAGGATCTCGGGGTTTGCGTGGATATCCCGGCGCCATGCGGTGATTTCATCCTGCAGCTCCGCAAAGCGGTTCTTGACTGGCATCTCTTGCTCCTCCGTTTTGCGGTCCGCAGACCGGCATGTCTTATCCCACCTACATATACGCCCCGGCCCGTTCTTCCAGAGCAGAACGCGGCCAATAGATTCAGAGCGCCGGCCCCAGCTCCAACGCCGACCCGTCGCTGAACCGCGACAGACGGAACCTGCTGAGATCGTGGCCGGGCGCGTCCCCCGTCACCAGATCGGCCATGATGCGCCCAAAGGCGGGTCCGATCCCGAAACCATGACCGCTCATCCCGGTGCAGATTGACAGGCCGGGCAGCGCTTCGGCCCGGTCCACAACAGGCACCACATCGGGCATCGTGTCGATCATCCCCGCCCAGGCGGCAGCGGCCTGCACTGCACCAAGCGATGGGAAAAGCTGCTGAAACCGGTCGAGAATCTGCTCCACTTTGCGATGGTTCGGCGCGGGATTCAGCACGCGGCAGTGCTCGAAGGGGGAGGTTTCGTCCCCCGTCCAGCGCCGTGGCGTGCCCCAGGCATCAGGGAACCCGCGCGGCGCGGCGGGCAGATAACGCCGCCCGAACGGGTCCGCCCGCAATTGCGGCCAGAAGGCGCGTGCGGCCCGAAAGGCATCCGGCCCGACCCAGAAATCATGCGCGTCCCCCTCGGCCAGCGAATAGCCGCCATCGACGCGCCGCCGCAGGGCGATCTCGCCAAAATCCGCCCCGCCTGCATAGATGTCCGGGACCGCGGTTGTGGCCACCACAGTGGCGCGTACCGAAAGCTGCGGGATGTCGACCCCGTGACGCCGCAGGAACAGGTTGGACCAGGCCCCGCCCGCCACCACGACATCAGATGTGACGATGCGCCCGGCCTCGGTCACGACACCCGCGATACGTCCGGCCTGCACATCCAGCAGCCGCGCCGCGCAACTCTCGCGGATCACGGCGCCCGCCGCCACCGCTGCCCGCGCCAGCGCCGGGACCGCCACCCAGGGCTCAGCCCGCATGTCTGAAGCTGTGTGCATCGCGCCGGGCCAGCTGCCCTGCGCCTGCGGGATGAGATCGTACAACTCCGCGCTGCTCAGCATCCGCGTATCGACACCGTTTTCGCGCGCATGGGGCAACCATGCCTCGAACCCGGCCAGGTCCTTGTCGCATCGCGCCACATAGGTCAGGCCGCATTGGCGCAGACCCAGATCGTCCGAGCCCTCCGCCTGCAATTGACGCCAGATCCGGTTGGCCTCGACCATGATGGGCAACTCGGCGGGGTCGCGACCCATCTGGCGCACCCAGCCCCAGTTGCGCGCCGATTGCTCGCCCGCGATCCGCCCCTTTTCCAGCAGCACCGGTCGCAGGCCTTTTTGTGCGAGGAAATAGGCGGTCATCACCCCGATGATGCCACCACCAATGATGACAACCGGCGCGGCTGAGGGCAGCGCCGCGTCATGTTCGACCGGCGACGTGGCGGTGATCGGAATGCCCTTCATCCCGAGAGATGATCCAACAACGCGCTCATGAAGTCTTGCCCGGCCTGCAATTGGTCAACCGACAGAAATTCATTCGCCTGATGCGCCTGTGCGATGTCGCCGGGGCCGCAGATGATCACGGAATACCCGGCTTCCTGAAACTGCCCGGCTTCGGTGCCGTAGCTGACCACATGGGTGCCATTGTCGCCGGTTAGCGCGCGGGTCAGCGCCTCCGCCGCGCCTTGTTCTTCGGGCACCAACCCGGAAACCTTGAAGACCTCGCTGATCTCGATCCGTGCGTCGGGGTGCACCTCTTGCATCTCGGCCTCGACCTCACCTGCAAAAGCCTGAAACTCCGCCTTCCAGTCGTCCAGCGATGCCCCCGGCAAGGTGCGGCATTCGATAAAGAAGCGGCAATCCTTCGCAGTGATGTTGCTGGCAGTACCACCTTCGATGGTGCCGACATGGGTGGTGGTCCAGGGCGGATCAAATAGCGCTGCGATCTCGTCGCGCGGGGCGGCGCGGTTCTGGCGGTTGCGTTGATTGGCCCACTCGATCAGCCGCGCGGCCTCATGCACCGCGCTTACACCCATATGCAGCAACGAGCTGTGCACTTCGAACCCATGCACATGGACACTGAGCCCGATATCACCCTTGTGCCCGGTCACGACCTGCATCATCGAGGGCTCGCCCACAATCACGATCCGTCCCCTGGGCACGACAGGGTCCATCGCCCGGATCAGATGCGGCGGGCAGATACAGCCCACCTCTTCGTCATAGCTCAGCGCCAGTTGCAGCGGCGTGGCGAGGTCTCGGCCCTGCGCCTCGACCATCGCCCAGATCGCCAGCGCGTCGAAACCTTTCATGTCGCAAGTGCCGCGCCCGTAATAGCGGCCATCCGCTTCGACCACCTCGAAGGGATCGGTCTCCCATGCCTGCCCATCGACCGGCACAACATCGGTATGGCCCGAAAGAACCACCGCGCCCTCTTGCCAAGGCCCGACATGGGCAAAAAGTGCGGCCTTTTCCGGCTGACCCGGTGCCTCCATCCGGTGCACGCCCACACGATGGGCCGTCAGATACTCCTCAACCCAGTCGATCAGCGGCAAGTTGGTGTCGCGGCTGACAGTTGGAAAAGACACCAGCTTTTCCATCAACGCACGCGGGGACAGTTTCTCGGTCATGTAGCGCCTCTTGGCAATTCGGTCCGAGGGGGTGTGCGCACGCTAAGTCGCAGAGCTTGCCGCTGTCAAACCGATTGCACCCTAGTGCGTGCGCGGGCGAAGCGCCCCGGCCAGCAGCACGATCAACAGAGCCAGCGGCACCAGCACCGCCAGCGCGAGCCGCAGCGACGCCAGATGCGCCAGAAACCCGATCACCGGCGGTCCGATCAGCAGCCCGCCATAGCCCAGCGTCGCCACGCTGGCGATCCCCTGTCCCTGTGGTATGTCCGGGTCATTGGCCGCACGGGTGAAGGCCAGCGGCATCACCACGGCATAGCCGACTCCCATCAGTCCAAGCCCGATCAAGACGGTCGATGGAACGGCGGCGGCGACAACCGCAATGGCCCCAACAGTGGCAAAGGCCCCGCCCAATCGCGCCGCAAGGACCGGACCCAGCGCGCCGATCAACCAGCCGCCCATAAAGCGCACCGCCACCATGGCCACCGAAAACACTGCATACCCCAGTGTCGAAACGCTCTCTGCCGCGCCGATGCTGTCACGCAGGTAAATCGCGCTCCAATCCGCCACCGCGCCCTCGCCCATGGCGCCGCAAAAGGCGGAGAGCCCAACCAGCACAAGCACCCCGGTGGGGAAGGCAAAGACCTTGCCCCGTGACAGATTCGAGCGTTGTGAGGTCCACCCGATACGCGCGATTGCCAGCGTCAGCACCGCTACGATGGCACCCGACACCAGAAAATGCGCCAGCACCGACATCTGTGCCTGAATCGCTGCAAACCCGCTGAGCGCGCCCAGCCCGGCCCCGAGGCTCCACATGGCATGGAACGACGACATCGCGGCTTTCTTGTACTGCCGGTCCACTTCCGCGCCCCAGGCATTCATGGCCACATCCATCGACCCGTGAGAGGCCCCGAACAGAAACAGCGCGAGACACAGAAACGCGTAGCTGCCCGCCACGCCCAGCAGGATCAGGCTGAGCGCATAGAGCACGCCCACAACCAGCGTGACCCCATATGCCCCGAACCGGTCCACCAACCGCCCGGTGATCGGAAAGGAACAGACCGCACCCGCCGCCAGAAACAACAGTGCCAGCCCCAAGGTCTCATGCGATAATGACAATGCATCGCTCACCGCCGGGATGCGCGACGCCCAGATGCCGAAATAGGCACCGTTGAGGACAAACATGGAGGCAACCGCGCTCCACGCTCTGGGAAACCCGACCATGTGACGACCTTTGTTCGAGACGGCCAACGACTCTTTCGATAAGTCCTAGCGACGAAAGCGTGACCTGAACAGCCGGTCATTCCAGATGTTTGCGGATGCGCTTCACCATCAGCCAGACCAGCAGGATCACCGGCAGGGTCACACCGGCGGTCAGCGTGGTTTTGGAGAGGCCCAGCTTGGTCAGCGGCCCCAACAGGTAGACCGCCAGCGACACCGCATAATAGCTGATCGCGACCACCGACAACCCCTCGACCGTGTGCTGCAGACGCAAGGCCAGATCGGCGCGGCGATCCATGCTCTCCAGCAGCGCCTGATTCTGCGCGCTGCGCTGCACATCCACACGCGTCCGCAGCAACTCGCCCGCCCGCATCGCCCGATCCGACAGGCTTTGCAACCGCCGCTGTGTGGATTTGACTGTTCGCATCGCCGGGTCATAGCGGCGGACCATGAAATCCGACAGGGTCTGGCGACCCAGAAACCGCTCCTCCCGCAAAAGCTGGATGCGCTGGTTCACGATGGCCTCATAAGCGCCGGTCGCGCCGAACCGGAACGAGGCACGCGCTGCCATCGTCTCCAGCTCGGCCGCAGCAGTCAGCAGCTTTGGCAGCGTCTCTTCAGCCGGGGCGGCCTCATCGGCCATCTCTCCGGCCAGTTCCGTCAGCTTCGTATCCAATTCGCCCAGCCGGGAGCCCATCTTGCGGGCCTCTGCAAAGCCCAGCATCGACATCGCTTTATAGGTCTCAATCTCGCACAGACGCTGTACGATTCGTCCCACCCGCCGCTTGTCGGTCCCGTCAGACACAAAGACCGCCAGCCGGACATGACCTGCCGGGTCGATGCGGAAATCCCCAGCGACGACAGCCGCATCATCCAGCACATGCGCGACCGCCAGGCTTTCGGGCACAAACCAGTCGCGTAGCGATGTGATGATCCTCGGCATGTCGGGGCGCGCCATGACACGCAATGCGATCGAGGTGATCCTCTGCCCCGGTGCGCTCGCCAGCCAATCGGCAGGAAACACCTCGAAATCCGCCGGATCAAAGGGCCGACTGCTCACGCCATCAAAGAAGGCAGTATAGGCCACAAACTCGGTATGCTGTTCCCATTTCAGATGATGACGACCGAGGGAGCCCGAGAAATGCGTGGCACCGGGTTGCGGGTGTTGCGCGCCATGCCGGTCGAGCAAATCGAGCAGATGGGCATGCGCATCCTCACGCGCCGCACCATTCGACCCATCGGGATGTTTGATGGCAAGATAGACCGCTGTTCCCGGCGCTGTGGCGACCGGGAAAGGGCGTGCATGCAGCTCATTTGCAATCGCATAGCGCAGCGGGTGGTCCTGGATGGGCGGCATGTCGGGCTCCGATTGATCCGCTCTACTATAGCCACCCTACCAAAGACATCAAATATCTTTTTATTTCAATATGTTATCGGAATACCGCCGTATACATCCAGAACCACCTCTGATCCGCGCTTCATCTGGTAAAAAATATCTTGGGGGTGAGGCCGAAGGCCGAGGGGGCAAAGCCCCCTAACCAAAAACAAAAAAGAAAAGGGCGCCCGCAGGCGCCCTTTGCAATTGGATCAAACCCGTGCTCACTCGATCATCGGCAGCAGCTTGTCGAGCGAGGCTTTGGCATCGCCGTAGAACATGCGGGTGTTTTCCTTGAAGAACAGCGGGTTCTCGATGCCGGAATAACCGGTACCCTGACCGCGCTTGGACACAAAGACCTGCTTGGCCTTCCAGCATTCCAGAACCGGCATCCCGGCGATGGGGCTGTTGGGGTCGTCCTGTGCAGCCGGGTTCACGATGTCGTTGGAGCCGATAACGATGGCAACATCCGTGTCGGGGAAGTCATCATTGATCTCGTCCATCTCCATCACGATATCATAAGGCACCTTCGCCTCGGCCAGCAGCACGTTCATGTGGCCGGGCAGACGGCCCGCAACCGGGTGGATGGCGAAACGCACATTCTTGCCCGCCGCGCGCAGCTTGCGCACCAGTTCGGACACAGCCTGCTGCGCCTGCGCCACCGCCATCCCGTAGCCGGGGATGATAATGACACTGTCGGCATCGTTCAGCGCCGCTGCCACACCATCGGCCTCGATGGCGATCTGCTCGCCCTCGACAGCCATCTGCTCACCCTGCGGACCACCAAAGCCGCCAAGGATCACGCTGACAAAGTGACGGTTCATCGCCTTGCACATGATGTAGGACAGGATCGCACCAGACGAGCCAACCAGCGCACCCACAACGATCAGCAGGTCATTGCCCAGCGAGAAACCAATCGCCGCCGCGGCCCAGCCCGAGTAGCTGTTCAGCATCGACACAACCACTGGCATGTCAGCACCGCCGATGCCCATGATCAGGTGATAGCCGATAAAAAGCGCGGCCAGCGTCATCAGGAACAGCGGGAAGAAGCTACCAGAGCTGGTGTACCAGATCAGGCAGATCAGTGAGAGCGCCGCAGCACCCGCGTTCAGCATATGCCCGCCCGGCAGCTTGGTCGCCGCCGAGGTCACCTTGCCCGCCAGCTTGCCATAGGCAATGACAGACCCGGTGAAGGTGATCGCACCGATGAAGATGCCGAGGAACAGTTCCACATGCAGGATCGCAAGCTCTGCCGAGGTCTTCTTGGCGATCAGCTTGGCGAACGCGCCCAGATCGCTGAGGTCGGCCTCTCTCGCGGAATCCACAATGGCCATCACTTCGGCCACGTTCTTGATCTCGAAATGCGCGTTGAAGCCCACAAAGACCGCTGCCAGACCAACCAGCGAGTGCATCGCCGCCACAAGCTGCGGCATCTCGGTCATCTGGACGCGCTGCGCCACATAAACACCGATGGTGCCGCCACCTGCAATCAACAGAAGCGACAGCAGCCACAGGCCCGAACCGGGTCCGATAAGGGTGGCAAAGACCGCCAGCGCCATGCCAACGATCCCGTACCAGACCGCGCGCTTGGCGCTTTCCTGGTTCGACAGACCGCCAAGGGACAGGATGAAGAGAACAGCCGCAACGACATAAGCGGCAGTGGTAAAGCCAAATTCCATCTCTCGGCCCCCCTTAGGATTTCTGGAACATGGCGAGCATGCGCCGTGTGACGAGGAAACCGCCGAAGATGTTGATCCCGGCCATGAACACCGATAGCCCCGCCAGCAGGATCACCAGGAAGCTGCCTGATCCGATCTGCATCAAGGCGCCGAGGATGATGATCGACGAGATCGCGTTGGTGATCGCCATCAGCGGCGTGTGCAGGCTGTGCGCCACGCCCCAGATCACCTGGAAGCCCACGAAGACCGCCAACACGAAGACGATGAAATGCTGCATGAAGCTTGCAGGCGCAATCAGACCTACCAACAGCGTCAGAAGGCCACCAACCGCCAGCAGGGTCACCTGCTGCTTGGTCTGCGCCTTGAACTCGGCCACTTCCTTGGCGCGCTTCTCTTCCGGGGTCAGTTCCTTGACTTCCGGTTTCTTCTGCGCGGCGATCGCCTGCACCTTGGGCGGCGGCGGCGGGAAGGTGATCTCGCCCTGATGGGTCACGGTCGCGCCGCGGATCACGTCATCTTCCATGTCATGATTGACCTGACCGTCCTTCTCGGGGGTCAGATCGGTCATCATGTGGCGGATATTGGTGGCATAAAGCGTCGAGGCCTGCGCCGCCATCCGGCTGGGGAAGTCGGTATAGCCGATGATGGTCACGCCATTGTCGGTCACGATCTTCTCGTCCGCCACGGTCAGCTTGCAGTTGCCGCCCTTTTCCGCCGCCAGATCGACAATCACCGAGCCCGGCTTCATCGCTTCGACCATGTCCTTGGTCCAAAGCTCGGGCGCCTCGCGGTTGGGGATCAGGGCGGTGGTGATGACGATATCGACTTCCGGAGCAAGCTCGCGGAACTTGGCAAGCTGCGCTTCGCGGAACTCATCGGACTGGACCGAGGCATAGCCGCCGGTCGCCGCGCCGTCCTGCTGCTCATCCTCGAAATCGAGATAGACGAACTCCGCGCCCATCGATTCGACCTGTTCGGCCACTTCGGGGCGCACGTCAAAGGCCAGCGTGATCGCCCCCAGCGAGGTCGAGGTGCCGATGGCGGCCAGACCGGCAACGCCCGCCCCCACGACCAGAACCTTGGCAGGCGGCACTTTACCGGCTGCCGTCACCTGACCGGTGAAGAAGCGGCCAAAGTTGTTGCCCGCCTCGATCACCGCGCGATATCCGGCGATATTGGCCATCGAGGACAGCGCGTCCATCTTCTGCGCCCGGCTGATGCGCGGCACCATTTCCATGGCGATCACAGTCGCACCCTTGGATTTAGCAGCCTCCATCCCTTCTTCGTTTCCGGCAGGATTGAAGAAGGAAATCAGCGTCTTGTCCTTGGTCAGGCGCTTGAGCTCGGTCGCATCGGGCTGGCGCACCTTGGCAACAATGTCAGCGGCCTTCCAAAGCGCGGCGGCGGTCTTGATGACCTCGACCCCGGCCTCTTCGTAGCTTGCATCCGAAAAACCGGCAGCAGCACCTGCGCCGCTTTCGATGGCGCAGTCAAAGCCCAGCTTTTGCAACTGACGTGCCGAGTCGGGCGTCATCGCAACGCGCGCCTCGCCGTCAAACTTCTCTTTTGGTGTGCCTATCTTCACCTGTCAGGCCCCCTTTGGCTGTCTGCATCCGGACGCAGATTGAAACGGTTTGCGGTGCCATGACCTATATTGCGCAACAAAATTTCGCAAGCGCAGCATTGGTATTGGCCGCTGGGTCACATTTCTCTCAGACCCAGCGCCGGGTTTTTTGCTCGTATCGCGCAAAGCCTGCACGGAACGCACGGCGCAGCGCTTTTTCCTCGGGAAGGATGAAACGGCGCTCCAGCACCCAGACGAAAATCGGGAGCAGTGGCAGCGACAGGACCGCGTCAAAACGCAGGATCAGCCCCAGCAGGATCAGCGCATCGCCGAGGTAGATCGGGTTGCGGGTACGCGAGAATATTCCGCTGGTGACCAGAGCCGAAGCCGTTTGGTGCGGGATCGGCGTGGTGCGATAGCGTCGCAACTCCATCAGCGCCAGCACCATCAGCAAAATCCCCGCCCCCACACAAAGCCCGCCCAGCAGATCGGACCAGGCCCCGCCAAGGCTGAACCCGAACGCAGCCCAGCGCGCCTGCGCCCAGGCGATCAGGATGAAGCCGACCAGCCAGATCGGTGGGATATCGAGCCATTTCATCTTTCGGCCTCCGGGGTGATTTGTGCGCAACCTGCCACATCTGTTGCCCGGCTTCGCCAAGACGCAACGCCGCAGCACCCCTTGCCCACCGGCGCCGGGCAGGCCATCGTCCTGGCAATCACTGCCGACAGGATCACATATGACCGATTTCGCCGCCACCAAAGCCCTGTTCCATCTGCCAGAGGGCATGATCTATCTGGATGGCAACTCACTGGGTCCGCTGCCGATTGCCGCCACGGACCGCATGAATGAGGTCATGCGCGGGCAATGGGGCGAGATGCTGATCACCGGCTGGAACAAGGCAGGCTGGATGGCGCAACCCACGCATCTGGGCGATCGGATCGGTCGCTTGATCGGGGCCGAACCCGGCCATGTGGTGGTGGGTGACACACTGTCGATCAAGGTCTACCAGGCACTCGCCGCCGCGCTGGAGCTAACCCCAGACCGGCGTGTGGTTCTGTCGGATACCGGCAACTTTCCGACCGATCTCTATATGGCGAAAGGGTTGTTGGATACGCTGGACAAGGGGCACGAACTGAGATTGGTGGCCCCAGAACAGATCGACTCCGCGCTCAGCGAGGAGGTTGCAGTGCTGATGCTGACCGAGGTTGATTTCTGCACCGGTCGTCGTCATGACATGCAGGCCCTGACCGCAAAAGCACATGAGCTTGGCATCGTAACCATCTGGGATCTGGCGCATACAGCCGGAGCCGACGCAGTTGATGTCACGCGTGTCGGGGCGGATTTTGCGGTTGGTTGCACCTATAAATATCTCAATGCAGGCCCCGGCGCGCCTGCCTTCATCTATGTCGCACCACGTCATGCGCATAACGCGCTGCCTGCCCTGTCTGGCTGGCTGGGCCATGAAGCGCCCTTTGCCTTTGATCTGGACTATCGCGCCGGGCCGGGCATTGAACGGATGCGGGTCGGCACCCCACCGGTTCTGCAGATGGCCGCGCTTGATGCGGCGCTGGACATCTGGGATCGTGTTGATCTGGCGGATGTCCGGGCCAGATCGGTTGAGTTGAGCGAAAGGTTCATCGCCAAGGTCGAAGCGCATTGCCCTGACCTGCAGCTTGCCAGCCCGCGCGATCCCGATCTGCGCGGCAGTCAGGTCTCGTTCCGGTTTGCCGAAGGGTATGCGGTCGTTCAGGCGTTGATCGCACGCGGCGTTATCGGCGATTTCCGCGAGCCTGACATCATGCGCTTTGGCATTGCGCCCCTGTTTCTGGATGAAAATGACATCGACGGGGCAGTTGCGATCCTGTCCGAGATCATGCGCGAAGCCCTGTGGGATCGCGACGACTACAAGGTCCGAAAACGGGTGACTTGATCTACCTGGCGATCCCTGCGCCCAGCACGGACGCAAGGAGCTTCGCCGATCTGCAATAGTCCTCGTAAGACCCGGCCGTCACCTTGGCGCCCTTCAGGGATGATGTGATCAGGGCGGCGGTGTCTTCGGCACTGCCCGGCAATGTTGCGCCTCCGGCATCTACGCGCTGGGTTAGCCAACTTGCATAGATCTCGCGCAGCCTTGCCTCGCCGTCATGCACCATCTCCGACGAGGTTGTGTTCCCCGCCTCAAGCAATTCCATCCCATGGGCTGAGCTGAGCATCGGCTTCACGATAATCTCACCCTGCGCAAGAAAGGCCGCCTCCAGCACGTCTGAAACCGCACCATCGCGCGACAGCGCTTCGCTAAGAGCGGCGGTGCACATGTCATAGCAAAACCGCACAAGTGTCTGAAAGATATGATCCTTGTTTCGGTAATGCAGATAGACTGCCGCCCGCGACATGTTCGCCCCACGCGCGATGTCATCCATCGAGGTCTTGCGATAGCCATAGCTCGCAAAGGCACTCCACGCCGCTTCGAGGATGGCTTTCTGCTTGGGATCGATATCGAGGTCTTTCATATCTTCAGCATTTGACAGTTTGTGTCGATATTGTCAATTGACACTCTGACAAAATAAGCTATTTATGTCAGAAATCAGCTGATGCGGAGAAACGCGCCATGCCAACATCCCTGACGATCAACGGAACAGCCCATGAAATCGATCTGCCCGAGGACGTGCCCCTGCTTTGGGCGTTGCGCGATGAGGTCGGTCTGACCGGCACCAAATTCGGCTGCGGGGTTGCTGCCTGCGGCGCCTGCACGGTGCATATCGACGGCGAAGCGGTGCGGTCCTGTCAGGTCGCCCTGTCGGATGTCTGGGGCGATGTCACCACGATCGAAGGCGTCGGCACGCCCGAGGCGATGGCCAAGATCCAGCAAGCCTGGGTCGAACATCAGGTCGCGCAATGCGGCTATTGCCAGTCGGGTCAGATCATGCAGGCCGCCGCGCTGCTTGCTGAAAACCCCAGCCCCTCGGATGCCGAGATTGACGAGGCGATGCAGGGCAATCTCTGCCGCTGTGGCACCTATCCCCGTATCCGCGCCGCGATTCATACCGCTGCTGGTAAGCTGAAGGAGGCGTAAATCATGGCATCTGTTGCAAAAATCCTCCGCCGCACTTTCCTGATCGGATCAGCAGCCATCGTTGGCGGCGTGGCCTTTGGCGTCTATTACGTCAACCGCCCCGCCCCCAACCCGCTGAAGCCGCAGGAGGGCGAAACCGCGCTGAACCCCTTTGTCCTGATCGATCAGGAAGGCGTCACGCTCTTTGCGCCCCGTGCCGAGATGGGTCAGGGCGTGATGACCACATGGGCGGCCCTGATCGCCGAAGAACTGGATGTGGAACTGGACGATGTCCGGGTTTTGCACGGACCCGCCGCTGCCGCCTATTACAACAGCGCCATGCTGGGTGAGGCGCTGCCCAACAAAGGCTATGACATCTCGGATTTCCAGCACAATCTGGCCGAGGCGCTTGGTATGCTGGGCAAGGTGCTGAGCCTGCAAGTCACCGGTGGATCAACCTCGATGAAAGACGGGTTCGAGCGCATGCGCGAGGCCGGAGCCACCGCCCGCGAGACGCTGAAACAGGCGGCGGCCGAGCAGCTTGGCGTCGACCGCGGCCTGCTCAAGACCGAAAAGGGCGCGGTGATCGCGCCGGACGGCACGACCATTCCCTATACTGAATTGGCCGTGGCCGCTGGTCAGATCGACCCGCCCCATGTTGAACTGCGCGATCCATCGCAATGGCGCATTCTGGGCAAGCATCACCCGCGTGTGGACATGGTGGGCAAATCGACCGGCACCGCCGAATATGCCATCGATGTGCGCCCCGAGGGTCTCAAATTCGCCAGCGTGCGGGTAAACCCGAAACTCGGTGGCAAGATGAACAGTTTCGACGCCAGCGCCGCCGAATCCATGCCCGGCGTCGAAAAGATCGTCGATCTGGGCAATGGCGTTGCGGTTGTCGCCTCCAACACCTGGCTGGCTCTGCAGGCGGTCGAAGCGATCGAGGTGGATTGGGGCGAGGCACCCTACCCGCCGGAAACTGACGCTCTGTTCGACGTCATCGCCGCGAGTTTCGACGGTAAGGCCAACTCCGCCATGCGCGACGATGGTGATGTCAGCGTGATGCCGGAGGGCGCGACCGAGATCACGGCAGAATACAAGCTGCCCTATCTGGCCCATGCCACGATGGAGCCGATGAACGCCACCGCGCTCTTCACCGGCACAACGCTGGACATCTGGGCAGGCAATCAGGCCCCCACGATCATCCAGTCCAAAGCGGCCGAAGTGGCCAATCTCGACACTGAGGCGGTCAATGTGCACACCACCTACCTGGGCGGTGGGTTTGGCCGCAAGGGCGAGTCCGACTACACGGTGATCGCCACACAGATCGCCATGGCGATGCCCAACGTGCCGGTGCAGACCACATGGTCGCGCGAAGAGGACATGCGCCATGACTTCTACCGCCCCGGCGCGATGGCCCGGATGCGCGGCGCCATCAGGGACGGCAAAGCAGTGCTCTATGACGGTCAGATCGCCGCGCAATCTGCGGTCTATCAGTCCATGGATCGGATCGGCGTGCCCTCAGGCGGGCCGGACAAGGTGTTGGTCGAAGGCGCGTTCAACCAGCCCTATGCGATCCCCAACTACCGGATGCGCGGCTATGTGACCGACCTGGCAGTTCCGGTCGGGTTCTGGCGCTCGGTCGGCAACAGCTTCAACGGTTTCTTCCACGACACCTTCCTGGATGAGATGGCCCATGCCGCCAGGCGTGATCCGCTGGAGTTTCGGCTGGAGTTGATGAAAGACGAACACGCCCCCTCGGCCGGGTGTCTTGAAGCGGTGCGCGAGATGTCGGGCTGGACCGGCAAGACACCAGATGGCGTCGGGCGCGGCGTCGGGTTCTGCTACAGTTTCGGCACGCCGGTGGCACAGGTGATTGAGGTGGTGGACGAGGACGGGACCATCCGCATCAACAAGGCCTGGATTGCCTGCGATATGGGCATCGCGCTTGATCCCAACACGGTCGAGGCGCAGATGGTCGGTGGCATGATCTATGGCCTGTCGGCGGCGGCCTATGGCGAGATCACCTTCGCGGATGGCGAGGTCGAGCAATATAACTTCCCCGATTATGACGCGATCCGCATGCACACGGCCCCGGTGACCGAGGTGCGGGTGCTGGAAACCAACCGCCATCTCGGTGGCGCGGGCGAGCCCGGCACCCCGCCTGCGATGCCCGCGCTTGGCAATGCTCTCTTTGACCTGACCGGTCAACGGGCACGCACCCTGCCCCTGTCCCACAGCTTCGATCTGCTGATCTGAGGCGTCCCACAGGTAAGTTGAACGCACCGCCGGACCTCTGGCGGTGCGTTTGCCTGCGCAAAAGCGGCATGTGCCCTTCCCCTTCCCGACCCCATTCGCTATTGCAGTCGCTGACCCGAATTCGTTGACGCAGGACGCATCCCATGGCGATGGAAAAGACATTCAACGCGGCCGAGGCCGAGGCCCGCATCTATGAGGCCTGGGAACAGGCCGGAGCCTTCAAGGCAGGCGCGAACAGATCGCGCGACGAGAGCTTTACCGTCATGATCCCGCCGCCCAACGTGACGGGTGCCCTGCATGTGGGCCATGCGTTCAACAACACGCTGCAGGATATCCTGATCCGCTGGCACCGCATGCGCGGCTTCGACACGCTGTGGCAGCCCGGTCAGGACCATGCAGGCATCGCCACGCAGATGCAGGTGGAAAAGATGCTGATGCTGACCCAACAGCCCGGTCGGCGCGAGTTGGGCCGCGAGAAATTCCTTGAGAAAGTCTGGGAGTGGAAGGGCGAATACGGCGGCACGATCATTGAACAGCTGAAACGTCTGGGCGCCTCCTGCGACTGGTCACGCAACGCGTTCACCATGGCCGGTGCGGCGGGTGATCCGCGCACGGGGCATGAGAACTCGGCCAATTTCCATGACGCGGTGATCAAGGTCTTTGTTGAGATGTACAACAAGGGCCTGATCTATCGCGGCAAGCGGCTGGTCAACTGGGACCCGCATTTCGAAACCGCGATCTCGGATCTTGAAGTCGAGAATATCGAAACGCCTGGGTCTATGTGGCACTTCAAGTATCCGCTGGCGGGGGGCGAGACCTACACTTACGTTGAGAAAGACGAGGACGGGAATATCGTGCTTGAGGAAGAGCGCGACTATATCTCGATCGCAACCACGCGCCCCGAAACCATGCTGGGCGACGGCGCGGTGGCGGTTCATCCCTCGGACGAGCGGTATGCGCCAATTGTCGGGAAACTCTGCGAAATCCCGGTTGGCCCGAAAGAGCATCGCCGTCAGATTCCGATTATCACCGATGACTACCCCGATCCCGATTTCGGCTCGGGCGCGGTGAAGATCACCGGCGCGCATGACTTCAACGACAACATGGTGGCCAAGCGTGGCGGTATCCCGATGTACCGCCTGATGGATACGCGCGGCGCGATGCGGGCCGATGGTGCGCCTTATGCCGACGAAGCTGGCAAGGCGCAGGAATTTGCACGCGGGCGCGCCTTCACCGAGAACGAGATCGACGCGATCAATCTCGTCCCCGATCACCTGCGCGGGCTCGACCGGTTCGAGGCGCGCACAAAGGTCGTCGAAGAGATCACCGCCGACGGTCTGGCCGTGATGACCCGTGCCGATGATCCGGTTCTGGGCACCAAGCTCGGAGAGGAGGACGATCCCGCCGCGCTGGTTCCGCTGGTCGAGAGCAAGCCGATCATGCAGCCCTTTGGCGACCGTTCGAAGGTCGTGATCGAGCCGATGTTCACCGACCAGTGGTTCGTTGACGCGGAAAAAGTCGTTGGCCCTGCGCTGGATGCGGTCAAGGATGGCACGGTCAAGATCATCCCCGAGTCGGGCGAGAAGACCTATTACCACTGGCTGGAAAACATCGAACCCTGGTGCATCTCGCGCCAGCTTTGGTGGGGGCATCAGATACCGGTCTGGTATGGGCTCGATCTGTCCGCCGAGGACTTCAAGGGCGACGAGGATGAGGGCGCGCTTGATCTGGTCGAACTCGGTCGCCTGCTGAACGAAGGCGGCATGCTGCATCGTGGCAATGTCATGGAATGCGCGGCAAGCCTTGAGGCTGTCACCGAGAAATTCTTCGACGACAACGCCAACATTCCCAGCCCGCTGAGTCATGCAAGCGTTATCGAGGTTGCCGACAAGCACGAGGCGATCCATCAATTCGCCGAAAGCCTTGCGCAATACGCAGTCGAACAGGACCCCACCAAGCTGGTCTATCCGGTCTGGCGCGACCCCGACGTGCTCGACACCTGGTTCTCTTCCGGCCTCTGGCCCATCGGCACGCTGGGCTGGCCCGAGCAGACCGAGGAACTGGAACGTTACTTCCCTACGGATGTTCTGGTCACCGGGTTCGACATCCTGTTCTTCTGGGTCGCCCGGATGATGATGATGCAGCTGGCCGTGGTCGATCAGATCCCGTTCCACACCGTCTACCTGCACCAGCTCGTCCGCGACGAGAAGGGCAAGAAGATGTCCAAGACCACCGGCAATGTCATCGACCCGCTGGAAATCGTGGATGAATTCGGTGCCGACGCGCTGCGCTTTACCAACGCCTCGATGGCGGCGATTGGCGGCGTGCTGAAACTGTCGCGCGAACGCATCACCGGTTATCGCAATTTCGGCACCAAGCTGTGGAACGCTGTCCGCTTTGCCGAGATGAACGAGGTCTTCACTGACGCCGTCCCGCAACTGGACGTGGCCGATCTGAAACCCAAGGCCGCCGTGAACCGCTGGATCATTGGCGAGACTGCCCGCGTGCGGGAAGAGGTCGACGCGGCGCTGGAGAGCTATCGCTTCAATGATGCCGCCAACGGGCTCTATGCCTTTGTCTGGGGCAAGGTCTGCGACTGGTATGTAGAACTCTCCAAACCGCTGCTGCAGGGGGATGATGCCGAGGCACAGGCCGAGACCCGCGCCACCATGCGCTGGGTTCTGGATCAATGCATGGTGTTGCTGCATCCGATCATGCCCTTTGTCACCGAAGAGCTGTGGGGCCTGACTGCCAACCGCTCCAAGATGATCGTTCACGCTGACTGGCCGTCCTACGCCGCCGCTGATCTGGTGGAGGCGGATGCGGATCGAGAGATGACCTGGGTGATCTCGGTGATCGAAAACACCCGCTCAGCCCGTGCGCAGATGCGGGTTCCGGCTGGCCTCTATGTGCCGATGCTGGTGACGGAGATAGACGCCAACGGCCAGGCCGCCTGGGACCGCAACGAGACGCTGATCAAACGCCTCGCGCGGATCGACAGCCTGACCAAAGCCGAAGACCTGCCCAAAGGCACCATCTCGATCGCCGCTCCCGGTGCGTCCTTCGGCCTGCCACTGGCAGATATCATTGATATCGGTGCGGAAAAGGAACGGCTGGAGAAAGCCAAAGGCAAGCTGGCCAAGGAATTGGGTGGATTGCGCGGGCGTCTGAACAACCCGAAATTCGCGGCCTCGGCCCCGGAAGAGGTTGTGGCGGAGGCCAAGGCCAATCTCGCCGCCCGCGAAGAAGAAGAGGCCAAGCTGAACGAAGCTCTCGCCCGTCTGGCCGAGATCGCCTGACCGGTTTCGTTGCCGCAACACGTCCTTTCAGCCCCGCCGCGCTCGCGCCCGGCGGGGTTTTGCGTTAGGCTGCCGGCATGACACGGACCACACGAAACCTCGCCGAACGTCAGATCCTCAAGGCCAGGGCCGAGGGTCAGCTTGACGGGCTGCAAGGCGAAGGCCAGCCCCTGCCCGACCGCTCGGGCGAGGCAATGAGCGACCCGGCGCTGGCTGCAGGCCACAGGATCATGGCGCAGGCGGGCGTTCTGCCGGAAGAGTTCACACTCAAAAAGGAACTGGATGCCGCGCGGGCGGATTATTCGAACCTGACCGATCCCGCCGCGCGCAAAGCGGCGATGGCGCGGATCGCAGAGCTGGAGATGCGCTATAACATGGCCCGCGACGCGCGCCGCAGCTTCATGCGCTAGCGCACGGCAAAGGCGCGGCTGGATACCGAGATCGCATTTTTCGACGGGTCTTTGGCATTTGCGAACTCATACCCGTCAGCCTTGTGGATCGCGCCGAATTCCAGACCCCGCTCCCGCGCCTGCGCGCAGAACGCCGCCACATCGGGCACATCGAAGACCAGTTTGACCACGACCTGCCCCTCTCGCGTGGCCTTCCCCGCGGGGTGCAGCATCAGGTGAGCACCCGGCCCTAGCGGGATCAGTTCGACGATCCGATCACCGTCACGCCGATCCGCGCGATACCCGAAATGCAGCGTGTAGAACGCAACCATTTCCTCCATGCGCTTGGTATAGAGCACGAGGCGTGACAGCGGCGGATGCAATGATCCGGCCTCTATTTGAATGCTGGCTTGCGGCCCTGCATGTTGGAGGCGATGACCTCTATCTGATCCGCCTTGCCGATCAGCGAAAGCTGCTCGGCGGTTTCGGCCAGCAATACATCCTGACGCCCGGCTTGCTCTGCCAGATCGATCAGCCGCTTGGCGGCGCGAATGGCGGAGGGCGATTTTCTGGCGATCTCTTCGGCCAGCGCGCGCGCCACTGAAAGCGGATCGTCATGAATTTCAGTCACCAGCCCCCATTCCGCGCCGCGCTCGGCCGAGACGGGGCGGGCAGTATAGACCATCTGACGCAGCACGTCCGAGCGCATCAGATGCGGCAACAATACCATGCCGCCCATATCGGGAATCAGGCCCCATTTCATCTCCATGATCGCCAGTTTGGTGTCCGGTGCAGCGATACGAATATCGGCACCCAGCGCCAGTTGCAGCCCGCCGCCATAAACCGCGCCCTTGAGCGCTGCGATCACCGGCACGGGGACGCGCCGCCAGACCAGCGCCACTTCCTGCATCTCGTTGGCGTCGTGATAGTCCCGCGCATTCAACCAGGCCTCGTTATCGCGCCCGGCCGCGGCTGCGAAACTGGCCACATCCAGACCGGCGCAAAAGCTCGGCCCCTCGCCCGACAGCACCACCGCACGCGCATCCGAGGCGGCGACCTCCTGACCGGCGGCAATGATGGCCTTGACCATTGCATCATCCAGCGCGTTCATCTTGTCGCTACGGGTCAGCGTCACATGTGCGACATGGTTCTCATATTCGACGGATACGCGCGCCATTTCATCCTCCGGTTTGGTGTTCACTTACTATGATGGGGTTCTGAGGGGGGGTCCATTCTAACGCGGCGGCAGGTTGTCGGCGGGCATGCGCGCGTACCAGGGAGAGGTCAGCGTCATGACATAGAAGGTATCATTGATCTTCTTGGCGCTGGTGGTGATCCCCAGCCGCCCCTCCGGGTCCTGCAGATTGCGCAGGATGTTGCCCTCGCCATCAAACTGGATGACCATGCCGCGATGGATGGGGGCCGGGCGCACCAGAGGTCCCAGCCGCCACAACACCTTGCGCAGGAACGGGAATGGCATCAGCTTTTCCGACGGCACCCGCGGGCTCGCAAAAGCCAGCCAATAGGTCCCGTCGCCTTGCGCCTTGAGATTGTCGGGATAGCCCGGCAGATTGTCCAAAAAGACCTCGCGCTGCCCCGCGTTCTCGCCAGTCAGCCACAGCCGATGCACCCGCGCGCGACCGGTCTCGGAGATCAGCAGGAAATCCTCCTCCGGGGATAGCGCCACACCATTGGTATAGACAAAGCCATCGGCGATCTTCTTGACCGTGCCATCCGGGTCGCGGCGGGCGACATATCCGGTATCGGATTGTTCCCAGATCGCCATGATCGAGGTTGGCTTCGTCCCGCCCATGGTCTCGGGATCGAACCGGTCCGTCGAGTTCGAGAAATAGATCGTGCCATCGCGGGCCACATCAAGGTTGTTGGCATAGACCACCGGTTTGCCGTCGATCTCGGACACCAGCCCTTCCAGCGTGCCGGGGCCGGACCAGCGCATCAGGCCGCGAAAGCTGTCGGCGATATAAAGCGCGCCATCGGGCCCGCCCCTCAGGCCCAGCGGACGCCCGCCAAGCGTGTCCACCCGCACCGGTTCCGCCCCGTCAATGCGAAACAGATCGCCAGACAGGCTGGTGGTATAGACATGGCCATCCGGCGTGACCGCAACATCTTCGGGTCCCAGCTCGCCATCGGGCAGCGAGATCAGCTCCATCTCGTCCAACACCCGGTTGATGGCGAAATCGCCCGTGAACCCCGGGGCTTTGGGCGGGTCATAGGCAACCGGGTTCACCGGGACAGGCCAGAACAACAGATAGGCGATGGCGATTATCACCAGCGACCCCAAAATGCGCATCACAATCCCTGCCTTCCCATTGTGGTCAGGCAAGTCTTGGAGCAAGCCCCGACCCGAGGCAAGGCTTGTTCCCCGGCCTGCGATCCGTTTATCTGCAGCCATGACCTATCCGCGCTATACCCCGCTTGCCCAATCCCTGCCCGCAACCGTTCCCTTTGTCGGGCCGGAAACGCAGGAGCGCGCACGCGGTGCGGTTTTCGAGGCGCGGATCGGGGCGAATGAGAATGTGTTCGGCCCGTCACCCAAGGCCATCGCGGCGCTACAGGACAGCGCCGCCGGCTTGTGGATGTATGGCGACCCGGAGAATCACGATCTGCGGCGGGCGCTCGCCGTGCATCACGGCGTGAGCCCCGACAATATCGTGGTGGGCGAAGGCATCGACGGCTTGCTGGGCTATCTGGTGCGTCTGATGGTGGGGCCGGGCGATGCGGTGGTGACCTCTGACGGGGCCTATCCCACCTTCAACTACCATGTGGCGGGCTTTGGCGGGGTGCTGCACAAGGTGCCCTATCGCGACGATCATGAGGACCCAGAGGCGCTGTTCGGCAAGGCCGCCGAGACGGATGCCAAGCTGGTCTATCTGGCCAATCCCGACAATCCCATGGGCAGCTGGCATTCCGGCGACCGGATCGTTGCGGCACTGGAACAGCTGCCCGAAGGCACGCTGCTGGTGCTGGACGAGGCCTATATCGAATGCGCGCCCGAAGGGACCGCGGCCGCGATAACCGCCGATGATCCACGGGTGATCCGCATGCGCACATTCTCCAAGGCGCACGGGCTGGCGGGCGCGCGCGTCGGCTATGCGATCGGCGCGCCGGAACTGATCGCCGCCTTCAACAAGGTACGCAATCATTTCGGCATGAACCGCTCGGCCCAGATCGCGGCCCTTGCGGCCTTGCAGGACGGCGCGTGGCTTAGCCATGTGACGGCCCGGATCGCCGGGTCGCGTGCGCGGATCGCAGATATTGCGCGGCAAAACGGGCTGACACCGCTGCCTTCTGCGGCCAATTTCGTGGCCATAGATTGCGGGCGTGATGCGGAATTTGCAAAGCAGGTGCTGGAAAACCTGATCGCGCTTGGCATTTTTGTGCGCATGCCGTTTTCCGCCCCCCAGAACCGCTGTATCCGCATCAGCTGCGGGACCGACGCTGATCTGGACGCCTTTGCCGCCGCCCTGCCCCGCGCGTTGGAGGGGGCATTGGACCGGATCGCCAAGGGCTGATATCCTGCGCCAGCAACGGCACAGGAGCCCGACAGGATCGGCATGGACGACCACAGGATACCCCGCGCACCGGATTACACGCTGCCTGCCCTGATCATGGCCGGGATCAACCTGACATGGATTTTCATCGTGATTTGGGCGCTTTACGGGTTGCTGGCGGTGCTGGCGCTGGCGGCCCTGCTCAACCACGGGATCACGCGCCTGCGCGCAAGACGAGGCACCTAGAGCCCTGCAATCACGCGTGCGGCAGCATCCACCGCTCCGCCGCCATGGGGAATGTCGAGCGCGGTCAGGCCCGCCTCAATCCCGCCGAGCAAGCCCAGGATCATATGCCCGTTCACATGGCCCATATGCCCCAGCCGGAAATTGCCATCCCATTCCGGCGTCCGGTATTCGGCCAGCCCTAGCCCGATGCCGAGGGTCAGGCCAAGGTTCTGCTCGACCCAGTGCCGCAGGCGGGTGCCATTCGCCCCGTCCAGATGCAGCGCAGTCACCGCATGCGAGCGCTGCGCGGGATCGGATATATTGAATTTCAGCGTGCCCGCGCTGCCCCAGACGTCGCAGGCCGCCCAGATTGCCTGTGCGAGAACCGCGTGCCGCCGCCAGACATTTTCTATCCCTTCCGCATGGATCAGGTCCAGCGCAGCGCGGAGACCAAAAAGATGCTGTGTCGGCGGCGTGCCTCCGAAATACTGATAGAACAGGGGCGGATCGACCCGCGTGGTCCAGTCCCAGTAGCGCGAGACCCGCTCCATGCCGCTGCGAACCGAGGCCGCCTTATCGTTGAAAAAGACAAACCCGACACCGGCGGGCACCATCAGGCCCTTCTGACAGGCCGCCACCGTGATATCGACGCCCCAGGCATCCATCTCGAACCGGTCGCAGCCCAGCGAGGCGATGCAATCCGCCATCAGAAGCGCCGGATGCCCGGCCTCATCCAGCGCCCTGCGCAGCGCCGGGATGTCGTTGCGCACGGAGCTGGACGTATCCACATGCACCGCAAGCACAGCCTTGATGCGATGCGCCTTGTCTGCGCGCAGCGCCTCGACCACCTGTTCCGGGTCCCAACCCTAGCGGGTTCCGAAATCGAGCACCTCGACCTCGGCCCCAAGCCCGCGCGCCATCTCTGCCCAGCCCTGGCCAAATGCACCGGTGGCGACGCTCAGAACGTGGTCGCCGGGCGCGATGACATTGGCAAGCGCCGCCTCCCAGACACCATGACCATTCGCGATATAGATGGCCACATCCCCATCGCTGCGCGCCACCCGCAGCAGATCCGGGATCAGCGCATGGGTCAGGTCGACCAGTTCGCCTTCGTAGATATTGGGCGAGGCCCGATGCATCGCGCGCAGCACAGCGTCGGGCATCACCGAGGGGCCGGGAATAGCCAGATAGCTGCGCCCATGGGCCAGACTGAACCCGTCGATCATGCTGAAACCTCTGATGTTTTTTGTACACACTAGGGAGCCGAGATGCTGCGTCAATGCCCTAGCAGCGACCCCAACAGCTTGCAACGTGCCCCCCACCTGCTTAAATGGGCCCGTCATGACCAATCATACGTCATTCTCCTACCCTCTCCCTCACAAGGCCCTTTTATGAGCAAACCAACCTACACCGCCCGCGAACTCATCGCGTGGGTCTGGACAGACTATCTGCGGCGGTATCGCTGGGTATTGTTGGTTGCCTCGTTTTTTATGATTCTCGAGGGCAGTATGGTTGGCGCGCTCAGCTACATGATGCAGCCCATGTTCGACAACGTCTTCGTTCAGGGCAACGAAGACGCGCTGGTCTGGGTCAGTGTTGTGTTTTTCCTGATCTTCACAACACGCGGTCTGGCCGGTGTCGCCCAGAAGATTCTGCTAGCCCGCGTATCACAGAAGATGGCCGCAAATCTGCGCATCGACATGCTGGCGCAGATGGTGCGGCAGGATACGTCCTTCCATCAGGTCCATCCCCCCGGATACCTGATCCAGCGCGTTCAGACCGATGTTGGATCGGTCAATGCGGTCTGGCAGATGATCATCACCGGCATGGGCAAGAACGTGATCTCACTTGTGGTGTTGCTGGGTGTTGCAATGAATGTGGATGTGATCTGGACCTTGATCATGCTGGTGGGCATTCCGCTGATGTTCCTGCCTATCGGGGCAGCGCAGCGCTATGTCAGGAAACAGGCCTCAAAGGTCCGCGACCTTGGCGCGTCGCTTGCGGTGCGACTGGACGAAACCTTTCACGGGATCACACCGGTCAAGCTGAACAGCTTGGAAGAGTATCAGGTCAGCCGATTTGCCCAGGGCAACGAAAAGTTTGTCCGCGCAGGCATCAAGTCGACAATTGGCACGGCCTCGATCACTGCCCTGATCGACGTCATGGCGGGTGTCGGCTTTATGGGCGTGCTGCTTTATGGCGGGGCCGAGATCATCAACGGGGACAAGACCGTTGGTCAGTTCATGAGCTTTTTCACGGCGATTGGCCTGGCTTTTGATCCGGCTCGGCGCATCGCGGCGATGAGTGGCAAATGGCAGGCCGCCGCAGCCGCGCTGGAGCGTGTGAAGGAACTGATGGATGCGCCGGTCAAGCTGCTACCGCCTGCCAATCCGAAGCCTGCTCCGAAAGGTCGCCCGGGGGTGGAACTCAAAAACGTCTCTCTCAGCTATGGTGATGCGCAGGTGTTGCGCGAGTTGTCGCTGGTCGCCGAGTCAGGCAAAACCACAGCGCTGGTGGGTGCATCAGGGGCCGGAAAATCCACCGTTTTCAATGTACTGACCCGGCTTGTTGATCCTGCGCAGGGCTCGGTGACCGTCGGCGGTGTGCCGGTCAACGAGTTGAGCTTTCCCGATCTGCGCGGGCTTTTTGCGGTGGTGACGCAGGATGCGCTGCTGTTTGACGAATCCGTGCGCGAGAACATCCTGCTGGGCCGGACCGACGTGTCAGATGAGACCCTGCAGAAAGTGCTGGAGGCCGCGCATGTCGCGGATTTCATCCCAAAGCTGGCCAATGGTCTGGACACGCAGGTCGGCCCGCGCGGCTCAGCCTTGTCCGGGGGCCAGCGCCAGCGGGTTGTCATTGCGCGCGCGCTGTTGCGTGACACGCCGATCCTGCTTCTGGACGAGGCGACCAGTGCGTTGGATGCGCAATCGGAGAAAGTGGTGCAGGCGGCGTTGGACCGTCTGTCGGGCGGGCGCACAACCATTGTGATCGCACACAGGCTCTCAACCATTCGCAACGCCGACAAGATTGTGGTGATGGATCGCGGCCGCGTCGTGGATCATGGCACCCACGACGAGATGCTGGCGCGGGGCGGCATCTATGCCGATCTCTACCGGCTGCAGTTCCAGGACGGGTTGACGGTCGTGGATCAGGCAGGCGTTGACGCGCTGACCCCAAAAGCCCCGCATCTCGACGCGCCCAAGGAGACCTGGTTCCGGCGCATGGTGAACAAGCTGGCGGGCTGAGGTTGTCTCAGCCCAACGCAGCGGCGTCGCGGGCGAGCGCCTCGATCCCGGCCCAGTCACCGGCCTGAACCTTGTCTTTCGGGGCGACCCAGCTGCCCCCGGCGCAGACCACATTGGACAGCGACAGATAGCTGTCAGCGTTGGCGGGTGAGACGCCGCCAGTAGGACAGAACGAGATTTGCGGCAGCGGCGCGCCGATGGCTTTCAGCGCAGGCGCCCCGCCCGACGCCTCGGCCGGGAAGAATTTGAGCATGTCATAGCCCGCCTCCAGCAGGCGCATCGCCTCGCTGGCAGTGGCGGCCCCTGGCAGCAGCGGCAGGCCTTCGGCCTCGCAGGCCGCGATCAAAGCATCGGTCGCACCGGGGGACACTCCGAACTGCGCGCCCGCCGCCTTGGCCGCCCGCACATCCTCGGGCGTGACCAGCGTGCCCGCGCCGACAACGCCGCCTGCAACCTGCGACATGGCATGGATCACGTCGAGCGCCACCGGTGTGCGCAAGGTCACCTCAAGCGCGGGAAGGCCTCCCGCCACTAGGGCCTGTGCCAGCGGAACGGCATGGGCCAGGTCATCGACGACCAACACCGGAACGATGGGCGCAAGCGCGCAGATCTCACGAGCGCGGGTGGATTTCGATACCATCAGAAATCTCCAAATACGGTAGCGCCGGCATCAGCCCGGCTTACATTGCGGCGGAACAGGGCGAACATCTCGCGCCCGGTGCCAAACTCATTGCCGGTCAGGTCGGCCTGTACCGGATCACGATCCAGCACCCCTTCGGTCAGAATCTCAAGATCGCCCGACACCGCATCGACCCGAACCAGATCGCCGTCCTGTAGCCGGGCAATCGGGCCGCCATCCAGCGCCTCGGGGCAGACATGGATTGCGGCGGGTACCTTGCCTGACGCGCCCGACATCCGACCATCGGTGACCAGCGCCACCTTGTGCCCGCGGCCTTGCAGGATCGACAACATCGGGGTCAGCGAATGCAGCTCCGGCATGCCATTGGCCCTTGGTCCCTGGAAGCGAACGACAACGACCACGTCGCCAGTGAACTCTCCGGCCTTGAACGCTGCTTTCACCTCTTCCTGATCGTTGAAGATACGCGCAGGCGCCTCAACGACCCGGTGTTCGGGCGCAACTGCCGAAACTTTCATGACCCCGGTGCCGAGCGATCCGCTCAGCCGCGACAGACCGCCGGTGTTCTGAAACGGGTCCGCTGCCGGGCGCAGAATCTTGTCGTTCAGCGACGCGCCCGCGCCGTCCTGCCAGACCAGTCCGCCGTCGATCAGCTTGGGCTCACGCGTATATTCGGCCAGCCCCTGCCCCGCCACGGTGGTGGTGTCGGGATGCAGCAGGCCTTCGTCCATCAAGGTATGAATGGTGTAGCCCAACCCGCCTGCCGCATGGAAATGATTCACATCGGCCAGCCCGTTAGGATAGACCCGCGCCACCAGCGGCACGACTTCGGAAATCTCGGAGAAGTCCTGCCAATCCAGGTGGATGCCGCCCGCGCGCGCCATGGCCAGCAGGTGAATGAGCAGGTTGGTGGAGCCCCCCGTGGCCATCAAACCCACGATGCCGTTCACATAGGCCTTTTCGTCCAGCACCTTGGAGGCTGGCGTATAGTTGTTGCCCAGCGCGCTCAGCGACAGGGCGCGTTTTGCACCCTCTTCGGTCAGCGCGTCGCGCAAGGGCGTGTTCGGGTTCACAAAGCTCGCGCCCGGCAGGTGCAACCCCATGAACTCCATCAGCATCTGGTTGGTATTGGCGGTGCCATAGAAGGTGCAGGTGCCCGGTCCGTGATACGCGGCCATTTCGGCGGCCATCAGCGCGTCGCGCCCGACCTCGCCGGTGGCAAATTGCTGACGCACCTTGGCCTTCTCATCGTTGGGTAAGCCGCTGGTCATGGGACCGGCGGGCAGGAAGACCGCCGGAAGATGGCCAAAGCTCTGCGCCGCAATGACCAATCCGGGAACGATTTTGTCACAAACCCCCAGAAACACCGCCGCGTCAAACGTGTTGTGGCTGAGCGCCACGCCGGTCGCCATCGCAATCGCATCGCGCGAAAACAGCGACAGCTCCATCCCCGCCTCGCCCTGCGTGACCCCGTCGCACATGGCCGGAACACCGCCCGCGACCTGCGCCGTGCCGCCTGCGTCGCGGGCAGCCGCCCGGATCAGGTCGGGGAAGCGTTCAAACGGCTGATGCGCAGAGAGCATGTCGTTATAGGTCGTGACGATCCCCAGGTTGCCTGCCGAACCGGTCGCCAGCGCCTGCTGATCCGATCCTGCCCCGGCATAGGCATGCGCCTGCCCGCTGCAACTCAGATGGGCGCGCGCCGGGCCTTTGCTGGCGGCCTGATCCATCCGGTCCAGATAGCGGTCGCGAGAAGGGGCGCTGCGCTCGATGATGCGTCGGGTCACATCCTGAATGGTGCGGTGCACGTCCATGTCACCCTCCTATATGGCGCCAGCGGCGATCGTCACGATGCATCAGCATCAGCGCTTCTTCCGGGCCGGAACTGCCAGGATCATACGCCGCAGGCTGATCGCCGGTTTCTTCCCAGTTTCGGATGATGGGATCAACCCAGGCCCAGGCAGCCTCGACCTCATCACCGCGCATGAAGAGCGTTTGATCGCCCCGGATCACATCCATCACCAGGCGCTCATAAGCGTCCTGCTGGCGCACATCCGCGCCCAGCGCCTCGGCAAAGCTCATGTCCAGCGACACCTCGGACAGGCGCAAACCGCCCGGACCGGGGTCCTTGATCGTCGTGCGCAGGGTGATCCCTTCATCCGGCTGCAGGCGGATCACCAGCACATTGCCACGCAACCGGCCAACATTGGGAAAGATCGTGTGCGGCGGGTCGCGGAACACCACCGCAATCTCGGATTCCCGCGCCCGCAGCCGCTTACCGGTACGCAAATAGAAAGGCGTGCCCGACCAGCGCCAATTGGCAACGCTGACCTTCATCGCAATGAAGCTCTCGGTGCTGCTGGAGGGGTTGCCGACATGGTCGCGATAGCCATCCCCGCCCCCATCGGCCCGGTACTGGCCGCGCGCGATATCAGCGGGGTCAACAGGCTCCAGCGCCTCGATCACCTTGACCTTCTCGTCACGCACCGCGTTGGGCGTGAATTTCGAGGGCGGCTCCATCGCGGTCAGGCACAAAAGCTGCACAAGATGGTTCTGCACCATGTCGCGCATCGCGCCGGACTGATCATAATAAGCGCCGCGCCCGTCGATGCCGATGCTTTCTGCCACGGTGATCTGCACGTGATCCACATGGGTGGCATTCCAGAGTGGTTCAAAAAGCGAGTTGGCAAAGCGCAGCGCCATCAGGTTCTGCACCGTTTCCTTGCCCAGATAATGGTCGATTCGGTAAATCTGATGCTCTTCGAAACAGGCCCGCAATCCTTCGTTCAATGCGCGGGCCGAGGCCAGATCACGGCCAAAGGGCTTTTCGACGACGATCCGGCTGTCCGGCGTGGCCAGACCACATTCATGCAAGCGGTTTGCGATGTCGGCAAAAAGCGACGGGCCGACCGAAAGATAAAAGGCGCGCACCACATCCGGCCTGAGCGTCTGCGCCAAAGCCTGCCAACCCTGATCAGAAGAGACATCAACCGTCACATAATCCAGACGTTCGAGGAACGCCGCCAAGGTCTTGGCGCGTGTGGGGCTGTCCGGCGTGAACTGTTCGATGGCGTCCTTGGTGGCCTGACGAAACGCCTCTGCGTCCATCTCGGTCCGGGCAGAACCGATGATGCGCGCCTCGGGCGGCATCTGGCCAACCTCGAACCGGTGAAACAGACCCGGCAGGATCTTGCGTTTCGCCAGATCGCCGGTCGCACCGAACAGGACGAGATCAAAGGGATCCACGGGGATGACACGCGACACCATGGTTTGGCTCCAGTTCTGGCCTGCAAGCGGGTTGCTGTCGCCCGCGTAATGGCCACTGTTAGCGATAACATTTACCGGCTTAATTGCCGATCCGCACCCGAATTGCAAGAGTGAACTCATTCAGAGGGCTCAAAACCGTGCACGCGCAGGGGTCACCGGTTTTGTCGGAACCACTCCATTACCGCCGGTCGCACGGTTTGCTCGCCCCGGTGGCGGGCATCCAGGATCACCTTGCGCAGATCATCGAGGTTTGTCCGCAACAGCAGACTTTTGACGGGTCCGATGGACGCCGGGCGCATGGACAGCGTCCGTATGCCCATGGCGGCCAGACACACCGCCTCGACCGGGCGGCCCGCATCCTCGCCGCAAAAGCTCAGCGATGTGCCCGAGATGGCGCAGCGTTCCACAATCCGTTCGATCAGGCTGAGGAAGCTTGCGTTCAGTGTATCATAGCGACGGCGCACGCGCTCGTTCTCTCGGTCGGCGGCGAAGAAGAACTGCTTTAGGTCATTGCCGCCAATGGACAGGAAGCCAACTTCGTCAAAGAATTTCTGTGGCGCGAAGGCGAGAGAGGGGGTTTCCAACATTGCGCCCACCTCCAGCGTTTCGGGCAGCACATGGCCCAGCCGTTCCTCGCGTGCGATGGTTTTGTCCACCTCGGCGCGGGCGGCGCGGTATTCCTCGGCTTGCGCCACGAAGGGGAACATGATGGTCAGAGGGCGGCCATCCGCTGCCCGGATCAGTGCCTGCAATTGCATCCGCATGATGCCCGGTTTGTCCAAACCAACCCGGATCGCGCGCCAGCCCAAGGCAGGGTTCGGTTCATCCGTGGGTTTCATGTAAGGCAGAACCTTGTCAGACCCGATATCGAGCGTCCGGAACACCACGCGCTTACCGCGCGCCGCGTCCAACACCCGGCTGTAAAGCGCCACCAGTTCCGATCGTTTGGGCATCTGGTTGCGCACCAGAAACTGCAGCTCGGTCCGGAATAGCCCAACACCTTCGGCCCCGGAACTGGGCAACGAGGGCAGGTCCGCCATCAACCCGGCATTCATCACCAGACTGATCTGCTTGCCATCAACGGTCACCGCAGGCTTGTCGCGGATCGAGGCATAGCGTTCCTGTGCTTCGGCCTGCATCGCGATCTTGTCGCGAAAAGCGGTCACCACGGTGTCATCCGGGCGCAGATGCACGATGCCCTGATCGCCATCGACCATGATGTGATCGCCATTCAGCGCCTCGGTCGTGATCCGTTTGGCATGAACCACCAGCGGAATGGCCAGCGCACGCGCGACGATAGTTGCGTGACTGCCAACCGAGCCTTCCTCCAGCACGATCCCACGCAGCGACCGGCCATATTCCAGCAACTCGCCCGGCCCGATATTGCGCGCGATCAGGATCGGATCGGGCGGCAAGTCGACGCCAGTTTCTTTGCCCTGCCCGGTCAGAATGCGCAGCAACCGGTTGCTGAGGTCATCCAGATCCGCCAGCCGTTCGCGCAGATAGGCGTCGGACACCTGCTCCATCCGCGCACGCGCCTGCGATTGTTCCTTTTCGACGGCAGCCTCGGCACTCAACCCCCGCGCGATATCCTCTTCCATCCGGCGCATCCAGCCTTTGGAATTGGCAAACATCCGATAGGCTTCGAGAACCTGTAATTGCTCCTTGTCACCGTTCTGGGACATCTCAAGCATCTTGTTGACGCCGACGCGCAGTTCTTCGACCGCATCCTTGAGGCGGGTCCGTTCAACGTGGGGGTCATCAGCGATCGGGTTGGTGATGACGACGCGCGGTTCATGCAGCCACACATGGCCCTCGGCGGTGCCTTCCTGGCCGGTCCCACCGCGCAGCAGCACCGATTGCTGGTGCAGGGGCGACAGGGCCGCACCTTCGCCAACAAAGGCACCTAGCTCGGTCATCTCGGCCAGAACCATGGCCACCACTTCCAGCGCATAGACCTCGTCGGCCAGGTATTCACGCGTGTCGCGGGACTGAACGACCAGCACGCCCAGCTTCTCACCAAGCCGCTGGATCGGGATGCCAAGGAAAGAGGAAAACCGCTCTTCGCCGGTTTCCGGCATAAAGCGGAAGCCCTTTGCCGCAGGCGCATCAGGCGTGTTCACAACCTTGCCATAGCGGGCAACCCGGCCGACCAGCCCCTCGCCCATCCGCATCCGGGTCTGGTGCACGGCCTCGGCTTTCAAGCCTTCGGTTGCGCAAAGCTCCAGCGTGTCCTCATCCCGGAACAAGTAGATGGAACAGACCTCTGTGCCCATGCTGCTGGCAATCAGATGGGTGATCTTGTCCAGACGTTCCTGACCGGCAGAGTCGCTGGCCATCGCCTCGCGCAGACGCCCGAGGAGTTTTCTGGATCCGCTTTCCGTACTATCCGCCATAGGCCCCGTTCAATCTGATTTGACCGGCGGCCTTTGGGCGTGTCTGCCTCAGGCTGCCTTGTCCAAGTCAAACGCATCATGCAGCGCCTGAACAGCAAGTTCCATGTATTTCCGATCAATCAGAACCGAAATCTTTATCTCGGAGGTTGTGATGACGCGGATGTTGATTCCTTCATCAGAAAGAATCTTGAACATCTTGGCCGCAACCCCTGATTGTGATCGCATGCCGATGCCCACAACCGAAACCTTGGCAACATCCTCGTCGGCAACCAGCTCGGCATAGTTCAACTCACCGGCGTCCTTGATTTCCTGCAACGCCTTTTCCGAGCGCGCCACCTGATCGGTGGGGCAGGAGAAGGTCATGTCGGTGCGCCCTTCATCCGAGATGTTCTGCACGATCATGTCCACATTCACCCCCGCCTCGCTGAGCGCGGTGAAGATGGTGGCGGCGATACCGGGGCGGTCGGCGACCGACACCAGCGTCATTTTTGCTTCGTCGCGGGAATAGGCCACACCGGCCACGACATTGGATTCCATAATATCCTCCTCGGCACAGACCAGCGTGCCCGCATTATCGGATTGTTCCTCGAAACTGGACAGCACACGCAGCCGCACGCCAAAACGCATGGCCAACTCGACCGAGCGGGTCTGCAGCACCTTGGCCCCGAGCGAGGCCAATTCCAGCATTTCCTCAAACGAGATTTTGTCCAGCTTGCGCGCCTTCTCGCAGATGCGCGGATCAGTGGTATAGACGCCATCGACATCCGTATAGATGTCGCAGCGTTCCGCATCGAAGGCGGCGGCAAAGGCGACGGCGGTGGTGTCCGAGCCGCCCCGGCCCAGCGTGGTGATACGACCCTCGGGGCTGAGCCCCTGAAAGCCAGCAACCACAGCCACCTTCATGCCTTCGGCGAACTTGGCGTTGATGTTCTCGGTCGGGATATCCTCGATCCGGGCCTGGCTATGGGCGGAGGTGGTCAGCAGCGGCACCTGCCAGCCCTGCCAGCTGCGCGCAGGCACATCCATTTCCTGCAGGGTCAGCGCCATCAGACCAGCGGTCACGTTCTCGCCCGAGGACACAACCGCATCATATTCGCGGGCATCATAGAGCGGCGAGGTTTCGTCGACCCAGCCGACCAACTCGTTGGTCTTACCAGACATGGCCGAGACGATGACGATCACGTCATAGCCCTTGGCCACTTCAACGCCGACGCGTTTGGCCGCGCGGCGGATACGGTCGAGATTGGCCACCGAAGTGCCACCGAATTTCATCACGAGCGTGGGCATAGGGCTTGTCGTCTCCGCGCCTTGGATTTCCGATCAGGGGGGTCTTATGCGAGGCCGCGCGCAAGGGCAAGTGGGCATCCCGGTGCGGTCAGCCCCGCGACCCTGCGAAACGGCGTTGCCGCGATATCAAACTTTACTTTGGCCAGAGTGGCTGCCACCGTCCGGCGAGCAAAACACCAAAGGATTTCTCATGCGCGTTCTGACCCTGGCCCTGACCCTCACCGCGACGCAGGTCGCGGCACAATCCGCGACCGTATCCGGGACCGACGGCCAGAACGCCCTGGGCACCATTCCCTGCGCCGCCATCGCGGATCAGCCCATCGCACAATGCCCCGCTGAATTGCGCCTGAAAGACGATGGCGAGGCCACTCTGGCGGTGCAACTGCCCACCGGAGAGGTGCGCCGGATCTATTTCGAGAATGGTGAGCCGACCTCGTCCAGCTCCACCTCGCCGATGAACCACGAGGTCAGCGGCGGCGTGATGATGATCTTCATCGAGCCTAACGAGGTGTTCGAGGTCCCGGCAAACGCCGTCAAACCTCAATAGGCAATCGGCGACCCGTCCCAGGCTTCGAAACAACCCGTCGTCGCGAGCGAAAGCGCGTTGAACCGATCCAAGAGGCCTGATGTGGCCTCATCCACGTGCAGGTCGGCACCGGTTCCGCCCATATCCGTGCGTACCCAGCCGGGATGGTAGATGCCCACCGCAATGCCTTGCGGCTCAAGGTCCGTCGCAAGGTTGCGCCCCAGGTTTAGCACCGCTGCCTTCGAGGCCCGGTAGACATAACTGCCACCGGGCGCGCGCGTATGCGACGCCATGATCGAGGACAGCACTGCGATCTTGCCCTGGGCGGCGCGAAGATGCGGCAACAGCGTCTGAACAGTCAGGAACACGCCGGTGACATTGGCCGCAAATGTCTGTGCCCAGATGTCGCTGTCGTAATCCTCAAAACGATGCCCCTTGTCCAGATAGACCCCGGCATTGCAGATCAGCAGATCGATCGCGCGCCCGGAAAGCGCCTCAGCCACATCTGCGTGCTGCGCGGGGTTGGTGACATCCAGAGTAATGGCCTGACTGCCGTCACGGGCCGTCCCGGTGACCTCATGCCCGTCCGCGCGATAGCGCTCGGCCAAGGCCCGGCCAATGCCGCGATTGGCGCCAGTGATCAGGACATGCATGTCAGTTAGACTTGCGGTTCGGAACAAAGGGTAGAGGGGCGACCGGCACACCATCTTCGACCAGCGCGCGCGCCTCGTCCAGCTTGGCCTCGCCATAGATCGCACGCGCGGGCGAGTCGCCCAAATGCATCTTGCGCGCCTCGCTGACAAATTCACGCCCGACATAGTCGGATGTGTCCTCGACCCGTTTTCGCAGCTCTGCAAGCGCCTGTTCGGCGGCGTTGCGCGGCACGTTCAGCGGTACCGCATCACCTTGTGTCTCTGGCGTGGGATTCGGAGCATCAACCGCGTTGCGGGCAGGACGGACGCGGGGCGTCATGATCGCCTTCTCCACCTGCACATCGCCACAGACCGCGCAGACCACCATGCCCGCTGCCTGCAGCTTGTCATAGGCTGCTGCGGACTGAAACCAGCTGTCAAAGCTATGGCCGTGGCTGCATTTCAACGCGTATTGAATCATCTGTCTTCCAAAACCCGAGGCTCTGATATTGTCATACAGGCTCGGCGCTTAACATCAAAATAAACTTGCCGAGAATAACTCAAAATTGACGCAGCGAAAATTGAGCATCCTCTACTGGCGTGGTGGTGGAAGATTCAACCTTTCGGCAAGAAGTGCAACCAGATCCTGCTGCGGCATATCCGCATGGATGGCCAGCCTGCGCAGCCCGAAATGCACATGCGCCACCTGCTGATAATAGCGCGTGTAAACATAGTTCGTCCCCGCCCCGGCCACGGCACCAAGCAGCGGCACGGTCTGCGCCGCCAGTTTCTGCCCCAGAACGGTCGCCAGCCGCGGCGCAACCATCGACATCAGCTTTTGCATCGCCGTGCCGGTCAGCGTCAGACGGACCGAGAGGAAACCCAGATCGGCCCCATCATCAACCTCAAGCGGTCCGGCGGCGGAAAAGACGCGCACGCAGTCAAACCGCACATTTTCGGCAGCGGGATCGAAACCCTCGGCCGCCGCAACCCCCTGAATGGCGCGCAGCAGCATGGTGGTTGTCAGCGGCAGTTCCACCAGAGCAGACGGCATCCCGCCCAAGCCCCCTGCCGCGCCCATGGCGGTGGTCACGGCGGTATTGACCCAGGGTTTCTGGTCCGGCACCGCCCGGCGCGAGCCCTGCGCAGCCTGCATCGCCACCTTGAGCGCCTGTTCCGTGCCTTCATAAAGCCCAGCGCGCACCGGTCCGGGCAGCCGGCCCAGCAACCCTTCGGCCTTGCCGCCCAAGAGGTTGAGCATCTGCACCCCGGCCCCGCCGGCAGATTTGTACCGCGCCGCGATCCGATCCAGTTCGGCATCCAGATCGACCGGTGCGGGGATAATGACATCATGCATCCGAAACTCTCCTGCCCCTAAAGATCGGGGGTGAGCCTGCGGAATTCAATGCTTCACCGACTCCAGCGGGAAACGATGCCAGAAATACCCCGCCACGCATCTGGAACCAGATCATGACCAAGAACCCGTTCCGGATTGGTTGGTGGCGGCATCTCTACCGCCTCAAGTCTGCCGAAGCCGAAGCGGCCATAATAAGGCGCGTCGCCTACCAACATCACCCGCTGCCAGCCCTTGTCGCGCCCGGCCTCCAGCCCTTCCTGAATCAGAAAGCCGCCCAGACCTTCGCCCTGGCGGGTCGGGTGCACCGCAATCGGCCCCAGCAGCAACGCATCCACCGCCCCCACATGCACCGGCCAGAACCGGATTGCGCCCGCCAGCGTGCCATCAGAATCACGCGCCACTTGCGACAACCCGCGCACCGGTTCGACCCCGTCGCGCAACCGGTACGAGGACAGCGCCTCGCGGCCCGGCGCGAAACAGAGGTCGAGCAGAGCCTCGACCTCCCACCAGTCATCGGGTTGTTCCGGCCTGACTTCGATCACCTGCCCGCGCGCCTCTCATTCAACGGTGGCAATCGCCCTATCACTTCGCTACCCCTTGGGCAAATGCTTGGAGACGCACACAATGTTCTATCGCCCCGAAGATGGCCACGGTCTGCCGCACAACCCGTTCAATGCCATCATCACACCGCGCCCCATCGGCTGGATTTCCAGCCGGGATGCTCAGGGCGTGAACAACCTCGCGCCTTATTCCTTCTTCAACGGTGTCGCGTACGAACCGCCACAGGTGATGTTCGCGTCAACCGGCAGCAAGCAAGATCAGGAACAGGGCAAGGACAGCCTGTCCAACATCCGCCAGACGGGCGTGTTCTGTGTCAACATCGTCGAGTACGCGTCCCGCGACGCCATGAATGCCAGTTCCGCAGCACTGCCGCATGATGTGGATGAGTTCGCCCATGCGGGCCTGATTGCTCAGCCCTGCGAGACCATCGACTGCGCCCGCATCGCTGATGCCCCGGCGGCGCTGGAATGTCGGCTGACCCAGATCACGACCCTGCCCGGTGCCTCAAACCACGTGGTCTTTGGCGAGGTGACGGGCATCCACCTGCGCGACGATTGCCTGCGCGACGGTATCTTTGACGTCACGAGCTACCAACCGCTGGCCCGGCTGGGCTATCGCGATTACTCGGTGGTGACCGACCTCTTCAGCCTCGCCCGGCCCGACGACTGATGCCCTTTCCCGATCCAACCCGCCGCTATCCGATCATGCTGCCCGATGGCACCGAGCACAAGGGTTCAGTATTTCTCAACCGCGTGATCGACCATCCCCGGTTTCAGGCGGGCGATTTCAGTTATGCGTCCGATTTCGACCCGCCTGAGGATTGGTGCGCGCGGCTGGCCCCGTATCTGTTCGCCTTCTCGAAAGAGACCCTGCGCATCGGCAAGTTCTGCCAGATCGCCCATGGTGTCCGCTTCATCACCGCTTCGGCCAATCATGCCATGGACGGGCTGACCACCTTCCCCTTCCCCGCCTTCGATCTGGAAAACCGCAGCGACTATCAGCCCGACACACGCGACACGGTGATCGGTCATGATGTCTGGATTGGCTATGGCGCCCTGATCCTGCCCGGCGCGCAGATCGGCAGCGGTACCATCATCGGCGCAGGCAGCGTGGTGCGCGGAGACATCCCGCCCTACTCAATCGTGACCGGCAACCCGGCGCAGGTCGTCCGGCATCGTTTCCCGCCAGAAACGGCCGCTCTGCTATTGGATATGGAATGGTGGAACTGGCCGGCAGAATTGATCGAACGGGCTGAGCCTGTATTACTCTCAGGAGACGTCGCCCGATTGCGTGAAATCGCCTCGGCCCGCTGAAAACTCCATAGCGGGGCAAAAACCTCGCCACTGAGCATCAGCCCACAAGAAAAAGAGCGCACGCCAAAGGCGCGCTCCGCTGGATCAGAAAACCTCAGTGGCCGCCCAGAATGCCGGTGCGCACCGAGTAATCCACCGCCAGCCCGTATTCGGGATCATCATCGCTGTCGATCATCAGATGGCCCGCCTTAGTCAGCAACTGATGGCAATCCCGACTCAGATGACGCAGCATCAGCGTCTTGCCTGCCGCCTCATATTTTCCGGCAACCGCTTCGATGGCCTGCAGGGCGGATTGATCGACAACCCGGCTGGCGGCAAAATCCACAATCACGGTGTCCGGGTCGTCGGCGATGTTGAACAGTTCAGCAAAGCCGTCAGACGACCCAAAGAAAAGCGGCCCTTGTATTTCATAGACCTTCGCGCCCTTCTCGGTCACCGACTCGCGGGTCACCGCATGGATGCGCCGCGCATTGTTCCAGGCATAAGCCAGCGCCGAGACGATGACGCCAACCACAACCGCAACAGCGAGGTCTTCCATCACCGTCACAACGGTCACCAGCACGATCACAAAGGCGTCCATCAAGGGCACTTTGCGCATGATCTTGAACGAGTTCCAGGCGAAGGTGCCGATCACCACCATGAACATCACGCCAACCAGAGCGGCCAGCGGGATCTGCTCGATCAGCGGTGCGGCAAACAGGATGAAGATCAGCAGGAATACCGCCGCCGCAATGCCTGCCACACGCGTCCGGCCGCCGGATTTCACATTGATCATCGACTGGCCGATCATCGCACAGCCGCCCATGCCGCCAAAGAAGCCTGTGACCGTGTTGGCTACGCCCTGCGCGATACATTCCTGTGAGGCACCGCCGCGCTTGCCGGTCATGTCACCCACAAGGTTCAGCGTCAGCAGCGATTCAATCAGCCCGATCGCCGCCAGAATGACCGCGTAAGGCAGGATGATTTCGAAGGTCTCCCAGTTCAGCGGCACCATCGGAATATGCAATGGCGGCAGGCTGCCCTGGATCGAGGCCAGATCGCCCACGCGCGGCACATCCAGCCCCAACGCAATCACCAGAATGGCCACAATCCCGATCCCGGCCAAAGGCGCGGGCACAATGCGCGTGACACGCGGCATCACCCAGATGATCGCCATGGTCAGCGCCACCAGCGCAAGCATCAGATAAAGCGGCATGCCCGAAAGCCATTCGCCCCCACTCATTCCGTGGCCGGTGTTTTCCATCGAGCCCGGCACCTTGAACTGCCCCAGCTGCGCCAGAAAGATCACGATTGCCAGCCCGTTCACAAAGCCCAGCATCACCGGATGCGGCACCAGCCGGATGAACTTGCCCCATTGCATCACGCCCGCGATGATCTGCAGGAGGCCCATCAGCACGACAGTGGCAAACAGATACTCGACCCCGTGCTGCGCCACCAGTGCGACCATCACAACCGCCAGCGCCCCGGTCGCGCCCGAGATCATACCCGGACGCCCGCCGATCAATGCAGTGATCAACCCGACCAGAAACGCCGCATAAAGCCCGACCAGAGGATGCACCCCCGCCACAAATGCAAAGGCCACCGCCTCGGGCACCAGCGCCAGCGCAACGGTCAGCCCCGAGAGCAGCTCGATCCGCAGACGCGAGGGCGTCAGTTTCTCGTCCGGCATCCATCTGAGGTCGGGATAGGCGAATCGGCTTTCGAAAGCTGCCTTGAGGGCGCTTAGCATGGCTGTGTCCTGATATCGGGTCTGTTCGCGGCGATGGGGCGTCATACAGGCTTGGCGACGGCTGAGCCACCGCACTGAATGGGATGCTGCCATGCATCATGCGCATGGGTCCTGCGCGCACCCCTTCTCATGCCAGAGCATTCCGCTACGCTGCGCACACGGAAAAGGAGAGCCCATGCCCAAGATCCACAGCTGGCAGGACATCGAAGCGCTCGGCGGAGACGACTGGCTGACCCCGGCCGAACGCCAGCTAATCGCGGCCTGCGCAGAAGGCGAAGAGTGCATCCTGGGCGACGGCATACTGCCGCCAGAGGGACGACCAAGCCCCGGCCGCGAATTGCGCGCAGAGGTGTTGCGCTATCTGATCCTTGGCGGCTGCAAGGCCAAACCGGTGCGCGGCTGGGGCGTGATGGTAAGAGGCGCGCATGTAACGGGAGAGCTCGATTTTAGTTTTGTCCGCACCAACGGCTTGGTCAGTCTGGTCTCGTGCCGTTTTCGATCCCCGATCATCGCCATACAAAGTCGGATCGAAGCGCTTCATCTGGCGGGGAGCGTCTTACGAGGACTGAACGCACAAGGCGCCAAAATAGAGGGTCATTTGTTTCTTAGGGATACAGAGACCACAGGAGAAATCTCTCTTGCCGGCGCAGTTGTGAACGGCCAATTCGACTGCGCAGGCGCGTTCTTTCATCCCAACAATGCGCGGGCAGTAGATGCACACGGGCTACGCGCAGGCAGCGACATCGTTCTCCGTGGTATCGTCGCCAAAGGGGAGATTTCTCTGACCGACGCGAAAATATCCGGTCAGTTGGCTTGCCGGGGCGCTCAGTTCGAACCAAATGACGGCAGAGCGCTCAATGCTTCAGGTGTTCAAGTTGGTGGCAACCTAAGCCTCCGACAGATTGTCAGCAGAGGCGAGGTCACCTTGATCGGTGCGACCGTTAGTGGTCAGTTCCTCTGTAACGGCGCACAGTTCGAGATCCAAGGGGAGGAAGCACTCAACGCACAACGCCTTACCGTCATGGGCGGCCTCTTCTGGCGCGAGGTCGAAATCAAAAGCGGACGGCTCAGTTTTGCTTCGGCCCATGTCAGCGATCTGGCTGACGACCCCGAAAGTTGGCCTGGTGGCAGGCGGCTCATTCTTGCTGGCTTCACCTATGACCGAATAAGTGCCTCTTTCACAGATGCCAAACGCCGGATCGAATGGTTGGAGAAGGGAGCGTTTTGGCGGGGAGAGTTCTTTCCGCAGCCCTTCACCCATCTGGCCAATACGCTACGCTCCATGGGGCATGAAAGCGACGCCAAAATGGTATTGTTCCGGCGCGAGCAGTTGATCCGGCGGAATATCCGCGCGCTCTCCAGCGTAACGCCCACCGGGGATGTTTCGGTTGGCTTTCGCAGCCTGTGGTGGGATTCCGTGAATGTTCTTCGCTGGCTCTGGGACCAGATGCTGCGCGTGGTGCTGGGCTACGGACATTATCCCTTTCGGTGCTTGTTCTGGCTGTTGGGGTTGATCATTGCGGCGGCGATCATGGCGCAACTGACCTGGAGTGAGGGTTCTTTTGCGCCTAATTCAGGCCCGGTACTCGTTTCGCCGGGATGGCAGCAGGTCGCCGAAATCCGCTGTACCCGAGGTGATCCGGGATATGGCACTGAGGCTTGCAACCCAGCCGCTCTCTGGTCCGCGCCCGAAGAACCGGGGCAGGATTGGGAGACGTTTCAGCCGCTTGCCTATGCCGCCGATCTGGTGATCCCGATCGTCAACTTCTCGCAGACCGATGCCTGGGCACCCTCAACTACGCGTGGCCCGATGGGGAAGGTACTCTGGTGGGCTCGCTGGTTTTGCACCGGCGCGGGCTGGCTGATCACCGCTCTGGTCGCGTCCATGCTGGCGGGCGCAATCCGGCAGCAGTGAGTTTTCGCGGTTGAAATCCCGCGCGGCCCCCGCCACGATCCCGGCAAATATCCAACGAGGACAACGCCATGAGCAGCACAAAAATCGCCGTGATCGGCGGATCGGGCATTTATGACATCGACGGGCTGGAAAAACCCGAATGGGTGAGCGTCGAGACCCCGTGGGGCACACCCTCGGACCAGATCCTGACCGGATCACTGGAAGGGGTCGAGATGGCCTTTCTGCCCCGTCACGGGCGCGGTCATGTGCATGCGCCCACCGACGTGCCCTACCGCGCCAATATCGACGCGCTGAAACGGTTGGGGGTGACCGATGTGATCTCGGTCTCGGCTTGCGGATCTTTTCGTGAAGAGATGGCGCCGGGCGACTTCGTGATCGTGGATCAGTTCATCGACCGGACATTTGCCCGCGAAAAGAGCTTTTTCGGCAGTGGCTGCGTCGCTCATGTCAGCGTCGCCCACCCCACCTGCCCGCGCCTGAGCGACGCTTGCGAAACCGCAGGCCGCGCGGCGGGCATCAACATCCATCGCGGCGGCACCTATCTGGCCATGGAAGGCCCGCAGTTTTCCTCCCTGGCGGAATCGAAGATGTATCGCGAGCAGTGGGGCTGCGACGTGATCGGCATGACCAACATGCCCGAAGCCAAACTCGCCCGCGAGGCAGAGCTCTGTTACGCCTCGATCGCGATGGTCACCGATTACGACAGCTGGCACCCCGATCACGGCGAGGTGGACGTGACCGCGATCATCGCAACCTTGACCGGAAATGCCGACAAGGGCCGCGCGCTGATCAAGGGCCTACCCGCGCTGTTGGGGGCAGAGCGTGCGCCCTGCCCGCATGGCTGCGACCGGGCGCTGGAATACGCGATCCTGACGGTGCCGGAAAAACGCGACCCGGCCTTGCTGGCCAAGCTGGATGCTGTGGCAGGCCGAATCCTGTGACACGCCTGGAGGGGCTGGATGCCGCGCGGTATCTGGCCTTTTGCGGGATGGTTCTGGTCAATTTCCGGATCGCGGCCGAGGTCGCGCCGGGGACCGGCTGGGCATCGACCCTGATCGACGCGCTGGAAGGGCGCGCGGCGGCTTTGTTTGTCGTGCTGGCGGGGATCGGCGTGTCGCTTTCGCGAATAGCCGCTGGCCTGCTTTTGCGCCGCGCTGCTTTCCTGTTTGCGCTGGGGATGGTCAACATGACGATCTTCGAGGCCGATATCCTGCATTTCTATGCGCTCTACTTCGTGGTCGGCGCGGCGTTTCTGACGGCGCGCCCCGGGCTGCTCTGGACCGGCGCGCTCGGGATCGTCGCGGCTGCCTTTGTCGCTGTCTCGCTGTTCAACTATGACGCCGGCTGGGACTGGGAGAGCCTGACCTATTCCGATCTCTGGAACCTGCCCGGTTTCCTGCGCAATACAGTCTTCAACGGCTGGCATCCGGTGCTGCCCTGGGCAGCCTTCCTGTTGATCGGCATGGCAATCGGTCGATCAGACCTGCGCACCCTCTGCATTCAGCATCGCCTGATCTTATGGGGCCTCGCCGCTGCGCTTGCAGCGCTGATCCCGCAATATCTGCCGCAGGACCCCGAACTTGCGCTTTATTTCGGCACCGAATCCATTCCCCCCGGCCCGTTCTACATTCTTGCCGGAACCGGCACCGCCTGCGTCACCATCGGCCTGACACTCAAACTCTGGCCTGTGATTGAGCGATTGCGGATCGGGCGCTTCCTTACCGCGCCGGGGCGACAGGCCCTCACGCTTTATGTCGCGCATATCCTGATCGGCATGGGCGCGCTGGACGCGTTCGACCTGCTGGACGGATCGCTCTCGGCACCACAGATCGTTGCGATCGCCTTGGGGTTCTGCGCGCTTTGTTCGATCTACGCCGTCATTTGGCAAAAGATCTTCCCACGCGGCCCATTGGAAGGCCTGATGCGTCGGGTCACTGAACCAGGTCGGACGGGCTGAAAAGCCCCGGGTTTCGCGCAAACGCATCACCGTGCCCTCGCGCCCATTTGGCGTTGAACCTCGTCCCAAAGGCCATGCGACCACAGATTGCCGTGATCCGCGCCTTCGACGATTTCCAGGGTCCGGGGGTCATTGGCGTACTCGAACAGAGCCGCGCCATGGGAGACAGGGATCACATCGTCAGCCGTGCCATGCATGATGAAGACCGGCGCATCGACATCCCCGATCCACTCGCGTGAGGCGAATTGATCCTTCATCAGCAAGGAAACCGGCAGCCAGGGATATTGCTCTGCAGCCATATCCACCGTTGCGGTATAAGGCGCCTCCAACACCAGCAGATCGACACCGGACCGCTGCGCCGCGACGGCCGTGGCGACACCCGTGCCAAGGCTTTGGCCATGCACGATCACCGGCCCGCCGCGCGCGGACACAAGGTCGAAATGCTCCAGTCCATCAGAGATGAACGCGGCTTCCGAAGGCGATCCCTCGCTACCGGGAAAGCCCCGGTAGCCCGGCGCATAGAGGCCATAGCCGCTGTCCAGAACATACCGGAACCGGTCTGCCCGGTCGCTCAGATTGCCGGAATTGCCATGGAAGAACAGCACCGTCGGAGCCCCCTCTACGGCCGGGGGCGCCGTCCAGACGATCACCTCGGTGCCATCAGCCATCCGCACGGTGTCTTCCGTGACCTCGGGCACGCCCGCTGCTGATGCAGAGATGACTTCGCCGCTCGGTTTGAAGACAAATGAGCGTTGAAACAGGTACATATAAGCCGAAGCTGCGACATAGGCCGCAGCCACGGCCACCAGGACCGCGATCAGGATACGGCGCGCGGGCGAGCGTCCGGGCGTGTCTTGCCCCGGTCTCTTGTCGATCTCAATCTCGATCGTGTCGTACATGCCGCCCTCCCGCCTTTCACCTGCCTGCCTTCAATGTGATTGCCCTGAAAACCGCGTTCAAGTCTCTAGGAGAGGGCAGAGGATGAAATCTTCTTCATCTGTCCGTTGGCCCACCTTATCCCGGGCTTGCAAAGAGGCCGCCCTTTGCGCAGGCTACGCAAAACATGAGGAAATCCCCATATGTCACTCGATCTCTGGCTCGCCTTCGTGGCAGCCTCCACCGCGCTTCTGCTGATCCCCGGCCCCACCGTCTTGCTGGTGCTGAGCTATGCGCTCTCAAAGGGCCGTAGCGTCGCGGTCGCCTCGGCCTCGGGCGTGGCATTGGGGGATCTGATCGCGATGAGCGCCTCTCTGGCCGGGCTGGGTGCGCTGGTGATGGCCTCGGCCACGCTGTTTTTGGTGCTCAAATGGGTGGGCGCGGCCTATCTGCTGTGGCTGGGATACAAATTGCTGCGCAGCGCCCCGTCTGAGGGGCTGTCCACGGTCAAAACCGGTGGCGATGTCAGCGCGCGCGGTGTCTTCTGGCATGCCGCCGCCGTCACTGCGCTGAACCCGAAATCCATCGCCTTCTTCATCGCCTTTGTGCCGCAATTCCTGCGGCCTGATCAGGCGCTGCTGCCGCAGTTCGCCATCCTCATCGCCACCTTTGTTGGCCTCGCTGCGATCAATGCGCTTGCCTACGCGCTGCTCGCTGACCGGCTACGCCGCTGGGTCGGGCGGCCTGGGGTGGTGACCGGACTGACGCGGGCGGGCGGGGTGACGCTGATGGGGATGGGTGTTGCGACAGCGCTGCTGCGACGACCTGCCTGACCCGGCGGTCGCGGGTTTCCCTTGCACGAAGAAACCTGTTGGGCCAAACCGCCAGACGTCGCAACAGAACCGAGCACGCCATGCCCAAACACGCCACCGTCAAGGATTACATCCGCACCATCGTCGACTTCCCGCACGAAGGGATCATGTTCCGCGACGTGACCACGCTTTTTGCCGATCCGCGCGGCTTCCGCATGGCGATCGACCAGATGCTGCACCCTTACGCGGGTGAGCGGATCGACAAAGTGGTGGGGCTTGAGGCGCGTGGCTTCATCCTGGGCGGCGCCATTGCGCACCAGCTCAGCGTCGGCTTTGTGCCGATCCGCAAAAAGGGCAAGCTGCCCGGCACCACGATCAGTCAGGACTACAAGCTGGAATACGGCGAGGCCATCGTCGAAATCCACGATGACGCGATCCAGCCGGGCGAGAAGATTCTGGTGGTCGATGACCTGCTGGCCACAGGTGGCACAACGGCCGCTGGCATCAAACTGATCGAACGCCTGGGCGGCGAGATCATCTCTTGCGCCTTCATCATCGATCTTCCCGATCTGGGCGGCCGCAAGGTGCTGGAAAACATGGGCATGGATGTCCACGCGCTCTGCGCCTTTGACGGCGAATAGTACACAAGTTCTGCCCTGCAACTGGCTGAAAACATCCCAACGGGAGGCGAGGACTGCGCCCCCTACCCGCTTTCGGCCAGCACCGCGCCCGGGTTCATGATCCCCAACGGGTCCAGAGCAGCCTTGATCGCCCGCATCGCACTCAGCTTGGCGGGGTCGCCATAGCGTACAAGGTCATCCGCCTTCAACCGCCCGATCCCATGTTCGGCGCTGATCGAGCCGTCCATCTCGTTCACCAGATCATGCACCGCACGTTTCACCACCGGGGCCATGTTGGCGAAATCAGCGCGCGTCCGACCTTTTGGAGGAAAGACGTTATAGTGCAGGTTGCCATCGCCCAGATGCCCAAACGCGTTGATCCGGAACGGTCCGAGACCAGCAACAGCATCGCGCCCGCGGGCGATAAAATCCGGGATCGACGAGATCGGGATCGAGATATCATGGCTCGACACAGCCCCGATCAGCCGGTTCGCCTCGGGTATCTGTTCGCGCAGCATCCACAGCTCATGGCGCTGTGCCTCGGATTGCGCGATCAGCCCATCGCTGACATCGCCGCGTTCCAAAGCGCGGGCAAAAAGCAGTTCCAGTTGCTCCTGCGGGTTCAGGCCCGAGGACAAGCCGAACTCGATCAGCACCGACCATTCGGGCGGGTCCTCAAATGGCTGGCGCACATCCGGCAGAACCTCGATCAGAAAGCGCAGCCCCTCGCCATGGATCAACTCAAAGGCGCTGATACCTTCAGCCACCTGCTCGCGCGCCAGCGACAGCAGTTCCAGCGCTGCTGCCGGAGACGGCACGACCATGAGCGCGGTTCCCACAGCCGCCGGGATCGGCGCCAGTTTCAGCGAGGCCGCCGTGATGATCCCCAGGGTTCCCTCGGCACCAATCAGCAGATCGCGCAGGTCATAGCCGGTGTTGTCCTTGCGCAACCGGCTGAGCCCGTTCCAGATCTCGCCATTGGGCAGCACTGCCTCAAGCCCCAGGCACAGATCGCGCGCATTGCCATAGCGTAACACGTTCAGCCCGCCCGCATTGGTCGACAGGTTACCCCCGATCCGGGCCGAGCCCTCTGCCGCAAGCGACAGGGGAAACAGCCGCCCCGCCTCCTGCGCCGCAGCCTGCACATCGGCCAGAATCGCGCCCGCCTCGGCCACCATGACGTTTTCCTGCGGATAAACCGCCCGTACCCGGTTCATCCGTTCCAGTGAAATCAAGAGCGGCGCGGGACCGTCGGTCTTGACTTGCCCGCCGACCAGCCCGGTGCCGCCGCCATAAGGCAGGATGCCAACCCGCGCCTCGCCAGCAGCCCGCACCAGTCGCGCAACCTGCGCCGCATCATGCGGTAGGGCCAGCAAACCGGCCTGCCCCTGCCAGCGCCCGCGTGGCTCCTCCAGATAACGAGGTGCAACCGGGCGCAGCACATCTTCGGGAAGAAGCTCGGCAAGCCGTGCGGCAAAGCGCGCATCTGCAGGGTTCAGATCCATGCGCCACCCTCACCCAAACCGCGCCGCAGCCGCAACCGCTATTCCTGTTCGATCAGGTATTCGGGCTCCAGCACGATCACCGTCGGCCGGTCCGGCAGGGTGGCCAGTGAGACCTCGATCGAACTTTCGCCCGGCTGCTGCACCGCGAACACATCCGAGATACCGGTCAGAAAGGCACCCAGTGAATAGCGCGAGAACCAGTGCATCGGAATGATCACCGAGCTTTTGAGCCGCCGCAGCGTCTGGATCATCTCGGGCAGCGGCATGGTGGTGCCGCCATCCACCGCCGCCATCACCACATCCAGCCGCCCCAACGCGGCAAATTGTTCATCCGTTGGCACGTGATGCAGGTGGCCCAAATGGCCAATGCACAGCCCCTCGACCTCGAACACGAATATCGAGTTGCCCTTGTCCTCGCGCCCACCAAATTGCGAGCGGATATCGGTCGAGACGTTGCGGATCAGGATTTCGCCCAGATCGAGATAGTGATCGATCCCCCGCCCGAATTCACCCCAGCCCTGCAGCACATGCGGGATCGCCGGGTCGGGAAAAGCGGTCCAATGGGTGTCATGGGCGTGGTTCATGGTGACGATATCGGGGATCAGCGGGGCAGAGCCGACAAAACCGGTGAAATCGGTCACCGCGTTCAGCCCGCCACGGGTCTGGATCAGAAAGCTGGCATGCGCGATATAGCTGATCCGAACCGAGTATTCAGGCACCGGCTCCTGCCAATTCGCCTTGTGCAGATAGGTGATCCCCGGCGCGGCATCGGCAATGGCGATGCAATGGCTTGGCCGCCGCTCCTGCGCCGCCGCCCCGCTCGTCATCAGCATCAATGCCAGAATGATCCACCGCATGAGGGGATTTTAGCGCAACCATCCAACAAGTCACGTCCCTATCCGGTCAGCGTCTTACCACGCCGGTCCGAACGCAAACAGGCGTAGAGCACATGGGTCCGCCAACGCCCGTTGATCTGCAGATAGGACTGCGCGACGCCCTCATATTTGAAGCCTGAGCGTTCCAGCAACCCACGGGAGGCCTCGTTTCCCGGCAGGCAGGCGGCTTCGATCCGGCTCAGGTCGAGCCGGGCAAAGGTGTAATGCACAACGGCACCGATGGCCTCGCGCATGTAGCCCTGCCGCGCGTGAGCTTCGCCGGTCCAGTATCCCAGCGTGCCCGCCTGTGCCGGGCCGCGCCGGATATTGTCCAGCGTGATCGCCCCGATCAGGCAATCATCCGAGCGCCGGAACAGAAAGAGCGGCACCGCCGTGCCGCCCGCGACCGAGCGCTGCGCCCAGTAGACACGGTTGGTGAACGCCTTGCGGCTCAGGTGGTCGGGGGCCCAGCTGGGTTCCCACGGGACAAGGAAGTCTCGGCTGGCCTGACGCAGCGCCGCCCATTCCCGAAAATCGGAATGCACTGGAGGGCGCAAGCTCAGCCGCTCGGTCTCAAGCTTCAGTCTGCGTTTGCCCAGCAGCATCACGCTGCCCGCCGCTCCTGCAAGTCGGCAAGGCTTGGCGCACCGGCAACCGGGCCGTAAAGAGCCAAGGCGGCGGGTGCATCCACCGCCATCCGTGCGGCAAACGCCTTCACATCCGCCGTGGTCACCGCGTCGATCTTGGCGATGGCCTCATCCAGCGAGGGCACCTCATCCCAGATCTGTACCAGCCGTGCCAGACGCTCGGCCCGGTTCGAGGGGCTTTCCAGCCCCATCAGCATCCCGGCCTTCATCTGCGCCCGCGCCCGCGCGACCTCTTCCGGCGTCATGTCGTCGGCGGCGCGCTTCATCTCGTCGATGGTGATCGCGGCCAGCTCGCCCACCTGCTCGGCCGAGGTGCCAGCATAGATGGTCGTGGTGCCGGTATCGGCATAGGCACCGGTCTGGGCAAAGATCGTGTAACACAGGCCGCGTACCTCGCGGACCTCCTGGAACAGGCGCGAGGACATGCCCCCGCCAAGCGCGCTGGAATAGATCTGTGCGGTGTAAATCTCGTCGTCGCGATAGCCGGGACCTTCGAGGGCCAGCGCAAAATGGGCCTGCTCCAGTTCCTTGTCGCGCCGCGCCTCGCCGCCGATGAAACGGGCGGGTTCGGCAATCAGTCCCTTGCGCGGCTTGAGGTGACCGAACATCTCTTGCGCGGCTTTCACCAGCGCATCGTGATCGACCGCACCGGCTGCCGACAGGATCATCTCTTCCGGTCCGTAATGCTCTGCCACAAAGGCCGACAAGTCCTCGCGAGAAAAAGAACTCACCCGTTCGGTCGGCCCCAGAATCGTGCGGCCCAGAGGCTGGTCGCGATAGCTTTCTTCCTGCAGCCAGTCAAAGATCACGTCATCGGGCGTGTCATGCGCCTGGCCGATCTCTTGCAGGATCACGCCCCGCTCGACCTCGATCTCGCGGGGGTCGAAAACCGGGTTCATCACGATGTCGCCGATTACATCCATCGCCAGCGCCACATCCTCTTTCAGGACGCGGGCGTAATAGGCGGTCACCTCGCGCGAGGTATAGGCGTTGATATAGCCGCCCACATCCTCGATCGCCTCGGCGATCTGCAGGGCGCTGCGACGCGCGGTGCCCTTGAACGCCATATGTTCAAGGAAATGCGCGATGCCGTTCTGTTCGATCCGCTCATGCCGCCCACCGGCGGTCACCCAGATGCCGATCGCCGCCGATTGCAGCCCCGGCATATGCTCACTGACAATGCGAAATCCGTTGGCCAGTTGATCCTGTTGTACCGTCACGCAGGTATATGCCCTTTGATATGTTCTTCGATGGTGCCCAGATCATTGGCGATGCGGGTCACCCGTTCCGACCTCTCATACAGGTCCGACATGCGCGGGGGAAGAGGGGGAAACACGCCGCTCGCCTTCTCGACCGCTGCCGGGAATTTCGCCGGGTGCGCGGTGGCCAGCGTAATCATCGGGACATCGCTTTTGCGTTGTTCTTCCGCGACTTTCACCCCAATAGCCGAATGCGGGCAGAGCAGCTCACCGCTTGACGCCAATGTCGATTTTATCGCCGACATCGTCTCGTCTTCCGAAACCCGGCCCGAATCAAAGCTCTCATGCAGCGCTTGCAACGCGCCTTGGCTGACGTCGAAGCCACCAGACTTAAGCTCCTCCATCAGCGCGGCGATGGCACGGCTGTCCTGATCGTAGGCGTAATAGAGTGCGCGTTCGAAGTTCGAACTGACCTGAATGTCCATCGACGGGCTGATCGAGGGGATGGTGTCGCCCTTGTGATAGCCCTGCCCCGACAGGCAGCGGTGCAGGATGTCGTTCTGGTTGGTCGCCACTACCAGCCGGTCGATGGGCAGGCCCATGCGCTTGGCCAGATAGCCCGCGAAGATGTCTCCGAAATTGCCGGTGGGCACGGTGAAGCTGACCTTGCGATGCGGCGCGCCGAGGCTGACGGCGGAGGAGAAGTAATAGACAATCTGCGCCAGCACGCGGGCGAAGTTGATCGAGTTCACCCCGGCCAGTTTGACCCCATCACGGAAGTCAAAATCGTTGAACATATCCTTGAGCGCGGCCTGACAATCGTCGAAATCGCCATCCACGGCCAGCGCGTGCACATTGCTATCGGCTGGCGTTGTCATCTGGCGGCGCTGCACCTCGCTGACGCGGCCATGCGGGTAGAGGATGAACACATCCACCGCATCCAGCCCCCGGAACGCCTCGATCGCCGCCGAGCCGGTATCTCCGCTGGTCGCCCCTACGATCGTCACCCGCTCGCCGCGCTTTTTCAACGCCACTTGGAACAGCTGCCCGATCAGCTGCATGGCAAAGTCCTTGAAGGCCAGAGTCGCCCCGTGGAACAGCTCCAGCAGGAAGTGGTTTTCGTTGAGTTGTTTCAGTGGCGCACGGGCGTCATGACCAAAGCCCGCATAAGCGCGGGTGATGATGTCGCGGAACTCCTGCTCGTCAAAAGAGCCGCTGACATAAAGCCACATCACGCGAAAGGCGATCTCTTCATAAGGCTGCCCCGCCATCGCGGCGATCTCGTCATGGCTCATCTGCGGGATCTCTGCGGGCAGGTAGAGGCCGCCATCGCGCGCGAGGCCGGTCAGCATCGCCTCTTCAAAACTCAGTTCGGGCGCCTGCCCGCGGGTCGAGATGTATTTCATGCGGTCTCGCTTTCAGGTCGGGCGCGGGTGCGCCACAGGAAGAACCCCGTCATGCCGGCCCAGACGGCGGCAAGGCCAAACCAGGTGACGGCGTATTGCAGATGGTCGTTGGGGATACCGGCGCTGTCCACCGGCAAGGGTGTGATATTCGGGTCGGTAGCTGAGCGCGCGATCAGCAGGATCGGCTCGGTGCCGAGCTCATCTGCCAGGGTGGGCACGTCGCGGGCAAACCAGATGTTTTCCTTGGTGTCCGGCTCGGGCGTGTAATTGTCGATTTCCTGCGGCCAATGCAGATTGCCGGTAACCTCCATGACGCCCAGCGCGCGGGGCGTATCGCGATCCTCCAGCCGGATAAAGCCGCGATCCACAAGAATCCTGCGCCCATCGGTGACAAACGGCGCTATGATGCGATAGCCGGGTCCGACCCGCTTGACCGAGACCAGCACATGCACCTCGCCGGGCAGGACCTCGCCCGAGAGCGCCACGGGGCGATAGCGGTCCTCTACAGGATCAGGGTGTGCCGGCAGCGCCGAGGGCGCGCCGCTGATACGGGCGTCGATATCGGCCAGCACGCCCTCTTTCCAGGCCAGCCGCTGCACCTGCCAGCTGCCCAGCGCGACAAGCACACCGAACCCGGCCAGTCCAAATATCAGCAAGAACAGAACGCGGCGCATCTGGAGTTCCGATAATTATCATCCACGCGGCAGCACCGCGCGCTGCCTTGTTTCCTTTGCCCGGGTCGAATTTGCAACCATGCAATTGCACCAGCAGCCTCATCACGGCCCCCGGAAACGAAAAAAGCCGCTTGGGAGCGGCTTGAAAGCGATTTGCAAACCGCTTGGACAAGGCGTTGTGAAACGCCTTGCCTGTGAGATCGCCCGCTTAGTAGAGCGGTGCTTGCCCCCAGATATAGACGGCGACGAACAGGAACAGCCAGACCACGTCAACGAAGTGCCAGTACCAGGCTGCCGCTTCAAAGCCCACATGCTTCTCGGGAGTGAAATCACCCCGCATGGCGCGGATCAGGCAGACGGTCAGGAAGATGGTACCGATGACCACGTGGAAGCCATGGAAGCCGGTTGCCATGAAGAAGTTCGAATAGAACTGATCGCCACCAAAGGTCCAGTCTTCGTGCAGCAGCAGCTCGGCATATTCATAGGCCTGCAGGAAGGTAAAGAAGATGCCCAGCACGATGCCGATGGCCAGGCCCTGAACCAGCGCCTTGCGGTCGCCCTCATGCACCAGCGCGTGGTGCGCCCAGGTCACTGCACAGCCCGACAGCAGCAGCACCAGCGTGTTGATCAGCGGCAGGTGGAACGGGTCGACCGCGTGGATCGCGGGGGCAACGTACTCGGACCCCACATAGTCCTGCATCGGGTAGATGCGGTGTTTGAAGAAGGACCAGAACCAGGCGAAGAAGAACATCACTTCGGACATGATGAAAAGGATGAAGCCATAGCGCAGGCCGATCCGCACCACTGGCGTGTGATCGCCGACCCGGCTTTCCACCACCACTTCGGACCACCATGCGAACATGGTGTAAAGCACGCCCACAAAGCCCATCCAGAACATCCAGGCAGTGACCCCGTGCATCCACAGCACCGCGCCAAACAGCATGACAAAGCCGCTGATCGCACCGATGAACGGCCAGATAGAGGGGTTCAGAATGTGATAGTCGTGGTTCTTAGCATGTGCCATGAGTGTCCCTCACCTTGCGGCTTAATTCGTAGTGGTTTGCGCCTGCGTATCGAGGGCGGCATATCCCTCGGGCAGATCTATTTCGTAGAAGGTATACGACAGCGTGATCGTATGTACATATTTGCCGTCCCGGTCATCGACGATTTCAGGATCAACAAAGAAGGTCACCGGCATCTGCACCCGTTCGCCGGGCTGCAGGACCTGCTCCTCAAAGCAGAAACAGGCGATCTTTTCAAAGAAACCGCCCGCCGTATAAGGCGTCACATTATAAGAGGCCTGCCCTGCGATGGGGCGGTCGGTCGGGTTGTAGGCTTCATAAAAGGCCAGCCCGGTTTCACCGATGCGCAGTTCCATCTCGCGCTCCATGGGGGTGAATTCCCACGGCATGTCGCGTTCCTTGGAGGCATCGAAGCGCACCTTGATGGTCTTGTCGAGGATCGTATCAGAGCTTTCGGTCGCAACGCCCGTCACGCCGCCAAACCCCGTGACCCGGCAGAACCAGTCGTAAAACGGCACCGAGGCCCAGGCGAGCCCCCCCATCAGCACCACAACGCCCACGGTCTGCAGCACGGTTTTTTGAGGTCCGCTGATCGCCATCAGTTTTGCACCTCGCCGCGCGGTGGTTCGAAATCGCCACGGGTCACCTTGACCACGGTCAGACCGAAGATAATCACGATGAAGGCGGCCAGGGTCAGGGCGACGCCCAGGTTGCGGCCATAGCGGCGCTTGTGCAGCTCATGGGTCTGGCGCAGGCTCATGACCAGCCTCCCAGCCCGTAGGGTTTCAGCAGCGCCTCAACCAGGATCGCGCCGAAATGCAGGAAGAGGTAGAGCAGCGACAGTTTGAAGAACCCGCGCTCGACCTTGAAATTGTCGGCCTCGGACATGTCTTCGTCGCGGCGCCAGATGCGCCACGCACCGCGCAGGAACAAGGCGTTCAGCACCAGCGCAACCGCCAGATAGATCGGCCCGCCAATGCCTGAGAAGGCGGTGCCGACGGCCAGCAATGCCAGCAGGATCGTGTAAACAAGGATATGCACCCGCGTGGCGCGGCGACCATGGGTTACGGTCAGCATGGGCACGCCTGCATCGTCATAATCGGTGCGCATGAACAGGGCCAGAGCCCAGAAATGCGGTGGTGTCCACATGAAGGTCAGGGCAAACATCAACCACGGCTCGACCGACATGGTACCGGTCGCGGCGATCCAGCCGATCACCGGCGGGAAGGCGCCCGCCGCGCCGCCGATCACGATGTTCTGCGGCGTCGAGCGCTTGAGCCACATCGTATAGACAACGGCATAGAAAAAGATGGTGAAGGCCAGAAACGCGCCAGCGAAAACGTTCGTCGCCAGACCCAGCATGATCACGCTGAGCCCCGACAGCGCCAGACCTAGCGCCAGCGCCTCGCCCGCCTCGACCTTGCCCGCCGGGATGGGACGACCCTTGGTGCGCTTCATCACCCTGTCGATATCAGCGTCCCACCACATGTTGAGCGCGCCGGACGCGCCGCCACCAATGGCAATAAAAAGGATTGCGCAGAACCCGATCACCGGATGCACCGGCATCGGCGCGGCCAGCAGACCAACCAGCGCCGTGAACACCACAAGCGACATCACGCGGGGTTTCAGCAGGGCGAAATAGTCGCCGAAGCTGGCCTCGTCCTGGCGGCCCGCGCTCTGGGCTGTGCTGGCATTGATGCTCGCGTCGCTCATCTTGGTCCTTTTGGGTCGAAAGGTGCGTGAAATCACGCACCCTGCATCACATCGTTCTCAGGTGCGCCGTTAATTGGACGCCACGTTATAGCTTTGGGGTAGACCGGCATATTCGTCGATCGCGCCCTTGAGCCATTCATCATAGGCCTCCTGGCTGACGACCTTGACGGTGATCGGCATATAGGCGTGGTCCTTGCCGCAAAGCTCGGAACACTGGCCGAAATAGATGCCTTCTTTCTCGGCCTTGAACCACAGCTCTGCCAGACGTCCCGGCACCGCATCCTGCTTCACGCCAAAGGCGGGAATGGTCCAGGAATGGATTACGTCCGCCCCGGTCACCTGCATCACGATGATCTTGTTGACCGGAACAACCACGGCCGTGTCGGTGGCCAGCAGATATTCATCCTGGCTGTAACCGGCTTCTTCCAGCCCGTCGCGGTCCAGCATGAAGCTTTCGAACTCGAACTCGTGATCGACATATTCATAGCCCCAGTACCACTGGTAGCCGGTGACCTTGATGGTGATATCCGCCTCGGGGATTTCCTGCTGCTTGAACAGGACCGGCAGCGAATAGGCCCCGATCAGCACAAGGATCAGGATCGGCCCGATGGTCCAGGCAATCTCGACCGGGGTGTAATGCGAGAAACTCGCGGGCTTCGGATTCACCCGGCTGTTGAACCGGAAAATCGCATAAAGCAGCAGGCCGGCGACAAAGACGCAGATGATCGTGATGATCACCAGAATCAAGTTGTCTAGCGATTGCAGGTCACGGGCCAGTTCGGTTGCTGCGGGCTGGAACCCCATGCCGCGATCGACGGGTTTGCCGATGACTTCAAGTTCCTGCGCCATGGCCGGTAGGCTCGTAAGGGTGGCGAGAAGCCCCGAAAGCGTCAAAACGTTCTTCATTTTCTGTCCTGATCGGTTGATCTTTGCGTCCCTGTCCGGCCGATATGAATCAATTCAGATTCCGACCGTTGTCATTGGCTGCGGTAAAAACCATATTCCGGGAGGCAGATAAAGCAAAATGCTTGCGTCAAACAGACGCTATTTTTGATCTGGATCAAATAAAGAGACCAATACCAATGTCAGAGACCCCGTTTCGTCCTTTCGACACCGCCCTTCCGCAGGATGAAGCGCTGGATGTGCTGCGTCACGCCACCAGCGGCGCGGATGATGGGGAACTCTTTGTCGAACGCCGCCGGTCCGAGTCGCTGACCTTTGACGACGGGCGGCTGCGCAGCGCCTCTTATGACGCAGCCGAGGGATTCGGATTGCGCGCGGTCCGGGGCGAGGTGGCGGGGTATGCCCATTCCACCGATGTCTCGATCCCGGCACTGCGGCGCGCGGCAGAAACCGCGCGGCTGGCCGTGGGTGATGGTGGCGGGACGCTGGCTGAGGGCCCTGCCCCAACCAACACAAAGCTCTACACCGATGACGACCCGATCGCCTCGGCCGAGTTTCCGGTCAAGATCGAAACCCTGCGCGAGATTGATGCCTTTACCCGCGATCTTGATGCGCGCGTGGTGCAGGTGACAGCCTCGATCGCCGCCTCGCTGCAAGAGGTCGCGATTCTGCGCCCCGACGGCGCTGTGGTGCGTGACACGCGCCCGATGACCCGGCTGAACATCTCGGTCATCGTTGAACAGGACGGGCGCCGCGAAAGCGGGTCGGCCGGCGGCGGTGGCCGAGTCGGGCTTGATGGGTTGATCGACCCGGCGGACTGGCAGGCAAAGGCGCGCGAAGCTTTGAGAATCGCTAAGGTGAACCTCGACGCGGTGCCTGCACCTGCCGGTGTGATGGAGGTGGCGCTTGGACCGGGATGGCCCGGCATCCTGCTGCACGAGGCCATCGGCCACGGGCTGGAGGGCGACTTCAACCGCAAGGGCAGTTCCGCCTTTGCCGGACTGATGGGTCAGCAAGTGGCCGCCAAGGGCGTAACCGTGCTGGATGATGGTACCATCCGGGATCGGCGCGGCTCGATCTCGGTCGATGATGAGGGCACGCCCTCGGGGCGGACCACGCTGATTGAGGATGGGATTCTGGTGGGTTACATGCAGGACCGGCAGAATGCGCGGCTGATGGGCGTGGAACCGACCGGCAACGGGCGGCGGCAGAGCTATGCCCATAAGCCGATGCCACGCATGACCAACACCGTGATGCTGGGCGGCGATGCGAAGCCCGAAGACCTGGTGGCCGAGATCAAGGACGGCATCTGGGCGGTGGGCTTTGGCGGCGGACAGGTGGATATCACCAATGGCAAGTTCGTGTTTTCCTGCACCGAGGCCTACCGGGTCGAGAACGGCAAGATCGGCGCACCGGTCAAGGGCGCGACGCTGATCGGGGATGGCCCGTCGGCGCTGCGGCAGGTGCGCGGGCTGGGCAACGATATGGCGCTTGATCCGGGCATGGGCACCTGCGGCAAGGATGGGCAGTGGGTGCCTGTGGGCGTGGGTCAGCCGACCGTGCTGATGGACGGGCTGACCGTGGGCGGATCTGCGACCTGAACAGGAAATTCGGCAAACTTCGATAAATTTGCGCCGATTCATAGGATGTTAACCTCGTGAGTCGTAAACCGGTTCTGCACAGAAGCGGAGCCACGGATGACCGAAGATCAGATTTCTTCCTATCACCCCCCACTCCCACCCACCACGGAAGACGATCAGATTGCGTGGCTCCGTCTTCTGCGCTCGAGACGGGTTGGTCCGGCGACATTTCGTCGGCTCATGTCGGAACATGGCACGGCGCAGAACGCGCTGGTGGCGTTGCCCGAAGTGGCGCGCAAGGCCGGGGTCGAGGATTATGAAACATGTCCTCCCGGTGTGATCGAGGCAGAGTTCAAGGCCGCAAAAGCCGCCCGCGCGCGGCTTTTGTGCCTGGGCGATCCGGATTATCCGCGCCAGTTGATCGACCTGAACGACGCACCGCCGATTCTCTGGGCGATGGGGGATGTGTCGCTGCTGCAACGTCCGATCATTGCCATGGTCGGCGCCCGCAACAGCTCATCGCTTGGCACCCGCATGGCGCGGGCGCTGGCCCATGATCTGGGCGCGCAGGGTTTCGTGGTCGTGTCTGGACTGGCACGTGGCATTGATGCCGCTGCGCATCTGGCCGCGCTCAAGACCGGAACCATTGCTGTCATGGCGGGCGGCGTCGACGTGATCTACCCGGCCGAGAACACACATCTGGCGGGGGATATCGCAATGCAGGGGCTGCGACTCTCCGAACAACCTGCCCGCCTGTCACCACAGGCGCGGCATTTCCCGCGGCGCAATCGAATCATCTCGGGCCTGGCACGGGCCGTTGTCGTGGTCGAGGCCGCCGCCAAATCCGGCAGCCTCATCACCGCGCGCGATGCGCTGGATCAGGGGCGCGAGGTGCTGGCAGTGCCCGGCCATCCCTTTGATGCGCGCGCGGCAGGCTGCAATCATCTGATCCGGGACGGTGCCCAACTGGTGCGCAATGCCGAGGATGTGATCGCCGCCTTGCCCGCCCAAGAGCCTGCCCCGTCGCAACCCGACCTGAACGACCTGATGCAGGATCTGCCTGAGGCCTCTCAAACGCGGAGCCTGCGTGAAACCGCTCAGTTGCATGGCCAGATTCTGAACCGGCTTGGCCCCTCGCCTATCGCCGAGGACCAATTGATTCGCGACCTTGGCGCGGCACCCGGTGACGTTGGACCTGCCATCGTCGATCTGGAGCTGGACGGCAAAATCCAGCGTCAGGCCGGTGGTCTGCTTTCACTAGCACATTGAGCTTGCGTCACGTCGCGCACGCCCGTTTTTTGCTGATCTCTGAGATGGATAGGTGCAGGAAATTGCGACCTTTCGTCGAGTGAGGTTCTGCCGGATTGACAATTCCCCCTTGCACCCCACATGTTGCCCGGCCATAGAACGCGCCGAGTTCGTTGCATGAGGTTTCCATCTAAATGCCCGTAGTTGTTGTAGAATCCCCGGCCAAGGCAAAGACGATCAACAAATATCTTGGCTCTGACTACACGGTTCTGGCCTCTTACGGCCATGTGCGTGACCTGCCGCCCAAGGATGGATCGGTCGATACCGAGCATGAATTTGACATGAAATGGGAGGTCGGAACCGACAGCCGCAAACATGTCAAAGCCATCGCCGACGCGCTCAAGGACGACAACGAACTGATCCTCGCAACCGACCCCGATCGCGAGGGCGAGGCGATCAGTTGGCACTTGCAGGAGGCGCTGACCAAGCGCCGCTCGATCAAGAAGGACACACCGGTCAGCCGGGTGGTTTTCAACGCGATCACTAAATCCGCCGTCACCGAGGCGATGCAGAACCCGCGTCAGGTCGACATGCCGCTGGTCGAGGCCTATCTGGCCCGCCGCGCTCTGGATTATCTTGTGGGCTTCAACCTGTCTCCCGTTCTGTGGCGTAAGCTGCCGGGTGCGAAATCGGCAGGCCGCGTGCAATCGGTCTGCCTGCGCCTGATCGTCGAACGCGAGATGGAGATCGAGGCCTTCAAGCCGGTGGAGTACTGGTCCGTCAAGGCGCTGTTCGAGACCCCACGCGGCCAGACCTATGAGGCGCGGCTGACCACGCTGGCGGGCAAGAAGCTCGACAAGCACGATATCGGCAATGTTACCCAGGCCGAACTGGCCGTGCAGGCGATCACCAGCCGCGCGCTGAGCGTCGCCGCGGTCGAGGCCAAGCCTGCCGCCCGCAACCCCTCTGCCCCGTTCATGACCTCGACCCTGCAGCAGGAAGCCAGCCGCAAATTCGGCATGGGCGCGCGCCAGACCATGAGCACGGCGCAGCGGCTCTATGAAGCGGGCTACATCACTTATATGCGAACCGACGGGATCGACATGGCGCCTGAAGCCGTGACCGCCGCGCGCGACGCGATCAAGGACCGGTTTGGCTCGGAATACGTGCCGGACAGCCCGCGTATGTACAAGAACAAGGCCAAGAACGCGCAGGAAGCGCATGAATGTATCCGTCCCACGGATATGACCCGCGATGCCGAAGCGCTGAAGCTGAAGGAGCCGGATCAGCGCAAGCTCTATGATCTGATCTGGAAACGCACCTTGGCCTGCCAGATGGCGGCGGCACGGCTGGAACGGACCACGGTCGATATCAGCAGCGATGACAACCAGGTGGGCCTGCGCGCCACCGGTCAGGTGGTGCTGTTTGACGGGTTCATGCGCGTCTATGAAGAAGGCCGCGATGATGTGGCCGATGATGACGACAAGCGCCTGCCGCAGATCATGCAGGGCGAGCGGGCGGTCTTTGCCAAGACCTCGCTATCCGATCAATTCGCCAAGGCCACCGGCGAGGCGCAGGTGACGGAAGGCGCGAAAGTCGCCAAAGAAGCTGTGCTGGCCGAAAACGAGGCGGTTCTGGCGCTGCAACACCACACCCAGCCGCCGCCCCGCTATACCGAGGCGACGCTGGTCAAGCGGATGGAAGAGCTGGGGATCGGGCGACCGTCCACCTATGCCTCGATCGTGACGACGATTCAGGACCGCGAATATGTGCGCAAGGACAAGAACCGGCTGATCCCCGAGGAAAAGGGCCGGATTGTCACCATCTTCCTGCTGAACTTCTTCCGCCAATATGTGGGCTATGAGTTCACCGCCAATCTGGAAGAGCAGCTGGACAATGTCAGCGCCGGGGATGCCGACTACAAGGATCTGCTGGGCCGGTTCTGGCGCGATTTCTCTGCGGCGATTTCCGAGACCTCCGAGCTGCGCATCACTGAAGTGCTCGACAAGCTGGACGAGGCGCTGGCACCGCAACTGTATCCGCCGCGCGAGGATGGCTCGGACCCGCGGATCTGCCCAAAATGCGGCGTGGGTCAACTGCATCTGAAAACCTCGCGTACCGGCGGGTTCGTGGGCTGCGGCAACTATCCCGAATGCCGCTACACCCGCCCGATCAGTGGCGACGCCGATGACACCGGCGACCGGGTGCTGGGCGAGGATGCAGGTGATGAGATCAGCCTGAAGAAGGGTCGGTTCGGGCCGTATGTGCAGCGTGGCGAGCCCACCGAAGAGAACAAGAAGCCGCCGCGCGCCAGCCTGCCCAAGGGCTGGTCGCCGGATGATCTGGACCTTGAAAAGGCGCTGATGCTGCTATCGCTGCCCCGCGAGGTCGGCGCACATCCCGAGGATGGCGAGATGATCGAGGCCGGGATCGGGCGCTATGGCCCCTTCGTGAAACATGGCCGCCTTTATGCCAACCTCAAGGATGCCGATGAGGTGTTCACCATCGGCATGAACCGCGCGGTCGAGGTGTTGGCGCAAAAGGCCGCCTCGCGAGGTGGGCGCGGAGCAGCAGTCAAGCCCTTGAAGGAATTGGGCGAGCATCCGGCAGAGGGCGGTCCGGTGAACGTGATGGAAGGCCGTTATGGGCCCTATGTCAAATGGGCGAAGGTGAACGCCACCCTGCCCAAGGACGTGGAGCCCGCCGACGTGACCATGGAGATGGCTGTCGAGTTGATCGCCGAAAAGGCCGCCAAGAAGGGTGGGCGCAAGAAGGCCGCGCCGAAGAAGAAAGCCGCGCCCAAGAAAGCGACGGCGAAAAAGGCTGCGGCGAAGGACGCCTGAGGCGGCACGTCCTTCACGCGAGCTCGAAGCCAGAGCTCACTGCGCGCGCCGGCCCGGCGCGCGGACGCGTCACCTATCGATGTTCTGCACCCGCTGACACCACAAGCCGTTCCAGCACCGTGATATAGGGCGCGGCCTCCGCCCCTTCGGCGATGGCCAGCGCGGCGCGGTCGTAAGCTGCGGAAAGTGTGATCGCCAACGCCTCCAACTCGACCGGGTCGATATCCGGGGCCGCGTGGGACAAACCCGCACGCAGGCTGGCCCGCCCGCCCCCGGCATCAATTGCATCCATCTCATCCCAACCCAAAACCGCCGGGCCATCCACCAGCAGCAATCGGGCCCGTCCCGGCGCGGCCATGGCGTCGAAATACGCGGCGCTGCCCTGGGCCAGCGGGTTCTCATCTGGATCGGCTGCCTTATCGATGGCCTGCGCCAACGCCGCTGCTTCGGAGGTAACCACGGCGCGGAACAAATCCTCTTTGTCCTTGTAGTGATGATAGAGTGCGCCGCGCGTCACCTCAGCCGCTTTCACAATCTCGGGGGTGGAGGTCTCGGCATAGCCCTTGTCCAGGAATAACTGCCGCGCCGCTGCGATCAAACGCGCCTTCATCGCCGCCCGGCGGTCGGCATTGGGAATCGCTTCAGGTTTCTCTTGCATACATACAGCCTGTATGTTTATTTATCACATACATACAGACTGTATGCATATCGGAGGAAACGCAAGATGAAGACCACACAATATTATCCCGTAATCCAGACCGAAGATGTTGCTGGCACCGCCGCTTTCTATGAGGCCCATTTCGGCTTTCGCCCGGCTTTCAGTGCAGATTGGTATGTGCATCTGCAATCCGAAAGCGACCCGTCGGTAAACCTCGCGGTGCTGGATGCCCATCACGAGACCATTCCCGAACCAGGGCGCGGCACGGTCGGCGGCGTGATCCTGAATTTCGAAGTTGCTGATGCGGCGCAGGAATATGAGCGCCTGAACAATGTCGGCCTGCCCATGCTCAAACCGCTCACTGACGAAGCCTTTGGCCAGCGCCATTTCATCACGCAGGACCCCAATGGCGTATTGATCGACATCATCACTCCAATCCCGCCCTCTGCGGAATTTGCGGCGCAATATAGTGAAGACGCCCTGCCCAGCTGAGGCCTTATCCGTAGAAATACCCGACGCTCCAAGTTTCGTTGACTTCGCCGCGGCGCGGCGGCAATACCTGTCGCGTCACCAGGATTTGGAGAGATATCCATGAAAAAACTCTATCCCGACGCTGATACCGCGTTGGAGGGCCTGCTGGAGGACGGCATGCTGATCGCGGCGGGCGGGTTCGGCCTGTGCGGCATTCCGGAACTGCTGCTTGAGGCGATCAAACGCTCGGGTGTCAAAAACCTGTCTTTTGCCAGCAACAATGCGGGCGTTGATGACTTCGGCATCGGCATCCTGTTGCAGACCCGTCAGGTCAGCAAGATGATCAGCTCTTACGTGGGCGAAAACGCAGAGTTCATGCGCCAGTATCTGAGCGGCGAGCTGGAGCTTGAGTTCAACCCGCAAGGCACTCTGGCCGAGCGCATGCGTGCCGGCGGCGCGGGTATTCCTGGTTTCTATACCAAGACCGGTGTGGGTACGGTGATCGCCGAGGGCAAGGAACACAAGGACTTCCCGACAGGCCTGGATGGCCAGCCCGAGACCTATATCATGGAGGAAGGCATCTTTGCCGATCTGTCCATCGTGAAAGCCTGGAAGGCGGATGAGACCGGCAATCTGGTTTTCCGCAAGACCGCGCGCAACTTCAACCAGCCCGCCGCCACCTGTGGCAAGATCTGCGTGGCCGAGGTCGAAGAGATCGTGCCGACCGGCTCGCTGGACCCGGATTCGATCCATCTGCCCGGCATCTATGTGCATCGCGTGATCAGCGGCAGCCATGAAAAGCGCATCGAACAGCGCACCACCCGCAAGAAGGAGACCGCCTGATGCCCTGGGACCGGAACCAAATGGCCGCCCGCGCGGCGCAGGAATTGCAGGATGGCTGGTATGTGAACCTCGGCATCGGCATCCCGACGCTGGTGTCGAACTACATTCCCGATGATGTGCATGTGACGCTGCAGTCGGAAAACGGCATGCTGGGGATGGGGCCCTTCCCTTATGAGGGCGAAGAAGACCCCGATCTGATCAACGCAGGCAAGCAGACGATCACCGAACTGCCGCAGACCGCCTATTTCGACAGTGCCCAGAGCTTTGCCATGATCCGTGGCGGCAAGATCGCGATGGCGATCCTGGGCGCGATGGAAGTGGATGAAAACGGTGATCTGGCCAACTGGATGATTCCCGGCAAGCTGGTCAAAGGCATGGGCGGCGCGATGGATCTGGTCGCGGGCGTTGGCCGCGTGGTGGTGGTGATGGATCACACCAACAAGCATGGCGACAGCAAAGTGCTGAAGGAATGCACCCTGCCACTGACCGGCAAAGGCGTGGTCGATCGCATCATCACCAATCTGGGGGTTCTGGATGTGGTAGACGGTGGCTTGAAGATCGTGGAACTGGCAGACGGCGTCAGCGAAGACGAGATGCGCGCCGCAACGCAGGCAACGCTGGTCGACTGAGCGATCTGTCAAAAAATCACGGCCCCTGCCACCGCGCTGGGGCCGTTTTCATGTCTTGCGGATCAATTCATGACCGTAAAGACGCAGCCATCCGTGATAAGTTCGGGCGGCGTGGCGCAAAGGCCGCGTGCAGTCTGAAACGCGGCCAGCACCTTTGGCACATAGTCACGGGTTTCGGCAAAGGGCGGCACGCCCTTGTGGGTCCGCACCGAACCCTCACCGGCATTATAGCCCGCCAGCACCAGAATGGGATCGTTGTCGAACTCGTTCATCAGCCAATCCAGATATTTGACGCCCCCGGCGATGTTTTCCTGCGGCGACAGGCTGTCCTCCACCCCGAAACGCTCGGCCGTGGCGGGCATCAGCTGCATCAACCCTTGCGCCCCGGCCCCGCTGACCGCATCGGGCTTGCCAGAGGATTCCACCGCAATCACCGCCAATACCAGCGCGGGCGAGACATTGGTGCCGACGGTGGATTGCAGGATCGGAATGCCGCGCTCTTTCGCGATATCCTGCATCGATTGCAGGCGCGGCGCGGCAACCCCGCCATTGCTGACGGCCTGCATTGCCTCGTTCAGACGCCCCGGCTTGGAATCCGCCATCGCGGGAGAGACCTTGTCCCAGAACCACGCGTAGCTGGCCTTGGGACGATCCGGTGCGACGTCTGGCGCATTTGGCGCCTGCGGCGCTGCGGGCGCCATAACGACCTCTTCAACGGGCTCCTGATAGCCGGTCGACGGCGCGAAGGGGGCTGTGGCGTGCTCTTCCGGGGATATTTGCACGTTGATCCGCGCGCCCGATCCGGCTGATGGCGGCTTCACACGTTTCGACAGGGCCTCGGCCAGTCCCGACTCGGGCGCAACCGCGCCCAATACGAGACCTGCCGTGACAGCGAGTCCCGCCAGCCTCAAGGATTTGTTGAGAAACATCTGCTCTTCTCATCATTATTTTGAGTCTTTCTCCCCCCAAACGGGGCTCTGAGACCAGAAAAACTGTATGAATTGAGGCATTTTCGCCCAAATTGCCGCCATTTTGCATCGCCCACCAACGCCGAAGAAAAAAACACACATATAGTTTTCCTTAAAAATCAAATGCTTATCAATTTTATGAGCGAAAAGTTAAACTTGGGCACGAAAATCCGCGTTTTGGCCCAATTCCTGCCACGCAAAACGGGCAAAACTCTATGCATACCACGACGGACACGGGCCACGAGAGAGAGACGGTTCAGACGGACGGCGGGGTTAACGAAACATACCGTGATCCTTAGGAGGGACATACAATGATCAAATTCTTCAAAAACTTCCGCAAAGACGAAGACGGCGCCGTCACTGTTGACTGGGTCGTTCTGACCGCAGCTGTTGTTGCTCTGGCCGCTGTTGCCTACCAGGGCATCTCGGGCGGTGCTGAAGGTCTGGCAGGCACCGTGAACTCCACTCTGAGCGGTGCAACCGTTACGCTCGGCACCACCGGCGCGGTGAACTAACCTACCTTAATCCGAATGTTGGGGGCCATGCCTTGCAAAAGGTGTGGCCCCTTCTTTTAGGGAGGCGCTGTCGGAAGATGCCAATACGTATCAGACACTTCCTGAGATCGGAACTTGGTGCTGTAACGGTCGATTGGGTTGTACTTACGGCCATCGTCGTTGGGCTGGGCGGAGCAACAGTGCTCGCGCTCGGGGGAACGCAGGGCGACGGTTTTGCGGATGGGATAGGCGAGCAAGTCGCTGAAGGAGAGGTTCACTTAAACGGGCCCTTCGGCACAAAGTGAGACGCCCGACACCCAGATTATGAGCACTTAGTTCAAAATCGCCTCATACCACGTGCTTTGTCCCTTATTTCGACACATTTCATGGGTATGAGCAAGGATGGTTCAGTGCGTGCCGGGTTATCGGCATGCTCTGAACCGCAGCAGATATGAGGTGCGGGAATGCGAGCTGTATTTGGTCTTGTCCTGATCGTTGGAGTGGCGCTGGCCGGAGGCGCCGTGATGATGGCGCGTGGCTATATCGAAGAACATCGCTTGCAACTTGCGAAAGAACGCCAGGCACGCGCGCAGATCGTGCCGACGCAAGAGGTCCTGGTTGCGAACACGCAACTGAGATATGGCGCGCAGCTTGAACCTGAGCATGTGCGTGTGGTCAGATGGCCGGTGGACGCAATACCGGAAGGCACGTTCACCAAAGCCGAGAATCTGTTTGCTGCAGAGGCGAAAGACAACCGCTTTGTCATCCGCACCATGGAAAAGGGCGAAGCGATCATGGCAGTCAAGGTCACCGAGATCGGTGAGGATGCCGGTCTGACCTCTCGCCTGGAACGCGGCATGCGCGCCTTCGCGGTAAAGGTGGATGTGACCAGCGGCGTATCGGGCTTCCTGCGCCCCGGCGACAGGGTCGATGTGTACTGGACCGGCGGCACCGGTGGGGCTATCGAGGGCGAAAGCGGTGAGGTAACGCGCCTTATCCAAACGAATATTCAATTGATCGCGATCGACCAGAGCGCGGGAAACGAGCGTAATGGTGCCTCGATCGCCAGGACGGTGACCGTCGCCGCCCGACCCGAGCAAATCGCCATTCTGGCGCAGGGTCAGAACACCGGAAAACTCACGCTTGCCCTTGTAGGCGCGACCGATGACACGGTTGCCTCCACCGTGGAGGTCAACAAGCGCGCGCTGCTGGGGCTGGGGGACCGCGAAGCGGCACCCGAAGTGCAGCAGAAAAAGGTTTGCACGATCCGCAACCGGCGCGGCGCGGAAGTGATCGAAATCCCGATCCCCTGCACAAACTGACGCCTTTTCAACTTGTTAATATGGCGAACCGGCAAGAGGCCTGGTTCGCCTTTTTTGTATTGTTGCCGGTTATCCACATAAAAGCTCGCGCTCAAACCATTGATTATTGCAAAAAAACCGCTTCTGACGCAGAGTACTCGCGATAATGGGCAAAAAGACCCTAAAACGAGGCGTGATCGGAAAGGCAGGTCACATGAAAATCGACAGATGGATGAAGGCAGCCCTGCTGGGGCTGACTGTCATGTGCAATCCCGCCGTGGTCCAGGCACAAACCGATCCGCTGCGGGTTGTAAAAAGGGATATGGCCACGACGCTTGACGTGCCGATGAACAGGGCGGTGGTGGTCGAAAGCGACGAACCCTTCGCTGAACTCAGCATCGCCAATGCGGGCATAGCCGATATCTCGTCCCTCTCTGATCGCAGCATCTATGTTCTTGGCCGGTCCCCAGGCGTCACCACAATGACGCTGCTGGATGCGACGGGGCGGCTGATCACCAACGTGAATGTGCGCGTTGCCCCCGACGTGACCGAGTTCAAGGAACGCCTGCGCCAGATTCTGCCCGGCGAGACCATCGAGGTACGCACGGCCAACGACGGCATCGTGCTGTCGGGCAATGTGTCCAGCAGCGCGCGCCTGCAACGGGCCCTGGAACTGGCAGAACGCTATGCGCCCGAACGGGTTTCGAACCTGATGAGCGTGGCGGGGGTGCAGCAAGTCATGCTGAAGGTGCGGTTTGCCGAAATGCAGCGTTCCGTCACCAAATCGCTCAGCGCATCGCTGGGCTTTTCCGGCGGCAATGTGGCTGGAGGGATCAACACGCTCAACAACGAGGTCGACCTGAGCCGGGCATTGAACGGCAACATTCCGGCCTCTAACGAAAACACTGGTGCCCTTTTGTTCGGCTTCAGCGCGGGTGCCACGCAGATTCGCCTGCTTCTGGAGGCCTTGGAACAAAAAGGCGTGGTGCGCACCCTGGCGGAACCCAATCTCTCTGCCCTTTCGGGGCAAGAAGCGACATTCCTGGCGGGCGGAGAATACCCGATCCCTGTCGCCCAGCGCGACGGATTGTTTTCGGTGGAATTCAAACCCTTCGGCGTTCAATTGAGCTTTGTTCCCCGCGTGGTGGATGGCGACCTGATCAATCTTGAGATGGTGGCCGCGGTTTCCGCGCTTGATCCGACCAATTCGGTCGTCATCAACGGGGCGACCGTCAACGGGTTCTCGCGCCGGGAAACGTCTACGACTGTTGAGCTTTTTGACGGTGAGAGCTTTGCCATTGCCGGGCTGATCCAGGACGATTTCCTCGACAACAACTCTCAGCTTCCCTGGTTGGGCGACCTTCCAGTACTGGGAACACTGTTTCGCAGCGCAAACTTCCAACGCAGCCAGACCGAACTGGTGATCATCGTGACCGCTCATCTGGTCTCGCCAACACGTGGCGAGGCGCTGGCACTGCCGACCGATCGGGTAACGCCCCCGAGCGAAACCGAGCTGTTTCTGTTCGGCAAGACGGCGTCAACCGTGCGTGCCGGCGGCGGGGCCGCATCCGAGGTCGCTAAGCAGGATTTCAGCGGATCCTACGGATACGTGCTTGAATGATCGGGAGGATGAAACCGATGCATAAGATGATCTCGATCCTTGGTGTTTCTGTGGCCGTTGGCGGCTGTGCCTATGACGCAGGCTATGAGGTGGATGCGGGCACATTCGGAAACGCCACTCTGAATAACGCCCAGATCCAGACCGGTGCAAAAAGCTATGTCCAGGTTCTGGGAGAACGCTTTGCCCGTGAAGTTCCCGATCAGGTGAATTTCGCCTTCAACAGTTCGCAACTCGACCCCACCGCACAGCAGATTCTGCGGCAGCAGGCCGACTGGATCAAACAATTCCCCGAAGTGCGGTTCAAAGTGTTCGGCCATACCGACAAGGTCGGCTCGCCCAGCTATAACCAGCGCCTCGGGCTGCGCCGCGCCCAGGCTGTGGTAAATTACCTGACCAGACAAGGCGTTAGTCGCAACCGCCTTGAAGCAGTGGCGTCGTTTGGCGAACGCCAACCGCTGATCAACACCCCGGACCGGGACCGCCGCAACCGGCGTACCGTCACCGAGGTGACCGGCTTTATCAAACGCAATCAGACCCTGGACGGCAAATATGCCGAGGTGATCTATCGCGAGTATATCAAAAGCGCGGAACCGGCCACCGGATTTGAAATTGACGACTCATCGGCCTTCGAAAACTGAGTACAATAGCGACGAATTGGGCGGGATCGTCGCCCAATTCCCTACAATTGGTTCTTTTCGGCCCAAATCTCGCCCAACTTCGCGACGACACTGCCTCCAATAGGTGATTTGCGACCTTTTTCAGAGTCGCAGGTGGGTGACGTAAGCCGGACGCAGCGCAACGCTGATCGGCTCTCCCATCGTATTTGAATGAGGATGAAGGTAATGAGCAGTGGCATACCGCAATCTGAGACCGCTCCGATCCTGGCCTGCACGGTCAGTCGGGACGTTCAGAATTTCGACCTGCTGATCGAAGACATGGAAGCGGCGATGGGCGAAAGCTGGGGTGATCTGGGATTCGCCGAAGCGCTGGCCTTTTTCGGACAGCCCGAAGCGGAAACGCTGGAATTCATTGCACTGGCGCTGGATGGCGATGACGAGGACAACTTGGTCCTGATGGGTGAAATCATCACCCAGGCCAAAGCGCGCGACATCGGCGTCATCCTGATCGCCGAAGATGTTACACCTGCTTCGCTTCACCAGCTGCTGCGCAAAGGCGGGGATGAATTTGTCCCCTACCCGCTCCCCGAACAAGAGCTGCAACTGGCCATCAACCGGCTGCGCAGCAAAGAAGATGCACAAGCCACGCAGAGCCAGACCAACAGCGCGCCCCTGAACACCGGCACCTCGAAAGAGGGCGCCGTGATTGTCGTTCACGGGCTTGCGGGCGGCGTCGGCTCGACCACGATGGCGGTGAACCTGGCATGGGAACTGGCCAATGTTTCAGGCGATGATTCTCCATCGGTCTGCCTGCTGGATTTCGACCTGCAACATGGTTCGGTCTCGACCTATCTCGATCTGCCACGCCGCGAGGCGGTGTTCGAGATGCTGACCGACACCGAGAATATGGATGATGAGGTGTTCGGCCAGGCGCTGGTCGGTTATGAGGACAGGCTTCAAGTTCTGACGGCCCCCTCCGACATGGTGCCGCTTGACCTCGTGACACCGCAAGACATTGACCGAGTAATCGAACTGGCGCGCGCGCATTTCGACTTTGTCATCATCGACATGCCCAAGACGCTGGTGCAATGGTCAGAGACGGTTTTGCAGGCCGCGCATGTCTATTTCGCGATGATCGAACTGGACATGCGGTCCGCCCAGAATGCCTTGCGCATGAAACGGGCACTGCAATCGGAGGATCTGCCCTTCAACAAGCTGCGCTTTGCCCTGAACAAGGCACCGAAATTCACCGATCTGAGCGGAAAGAGCCGCGTCAAGAGAATGGCGGAATCGCTGGGCATTTCGATCGAGCTGCAACTGCCCGATGGCGGCAAACCGGTGACACAAGGCGGCGATCACGGCCAGCCCTTGGCGACATCGGCGGCCAAGAACCCGCTGCGCCGGGAAATCGCCAAACTCGCGCGATCAATCCATGAACTCGGCACCGGCGAAGCGGAAGCTGCCTAACGCGATTCACGAGGGGGTCCAAGATGTTCTCAAGGTACAAGAAGCAGAACGCCGCCGCGCCGGTCAAAGCCGTGCAGCCAAGCGCAACCGCCAAACCATCCATCGACGTCGCCCCTGCACCAGCCAAAAAAGAGCTGCTGCGCAAGCCGATGCCAGGCAAAAAGGCCGAAGCTGCACCGCAGGACCGCGAGCGCAAGCGCAAGGACCGTCTGGGCGAGATCAAGATCGAGCTGCACCGCGAACTGCTCGAAAACCTCAATCTCGCGGCCCTTGAACATGCCTCCGAAGCGGAGCTTCGCAACGAGATCAGTTCGATCTCGTCGGAGATTCTGGAACAGAAAAGCATCGTTCTCAACCGCGACGACCGCCAGACGCTGAACAAGGACCTCTATGACGAGGTAACCGGGCTTGGCCCGCTGGAGGCCCTGCTGCAGGATGACACGGTCAACGATATCCTGGTCAACGGTCCACACCAGATATTCGTGGAACGGGACGGTAAGCTGGAACTCAGCGATATCCGGTTCAAGGATGAACGCCACCTGTTGCGGATCATCGACAAGATCGTGTCGGCCGTGGGCCGCCGCGTCGATGAATCCAACCCCTATGTTGACGCCCGCCTCGCCGATGGCTCGCGCTTCAACGCAATGGTGCCGCCGATTGCGGTGGATGGCTCACTGGTATCGATCCGGAAGTTCAAAAAAGACAAGCTGGGCATCGATGATCTTGTAAATTTCGGGGCTTTCACCGAAGAAATGGCGGCATATCTGCAAGCCGCCGTTGCCACGCGCCTGAATATCATCGTGTCGGGTGGTACCGGGTCGGGTAAGACAACCACGCTGAACGCGCTTTCCAGCTTCATCGACAATGCCGAGCGCATCCTGACCATCGAGGATACTGCGGAACTGCAGCTGCAGCAGACCCATGTGGGCCGGATGGAAAGCCGCCCGCCCAATGTCGAGGGCAAAGGCGAGGTCAGCCCGCGCGACTGCCTCAAGAACGCCCTGCGGATGCGCCCCGACCGCATCATCGTCGGCGAAACGCGCGGCGAGGAAGTGATCGACATGCTGCAGGCCATGAACACAGGCCATGACGGGTCCATGACCACGATCCACGCCAACTCGGCGCGGGACGGCATCAGCCGACTTGAGAACATGATCGCCATGGCGGGGATCGAGATGCCGATCAAGGCGGTGCGCAGCCAGATTTCTTCGGCTGTGAACCTGATCGTGCAGGCCAGCCGCCTGCAGGATGGGTCGCGCCGGATGACCTCGATCACCGAGATTACCGGGATGGAAGGGGATGTGATCTCCATGCAGGAGATCTTTCGCTACCAGCGCGTCGGCCTGACACCAGACAATAAGATCATCGGCCATTTCACCGCCACCGGTGTGCGCAGCCACTTTTCGGAACGGTTCCGCATGTGGGGTTATGACCTGCCCGCATCGATCTACGAACCGGTCAGCATGTAGGGGACCAGGCCATGAATATCAGCGCAGAGCCTATCATCTACATCGGGATTTTCATCGGTGTCCTGTTTCTGGTCGAGGGAATCTACCTGCTGCTTTTCGGCAAGTCGATCAGCCTGAACAACCGGGTGAACCGCCGTCTGGATATGCTGGACAAAGGCGCCGGGCGCGAAGAGGTACTCGAACAGTTGCGCAAGGAAATGCAGCAGCATATGCGCAGCCAGTCGATCCCGCTTTATTCGCTGCTGGCGGACAAGGCGCAAAAAGCGGCGATCGCCTTTACCCCGCGCCAGTTGATCATGATCATGATCGGTGTGGGGGCGGTCGCCTTTGTCGGTCTGAGTATCGGTACTGAAACCGAACCACCGCTGCGCATCGCCGCATCGGCCCTGATCGGCGTCAGCGCCGTTTATATCTGGGTGAACCACAAGGCCAAGAAGCGCATGGCGCTGATCGAAGAGCAATTGCCCGACGCGGTTGAACTCATGGTCCGATCGCTGCGGGTCGGCCATCCGTTCGTGGCTTCGATTCAGATCGTTGCGAAAGAGGCCAGCGACCCGATCGCAACTGAATTCGGTGTCATCTCGGACGAGGCCTCTTATGGCCGCGACGTCAGCGACGCGCTCAAAGAGATGGCTGAACGCCTGGACCTTCAGGATTTGCGGTTCCTGTCGGTGGCGGTCTCGATCCAACAGCAATCGGGTGGTAACCTTGCCGAAGTTCTCGACGGGCTGGCCAAGGTGATCCGCGCACGGTTCCGGTTGTTTCGCCGGGTCAAAGCGATCACAGCCGAAGCGCAGTGGTCGGGAAAATTCCTATCCGCCTTCCCGCTGGTCTGTCTGATGGTGATCCTGGTCAACGACCCGGGCTATTATGATGGGGTCATGGACCACCCTTGGTATATTCCTGCCTGTTTCTTCGTCGGCATCATGCTGACCGCCAACCTAATCGTCATGCGTATCCTGACGAATATCAAAGTCTGAACCGGAGCACCCATGGAATTCCTGCAGAATATCAATGATCTCCTGACCGAACATCTCGGCGAATTTGGCCCCTTGATCGTGGTGGGTGTCGTCGGCCTTTTCATGATCCTGGTGACGCTTCCCTTCATCCTCAACCAACCCGAAGATCCGCTCAAGAAGCTCAAACGGGACGTGAATCCCAAGCCTAAGACAAAGGCCAAGAAAGAGCAATTGCGTCAGGGCAGTCGGAACGAGCAGCTTGACCGGTTTGCGACGTTCCTCGAGCCGCAGGATGCCGAGGAATACACGGCAATGCAGCTCAAGATGCGGCAGGCTGGCTACCGATCCAAGGATGCGATCCGCGTCTTCCATTTCGCCCAATTTGTCCTGGGCCTGGCTGGCCTTTTGATTGGCGTGGTCTATGTGACAATCATCATCGCAGATCAGGATCTCGATGGCACCACACAGCTGATATACGTGTTTGGGCCGGGGCTAGCAGGATACTTCCTGCCGAAATACTGGATCACCCGGCGTGTAGAGGAACGCAAACAAGCCATCGTCGCGGGTTTCCCGGATTCGCTCGACATGATGTTGGTCTGCGTCGAGGCCGGGCAATCGCTGGATCAGGCCATCGTTCGGGTCTCAGGCGAATTGCGCGCCTCTTACCCCTATCTGGCGGATGAGTTCGAGATCGTCGCCTATGAAATGAAAGCCGGCAAAGAGAAAGACAAGGTGCTGCGTGACTTCGCGACGCGCTGCGATGTTACCGATGTTTCATCCTTTGTGACGGTGATGATCCAATCCGCGAGTTTCGGCACCTCGATAGCTGAGGCGCTCCGGGTCTATGCGGGCGAGATGCGTGACAAACGCGTGATGCGCGCCGAAGAGGCCGCAAACAAGTTGCCAACAAAAATGACCCTTGCCACAATGACCCTGACGGTCCCGCCCCTGCTGGTCATCCTTGTCGGGCCATCGGCAAAGGGTATCATGGATTTGGGCAACATGAGCTCTGGCTAGAACGAAAGTTGAAGGTGTGAACAGGCACGCACCAAGTCAAAAACTCCTGATCGCCACCGTCGCTCTTGCGGCGTTGGTTTCGTGTTCGGCGTCGGATGAGATCACGCTGCCCGATGATCCCTCCCCCCCCGGAATCGACCACAAGGCGCAGGCTGTGGACGGTGTCGAGGTGGGTCATCGCCTGATGGCAGCGGGCGAATATGAACTGGCGATGGATGCCTTCACCCGCGCCGCTCTCGAAAAGGGCATGACGCCCGAAATCCTCACCGGTTTGGGCACCGCAAATCTTGAGCTGGGGCGCTTGGGACAGGCTGAGATCATGCTGCGCCGCGCCGTTGGTGATGCCCCGGATTGGCCAGAGGCGTGGAACAATCTTGGTGTGCTTCTGATGGAGAAGGGTGAGACCGCAGAGGCCACCCAAGTGTTCAAGAAAGCCTATGCGCTGGACAATGGCGAAAGTGACTCAATCCGGGATAATCTTCGGATAGCACTCGCAAAATCTGAAAATCCTGCTATTAATGCCCCTGAGGCAAACGAAGAATATAAGTTGGTGCAGCGGGGCGAAGGGCAGTTCCTGATCCGCAAGACACCATAAAAGACAGAGCAGCAAAAGGACGCAAAAATGCGCCACCTTATTTTGATCCCGGCACTTGTTGCAGGTGGGCTGGGGCTTTCCGCATGTGTGAGCAAGAAAGATCAGGCCGTCGAACGGGCGCTGCAGGATGTGAATGTCATCGACGAGACCGGCATCAATGACGTGATGCTGACGGTCGGGGACCCGAACGAAGCCGTCGCTTATTTCCAGCGCGCCACCAAGACCGCCCCTGACCGGATCGACCTGCAACGCGGGCTGGCCATGTCTCTGGTCCGGGCCAAGCGCAACACCGAGGCGGTCTCGACCTGGACCAAGGTGGTCGGGATGGACGACGCCAATGACGCGGATTCGGTCGAACTGGCCGACGCCTATATCCGCAATGGCGACTGGAAAAAGGCCGAGGAAACGCTGGACGAGGTGCCGCCGACTCATGAGACCTTCAAGCGTTACCGGCTGGAGGCCATGATTGCGGATTCCAACAAGGAATGGAAACGCGCCGACAGCTTTTACGAAACGGCTGTTGGCCTGACGACCAAACCCGCCGCGGTAACCAATAACTGGGGTTATTCCAAGCTGACCCGCGGCCAATATGCCGAGGCCGAAAAACTCTTTGGTGAGGCGATCCGTCAGGACCGCACGCTGTTCACCGCAAAGAACAATCTGGTCTTGGCGCGCGGGGCGCAGGGTAATTACACGCTGCCGGTGGTGCCGATGAACCAGGTGGAACGTGCGCAACTGCTGCATACGATGGCGCTGACCGCGATCAAGCAGGGCGATGTCACCAAGGGCAAGACCCTGCTGCGTGACGCCGTCAAGACCCACCCCCAACATTTCGAAGAAGCGATCAACTCGCTGCGCGCATTGGAAAGCGCCTGAGCCATGGCGATCCCGTCTCTGGTCGCGCTGTGGTTCCTGCCGCTGGTGCTGCCGCTCTGCTTCTACGTGGCCTTCACCGATCTGCGTGAGATGCGGATCACCAATCAGGCGGTTGTCGCTCTGGCGCTGATCTTTGTGGTGATGGGCCCGTTCCTGATGAGCTTTCCCGCCTATGGCTGGCAACTGGCGCAGCTTGTTGTCGTGCTGGTCGTGGGCATTGTCCTGAACGCTGCCGGCGCGATGGGCGCAGGTGACGCCAAGTTCATGGCCGCCGCCGCGCCCTATGTTGCTCTTGGCGATCTGAGCCTTCTATTCATGATCCTCTGCGCTAGCCTTCTGGCGGCGGTGGCCACGCATCGGCTGGCCAAACATACGGCGCTGCGCCGGGTGGTGCCGGATTGGAAAAGCTGGGATATGGGCCGCAAATTCCCGATGGGGCTGAGCCTGGGCTTTACGCTAGCGCTCTATCTCATCCTGGGGTCTGTTTACGGAAGTTGAACAATCCCCGTCTCTGCCCCGGCTTTGCCCTTCTGCTGCCACAATAGGCGGGCAGTTTCGCGCCATGCGGGTGGACCGCAGCGTTTTGATGAGCCAGTCCAAGACGGATTTTACCGATGAATATGCAGACCCCCAATGTCGTGGCGCCCCCTGCCCCCAACGGGCTGGGCGAGATGCGCCTTCCCATCGTGATGATGCGGGACATTTTGCTCAAGACGATTTTCCGCAAGAACCTAGAAATGGTCAGCGAGATCGCCCAAGCGATCTGCCTGCCTGGATCGGTGACGCAGGAACTGGTCGACATGGCCCGCGATCAGAAACTGCTGGAGGCAACGGGCACACTCAACGCCAATAACGGCAATGAAATGGGGTATCAGCTGACCGATGCCGGGCGCGCCCGCGCGCTGGACGCGCTGAGCCAGTCGGAATATTTCGGCGCGATGCCGGTGCCGCTGGAGGTCTATAGCGAACAGGTCAAGCGCCAGTCGATCCGCAATATTCAGGTCACGCGCGAACAATTGACCAACGCCATGGGCCATCTGGTGCTGCCTGACAGCCTGCTGGATCACCTCGGTCCCGCCGTCAGCGCCGGGCGTTCGATCCTGATGTATGGCCCGCCGGGCAACGGGAAATCCTCGATCTCGAACGGCATCCGCGACGCGCTGGGGGACAAGGTCTATGTGCCACGCGCCATTGAATATTCCGGTCAGGTCATCACCGTCTATGACCCGATCGTGCATAACGCCATCGAACAAGAGGCTGACGATCCGACCCAGCTGCGCCGCCGCAAGCGCTTCGACAGCCGCTATGTGATGTGCGAACGCCCCACCGTGGTCACCGGGGGTGAGCTCTCGCTCTCGATGCTCGATCTGGTATACAACCCGACCGCGCGCACCTATCAGGCACCGCTGCAGTTGAAATCCACCGGCGGCATCTTCATCGTCGACGACCTTGGCCGTCAGGCCGAACCGCCGCAGGCCCTGATCAACCGCTGGATCGTCCCGCTGGAGGAAAGCAAGGACATCCTTGCCCTGCAATCGGGCGAGAAATTCGAGGTGCCGTTTGACACGCTGGTAATCTTCTCAACCAACTTCCACCCCAACGAAATTTTCGACAAGGCGGCGCTGCGCCGGATCTTCTTCAAGATCAAGATCGACGGGCCGGATCAGGAAAACTTCCTGAAAATCTTTGCGCTGGTTGCCCGCAAAAAAGGTATGCCGCTGGATGAGCGCGCGCTGGTGCATCTGCTCAAGGTCAAATACCCGACTATCGACAACATCTACGCGAATTATCAGCCGGTCTTCCTGATCGACCAAATGATCGCCATCTGCGAGTTCGAGGGCATCCCCTATCAGATGAGCCCCGAACTGATCGACCGCGCCTGGGCGAACATGTTCGTGAAGGAAGAAGAGATCGTTCACTAACTTGCGCACGCCCCGCGCACCCGTTCCAAAGGCGAAACCGCTGCGGTAAGCTGCCTGCAATGGCGCAGATTCCCCCCGCAATTCTGAACTGGTTCGCAGCCAAGGGCTGGTCGATCCATCCGCATCAGCAGGATATGTTCGACCGGGCACATGACCCGGCGACGCTGCTGATTGCGCCCACCGGCGGCGGCAAGACGATGGCCGGGTTTCTGCCAACGCTGGCGGAACTGGCCAATGGCGATCACGACGGCCTGCACACACTCTATGTCTCGCCGCTCAAGGCGCTGGCGGCGGATATCAAGCGTAACCTGCGCACACCGGTGGACGAGATCGGCCTGCCGATCCGGATTGAGGACCGCACTGGCGATACCTCGGCCACGCAGAAAAAGCGCCAGCGCGCCGACCCGCCGCATATCCTGCTGACCACACCGGAAAGCCTGGCGCTGCTGACCTCTTACGAGGACGCGCCGCGCATGTTTGCCGGGTTGCAGCGGGTGGTCGTAGATGAAATCCACGCTCTGGCCGAAAGCAAACGCGGCGATCAGCTGATGTTGGCGCTGGCACATCTGCAAACGCTCTGCCCCGATCTGCGGCGCGTGGGGCTTTCGGCCACGGTCGAGGACCCCGACGCCATAGCCCGCCTGCTCGCCCGCCATCCCGACCCCTGCGACATCCTGCTGGCCGATCCCGGCCCTGACCCCGATATCGCCATGCTGAAGACCGAGGAAATGCCGCCCTGGTCGGGCGGCGGCGCGGCTTACGCGATCCCGGCGGTGCTGGAGCAGATACGCCGGCACAATACCACGCTGATCTTTCACAACACCCGCGCGCAGGCGGAAATTTTCTTTCACAATCTGTGGCTTGCCAATGAGGAAGGCCTGCCGATCGGCATCCATCACGGCTCGCTCGACCGGCAGCAGCGCGAACGGGTTGAGGGGGCGATGGTGCGCGGCGAGTTGCGCGCCATCGTCTGCACCGGCTCGCTCGATCTGGGCATCGATTGGGGCGATGTCGACCTGGTGATCCAGATCGGTGCACCCAAGAACGTCAAACGGCTGGTGCAGCGGATCGGACGCGCCAATCACCGCTATAACGCGCCCTCCAAGGCGCTGCTGGTCCCCGCCAACCGGTTCGAGGTGGTGGAATGCGTCGCTGCTTTGGAAGCCGTCAAGGCGCATGATCTGGATGGAGACCCGCGCGGGCGCGGCCCCCGCGATGTGCTGTGCCAGCATATCCTGATCGCCGCCGCTGCTGGTCCGTTTGAAGCGGGTGCGCTCTATGAGCAGATGACTTCAGCGGGGCCTTTCGCTGATCTGACGCGGGCGGAGTTCGACGATTGCCTCGATTTCTGTGGAACCGGCGGCTATGCCCTGCGCGCCTATGACCGCTGGCAGCGCCTGCAACAGCGCCCCGACGGGCACTGGCAGTTGCGCGACCCACGCGCGGCTGCGCGACTCCGGATGAATATCGGCACCATTCAGGACACTGACACGCTGAAGGTGCGACTGAAACGCAACCGGGGCGGCAAGCCCTTGGGTGAGATCGAGGAAGGCTTCGCCGCCTCTCTCACGCCCGGCGACACGTTCCTGATCGGCGGGCAGATCGTGCGCTATGAGGGTCTGCGCGAGATGACGGTCGAAGTCACCCGCCGCGCCGACAAGAAACCCAAGATCGCCACCTTCATGGGCACGAAATTCGCCACCTCCACCCAGCTTAGCGCCCGCATCCTCGACATGTTCGCACAAGAGAGCTGGCCACAACTGCCCCGTCACACCGCCGACTGGCTCGGCTTACAGCGTGATGTCTCGCAACTGCCCCAGCGGGGACGGCTGCTGGTCGAAAGCTTCCCCCATGACGGGCGTGAACATGTCTGCGTCTATGGCTTTGCTGGTCGCAACGCGATGCAGACGTTGGGCCTGCTGCTGACCAAGCGGATGGAAGAGGTCGGCCTGCACCCGTTGGGCTTTGTCTCGACCGATTACGCGACGCTGATCTGGGGGCTGGACGCGCTGACCGATGCAGCGCCACTGTTTCGCATTGAGGCGCTGCGCGACGGGCTGGAGAGCTGGCTGGCGGGCAATGCGGTGATGAAGCGGACGTTTCGGGCCTCGGCCACCATCGCCGGGCTGATCGAACGCAACACCGGCGGTCAGCGCAAAAGCGGGCGTCAGGCGACGTTTTCATCCGATATCCTCTATGACACGCTGCTGAAATACGACCCTGATCATGTGCTGATGCAGATCACCCGGGACGAGGCCATGCGCGGGCTGGTGGATTTCGGCCGTATCGAAGAGATGATCGCGCGGGTCGGCGACCGGATCGACCTTGTGCGGCTGGACCGGATCACGCCACTGGCCGCGCCGCTGCTGCTGGAAGTCGGCAAGGTGCCGGTCAAGGGATCAGCCGAAGAGCGGCTGCTGGCCGAGGAAAGCGAACGCCTGCTATCCGAGGCCGGTTTGAGTGCTTAAAGGGCTTGCGAACGGACGCGATCCGAGGGAAGAACGGAGCATGAACGGGTTTGAGTTTGAATTCGCGGGCAAGCATCTTGTGGCACTGGGCTCCGGCGCGCTCTGGTGGCCGGACTGGCGGCTGCTCTGCGTCTCGGATCTGCATCTGGGCAAGTCCGAGCGGATTGCCCGACGCGGGGCGCCCGCCCTGCCACCCTATGAAACCCGCGACACGCTCAACCGCCTCGCCGATGATCTGGATCAGACCGGTGCGCGCATCGTGATCTGTCTGGGCGACAGTTTTGACGATCTGGATGCAGCGCGTGCACTTGGTGAGGGGGACCGGCAATGGATCGCCTCGCTGCAGGCGGGACGTGAATGGACCTGGATCGAGGGTAATCACGATCCCGGCCCGGTCGAGATCGGCGGCCAGCACCGGCACGAGGTTCGCATCGACACGGTTACCTTCCGCCATATCGCAAAGCCAGGCACCATGGGCGAAATCTCGGGGCATTACCACCCCAAAGCGCGCGTCCGCACCCGTGGCCGCAGCATCACCCGCGCGGCTTTTCTGGTAGATCGGGACCGGCTGCTGTTGCCCGCCTATGGCACCTATACCGGCGGGCTGCACTGCAACGAGCCGGTCCTGTGCGACCTGATGCGCCCCGATGCGCTGGCGATCCTGACGGGCAGCCCACCGCGCGCCGTGCCGATGCCGCGCGACGGCTGAACTGGCCACACTCAGAAAGGCGGAACAATGGATCAGCGGATCAGGGACAGTTTTGCGCGACAATCCATGATGGCGACGTTTAGCGCCCGGATCGACGAGATATCCGAAGGCCGCGTAGTGCTGAGTGCACCGATCCTTGAGATCGCCCTGCAACAGCAAGGGGCAGCCCATGCAGCGTTGAGTTTTGCGCTGGGGGATTCGGCGGCGGGCTACGCCGCGCTGACACTCGTGCCCGAACCACAGGAAGTGATGACCGCTGAGATGAAGATCAACCTGCTCGCCCCGGCGCGCGGTCAGCGGCTGCGCGCGGTGGGCCGGGTGGTGAAGCCCGGCCGCAGGCTGATTATTGTCACCGCGGATGTCTATGCCGTCGCAGGCGAGCAGGAAACCCATGTCGCCCTTTTACAGGGGACGATGGTGCCTGTTGCGCCTTAAGCGGTCAGCCCTTCTGGTTCCGGGAGCCCGTTTGCGCGGCAGGCGGCTGTGAGGGTGTTGGCCAGCAGGCAGGCGATGGTCATGGGGCCGACGCCGCCGGGGACGGGGGTGATGGCTCCGGCGATTGCGGCGGCGCTGTCATAGTGGACGTCGCCGACGAGGCGGGTTTTCACGCTGCCGTCTTCATTGGTGCCCTTCTCAGGCGCCTCGATGCGGTTGATGCCCACATCGATCACCGTGGCGCCGGGCTTGATCCAGTCGCCGGGCACCATTTCGGGGCGTCCCACAGCGGCCACCACGATATCGGCGCGGCGGACCACGTCCGGAAGGTCCTTGGTGCGGGAATGCGCGATGGTGACGGTGCAGCTATCGCCCAGCAAAAGCTGCGCCATCGGCTTGCCGACGATGTTGGAGCGGCCCACAACCACAGCGTCCAGACCCGACAGCGACCCATGATGATCGCGCAGCATCATCAGGCAGCCCAGCGGCGTGCACGGCACCATGGATTTCTGCCCCGTCCCCAGCAGACCCACATTCGAGATATGGAACCCGTCCACATCCTTGGCCGGATCGATCGAGTTGATCACCAGATCCTCGTTCAGATGGCCGGGCAGCGGCAGCTGCACCAGAATGCCATGCACCGCCGGGTCATTGTTAAGCTGATCGATCAGCGCCAGCAGATCCGCCTCAGACGTGTCGGCCTCCAGTTTGTGCTCGTAGGAGTTCATGCCGACCTCGACGGTCATCTTGCCCTTGGAGCGCACATAGACCTGGCTGGCCGGGTCCTCGCCCACCAGCACCACGGCGAGGCCAGGGGTGATCCCGTGCTCTGCCTTCAGTGTCGCCACATGCCCGGCCACCTGCCCGCGCACCTGTGCGGCAAAGGCCTTTCCGTCGATGATTTGCGCGCCCATTCGGGTCTCCCCCTGCTCGGACCCTGGCGGGACAGCCCCGCCCGGTCATGGATTTCAATCAGGGCCGAGCACGCGTTCTTCGCGCGCGATCGACCAGTCAATCAGGATGCGCCAGAGCTGTTCGGCCAGATCGGGGTCCAACCCGGACTGGCCCGCCCTGGCGCGGACATTTGCCACCACCTCTTCGACACGGTCCGGGATGCGAGCGGGCAGACCTTCGCCGGGTTTGAGCTGCGAGGCGCGGTCGATATAACGCGCGCGCTCCAGCAGCATCTCAACCAACTGTTGATCAAGCCTGTCGATCTGGACCCGCAGATCCTGCATCGTCTCGCAGTCCTGCGGCGCTTTCAGAGGGGGCATCAAACTCTCCTGCGGCCCGGAACACTCTCCCGGGCCACGGGATGTCTTATTTGGCCGGTCAGAACAAGCCCTCGATCTGACCTGCGTCGTTAAGTCTGATGCTCTCAGCCGCAGGAACGCGCGGCAGACCCGGCATGGTCATGATCTCGCCGCACACCACAACGATAAAGCCCGCACCCGCGCTGAGGCGCACCTCGCGGACCGGCACCGAATGGCCCACCGGCGCGCCGCGCAAGCTGGGATCGGTCGAGAAGGAATACTGCGTCTTGGCCATGCAGACCGGCAGATTGCCATAACCCGCCTCTTCCCATTCGCGCAGCTGGTTGCGGATCTTGTTGTCGGCCAGCACTTCGTCGGCGCGGTAGATGCGCTTGGCGATGGTTTCGATCTTTTCGAACAGCGGCATCTCGTCGGGATAGATCGGCGCGAAGTTGGCGGTGCCGCCCTCGACGATTTCCACCACCTTCTCGGCCAGCGGCGCCGAACCTTCCGAGCCCAGCTCCCAGTGCCGCGACAGCACCGCCTCAACGCCGTGATCCGCGCAATAATCCTTCACCGCCTGCACCTCGGCATCCGTGTCGGTGACGAAATGGTTGATCGCGACCACCACCGGCACGCCGAAGGATTTGACGTTCTCGATATGACGACCGAGGTTGGCGCAGCCCGATTTGACCGCATCGACATTTTCCGCGCCAAGATCGGCCTTGGCCACGCCGCCATTCATCTTCATCGCGCGCACCGTGGCCACCAGCACCACCGCCGAGGGCGCGATACCGGCCTTGCGGCACTTGATGTTCATGAATTTCTCGGCCCCCAGATCGGCGCCAAAACCGGCCTCGGTCACCACATAATCGCAGACCTTCAGCGCGGTCTTGGTGGCAATCACCGAGTTGCAGCCATGGGCGATATTGGCAAACGGTCCGCCATGCACGAAGGCGGGGTTGTTTTCCAGCGTTTGCACCAGGTTGGGCTGCATCGCGTCTTTCAGCAGCACGGTCATCGCGCCTTCGGCCTTGATGTCGCGGCAATAGACCGGGCTCTTGTCACGCCGATAGGCCACGATGATGTCGCCCAGACGCTTTTCCAGATCCTTCAGATCGGTGGCCAGGCACAGGATCGCCATCACTTCCGAGGCCACGGTGATGTCGAACCCGGTCTCGCGCGGGAAGCCGTTGCTGACACCGCCCAGCGATGCCGTGATCTGGCGCAGGGCGCGGTCATTCATGTCGACCACACGGCGCCACGCGACCCGACGGATGTCGATCTCGCAGGAATTGCCCCAGTAGATATGGTTGTCGATCATCGCGCTGAGCAGCGAATGCGCGCTGGTGATGGCGTGGAAATCGCCGGTAAAATGCAGGTTCATCTCCTCCATCGGAACCACCTGCGCATAACCGCCGCCCGCTGCGCCGCCCTTCATGCCGAAGTTCGGACCCAGCGAGGCCTCGCGGATACAGATCATCGCGTTCTTGCCGATCCGGTTCAGCCCGTCGCCCAGACCCACCGTGGTCGTCGTCTTGCCCTCACCCGCAGGCGTCGGGTTGATCGCGGTGACCAGGATCAGCTTGCCGTCTTCGCGATCCTGAACCGAGTCGATAAACTCCTGGCTCACCTTCGCCTTGTCATGGCCATAGGGCAAAAGATCGTCACGACCGATCCCAAGCCTGTCCCCAATCTCAAATATGGGCCGCTTAACAGCCTCCCGCGCTATCTCAATGTCAGACTTGTAACTCATGTGCGGCGATCCCTGTTAGACTGCGATGCATGCCGACGCATACGCTGACGGCTCTGCGCCACTCCTAACGCCGCGTCGCTTTGGGAAAGAGAGGAATTCCGACACTTTGTTGTCGCGAAGCGGCGTTGCCGAAAATGAACTGTTTCAAATCGGAAACTGCGGGGGCCTATCAGGGCTTCAGGGGGTCCAGCCCCGCTGATCGGGTTGGAAATGCACCAGCCGGTCGCCAAGCGCCAGCCCGCCAGACCGTTCGACCCAGGCGGTCACCCCGCGCCGGTCATTTGCTGCCGGTTTGAAATCAGCGCCATGGCCCGGCGCCTCGGCTTCGATCTCTTTGCCGGGCAGGATACAGGGGCGATTCTCCAGATCGATGGTCAACACCACCCCCGATGGCCCCTGCAATCGCGAAGATGGCGGGATATGGGTGAAATCGGGAATACCCCGGATCACCAGATTGGCCCCCAGCAGCGCCGGATCGAGCTGCGCCAGCCCCATGGTCTGCGCGATGGTCTCAAGCTCCTCCTGAGACAGGATGCTCAATTGCCGCGTATTTCGGATTTCGGTGCCTTCCGGGTAAAGGTTGCGCACCCGCGAGCAGGACGCCCGGGTTGCGCCGCCATGGCGTTCGCCCGGCAGCCCCGCAAAGCCGAGATTGAGATGGTCGGTGGAGTGCGCCCGCAGAGATCCCCCGGCCGCGACATGGCCCAGCCAGACCACCTCTCCCGCATAGCCACTTTCCTTCAAAACCGGCATCCCGAATCCCCGCTTTCTGTGCAAATGCGGGTTCAGTTTGAAGGGTTACAGGGGTTTGGCAACAAAAAGCGCGCCTCAGGGCGCCGTGTTGAACTCCGAACGGCCACGCGCCCAGAGGCAGACTGCGAGAATGGCCAGCAGGACGAAGCCCAGTTCCATCCATTCTTCGGCGATGCCCAAGCGACTATCGAGCCTATCACTCAACTCAATGCCCAGCGGCGCCAATTTGCGGCCCGCACCATCAATGGTCTTGGACAGCACAGCCAGCAACAGGCTGCCGCCCGCAGCAAGTGCCCAGGTCGTTCCCTGACGCAGCGCACGCCACCAATCTCCGAGATTCTCACGCACCATACGGATCAACACGCTCAGGATCAGTGCGATCACCAGCAGCCCGATCAACTTTTCACCAAGCGGCGCATCACCGGTGTAAAGACGCGCTTTCAGGATGCCCTCGCTGAGATAGGCCTTGTCCATGTCCAGCTCGCGCGCGGCAAAAAGCAGAAACAACAGGACAAAATGCCAGCCGCGCCCCAGCGCGGTGCCCGGTGCCACCCAGATCAGCAGCAGTGCCGCATAGCCCCATAGCAAAGCCGAGGCGGTTTCGACCGATCCCCCCTCACTGGTCACGCTTTTGGGATCAGGCGAAAGCCCGGCGCCGAAAACCAGGAAGGCAGCGATAATCAGGCAGGCAATCCAGAAGGGCAGCAAGGAACCACCGCCCCGGACGGGCGTGGAAATCGTGCTGTGATCATTCAATGTCGCCATCGCGCGGCGTCCTTCCGGATTGGGTGGGGTTAGCAAAGTCGTCACAATCTAGGGATGGCCTATCCGGCGTGCAATGGCACGTGCGCAAGAAGTTCTTCACGGTAACGAAAATGCGACGCAGCGTTAGCCGCGTCGCGCTTTCTTCAACTGGCCCATATGGGTCAGGTTGTCGGTTCCGGCTCCATTCCGCCCTCGGGTGGCGTGGATTTCGGTTTGGTTTTCGGGATCGCGGTCACGCTGGGCGCGCTGCCCTGATCCGGCGTGTCACCTTCATCATCCTCGGAGGTGGGCGGATCGCCCCGCATCACGCGCTCGATCTCTTCGCCGGTCAAGGTCTCGTATTCCAGCAGCCCCTCGGCCAGACGTTCCCATTCCTCGGCTTTCTCGGTGAGGATCTGATGCGCCTGCTCATACCCTTCCTGAATCAGGCGTTTGACCTCTTCCTCGATCAACTCCTTGGTGTGGGCAGAGACCGAGAAGCCTGCGGTGTTGCCGCTATAGCCCTCATGCGCCTCGGCATAGTCGATATTGCCGACCTTGTCGGACATGCCCCAGCGCATCACCATCGCGCGCGCCAACTGGCTGGCCTGCTGGATGTCGCCAGCCGGGCCGTTCGAGACATTGTCCTCGCCATATTTGATGATCTCAGCCGCCTTGCCTGCCATGGTCATGGCCAGTTTCTGCTGACATTCCGAGCGGTGCCAGTTCAGGCGGTCGATCTCGGGCAGCGACACGACCATACCCAGCGCGCCGCCGCGCGGGATGATCGTCGCCTTGTAGACAGGATCGCATTCCGGCAGGGCCAGGCCGACCACGGCATGTCCGGCCTCGTGATAGGCGGTCTTTTCCTTCTGATCCTGGGTCAGCACCATCGAACGGCGCTCGGCCCCCATCATCACCTTGTCCTTGGCTTCCTCGAAATCTTCCATGGTGACAAAGCGACGACCCACGCGCGCCGCCATCAACGCGGCCTCGTTCACGAGGTTGGCCAGATCGGCACCCGAGAAGCCCGGCGTCCCGCGCGCGATAATGCGCAGATCGACATCGGGACCCAGAGGCGTCTTGCGGGCATGCACGCCCAGAATCTTCTCACGGCCTTTGATATCGGGGTTGCCGACGGTGACGTTGCGGTCGAACCGGCCCGGGCGCAGCAGCGCGGGGTCCAGAACGTCCTTACGGTTAGTGGCCGCCAGGATGATCACGCCTTCGTTGGCCTCGAACCCGTCCATCTCGACCAGCAGCTGGTTGAGGGTCTGTTCACGCTCGTCGTTGCCGCCACCATAGCCAGCACCACGATGGCGGCCCACGGCGTCGATCTCGTCGATGAAGACAATACAGGGCGCGTTTTTCTTGGCCTGTTCGAACATGTCGCGGACACGGCTTGCACCAACACCCACGAACATCTCGACGAAGTCAGAGCCCGAAATGGTGAAGAAGGGCACACCCGCCTCGCCCGCAATTGCACGGGCCAGCAGCGTCTTACCGGTGCCCGGAGGACCAACCAGAAGCGCGCCTTTGGGGATCTTGCCGCCGAGGCGGCTGAATTTCTGCGGATTGCGCAGGAATTCCACGATCTCTTCCAACTCTTCCTTGGCTTCATCGATGCCCGCAACGTCATCAAACGTTACGCGACCGTGCTTTTCGGTCAGCATCTTGGCCTTGGACTTGCCAAAGCCCATCGCACCGCCTTTGCCACCGCCTTGCATCCGGTTCATGAAATAGACCCAAACCCCGATCAGCAGCAGGAAGGGCAAGAGAGTGATCAGGAAGGACTGGAACGTCGATTGCTGCTGCTTTTCGGCGCGAACAGGGATGTTCTTGTCGATCAGAAGCTTTGTAACCTCGGCATCGCCCGGCTTGATCGTGACGTAGTCTTTGTTGTCGTTGGTGCGGTAGCGAATCTGTTCGCCATCCAGCGTCACCCGAGTCACCTCGCCGTCATCCACGGCAGAAACGAACTCTGAATAGGTCCGCTCCTGGCTCTGAAGCGTGCCGCCAGAGCCGCTAAACAGGTTGAATAGCGCAAGAATCAGCAGGAACAGTACGACCCAGAAGGCGATGTTGCGTGCGTTGCCCAAGGAATGTCTCCTAAACTATCGGCCGTAAACCAGGGATCGGCCGGCTAGGCTACTAAAATAGAGATGATTGGGGCAGGTTCAATGCGATAAAAACGCGTCGAACAAAGCTTCTTCATCCAGTATCAGACTGAGAGCCCAGCCATTGTCGAACCCCGCCAGCGGAGCCGACACCAGACTATCACCAATCCAGACCGATGGCGAGGCGATCAGCGCCGCATGGGGGCGCCCGGTTGTGCGCCAATCCGGGCATTGCGCCAGCCCGGCCTCGCCCAGCGGACGGATCACCGCCTGCGCGGTATCGGGACCGAACATGCGCCAGCGCCGGTCCCAGACCTGATCTGCGGGGCAGGTCACGCTCTCAACAGCGCTGAGTTCGCGGCAGATGCGGATGCTGCCCCTTTGCACCAACAGGCGACAGCCTGACAGGACCGCGCCCTGTCCGGCTGCAATCGCGCCGATTGCCTCGTCAACAGCAGCGCGACGCGGCGGGTATTCCTCACCGCTCACCCAGCCAACCGCACCGATCAGCAGACGGCGCCGGATTTCCTCGGGCAGTCCGGCAAACACCTCGGCATCGACAAGAACATCGCCCATATCGGTCTCAAGCGCGACCTGTGCGGTGAAATCGGCGTAGCGTTCCAATGCCTCGCGCGCCTGCGCCATGTTGCGGGCCACATCGGTGAGCACCTCGTTGGTGATACCCAGCGGCGCCAGTACCTCCAGTGCCTGACGCGCTTTGATGCGCTCAAAACGGGTGTCGTCATTCGAGGGATCTTCGGCCCAGCTCACCTCCTGCCGCCGCAGATAGCAGCGCAGATCCTTGCGGTTGACCCCCAGCAAAGGCCGCAACAGCGTGACACCGCCCAAATCGCGTGAGGCAGGCATACCGGCCAGCCCCGACACACCCGAGGATCGCGCCAGCCGCATCAGGACGGTCTCTGCCTGGTCGTCTGCGGTGTGGCCGGTCAGGACGACAGAAATGTCCCGTGCCTGCGCCCATTCCGCCAACAAGCGATAGCGGGCGCGGCGAGCCTGATCCTGCAGATTGCCCTGCCCGTCCCAGCCCTGCCAACTCAGAATGCTGTGTTCGACGCCAAGCGATGCGGCCAGATCTGCAACCTGCGCCGCCTCATCCGCCGCTTCCGGGCGCAACCCGTGATCGACGGTCGCAGCCAGAACGGTGCAGCCGCTTTCCGCAAGCGCACGGTTGGCAATATGCAACAAAGCCACCGAATCGCCACCACCCGACACCGCAACACCGATCCGCGCAGGCAAAGGCTTGGGCACCCCTGCCAGCAGGACGGCCAGAAGATCGTCGTTGAAGTGTTTCAAGTGCAACCCAAAGCTGTCATTTCGCTATTGGCTGCCGATACCGCATTTGCGTCTGGAAAGCGAGTCACAACCTCGCCAAGGGTCACACAAGCCTGACTATTTTGCCCCAACCTGCCCAATGATGCGCCAAGGTTGTATAACGCATCAGCGGCAGTGGGACCGGTAGAGTCGTTGGTGAAACTCGCCAAATAGGCGCGTGCCGCTTCCCTTGTGTCGCCCAGCCCATCCAGCGCGCGGCCCCGGTTCAGATGCGCCTGCGCCGCAAGCGGGCTGCCCGGATAGCTGGTGTCAAACGCAGCATAGAGCTCTGCCGCGCGGGCATAGTCCTGTGCGTCGAGCGCCTTGGTGGCGGCGTCGAAATCCGCCTGCTCGCCCACGGCCAATTCGGTGCCGCCGGTTACAGACTCCTGGGGTGCCGGGTCGGGTGTGGCGACCAGCGGCGTGGTCACCTCACCGCCCAGCGTTGGGGTGTCGGGCAAAGTGGCGATGTCACACCCGCTTTCCAGCTCGCAGAGCCGGAATTGCAGATCGCCGATGCGGTTGGTGCCATCCTTGACGATCCCGTCGACCCGTTGGTTGAGCTGTTCGGTCAGGCGTGTGAGACGCTGCAATTCGGCCTCGATCGCATCGACCCTTTCCAGCACGGTCGAGCCGGAGGTCTGCGTCTGCGGCGCGCCGGTGGTAGAAAACTCGCGCTTGAGGCGCTGGATCTCGACATTCAACACCGTCAGTTCCTGACGAATATCCGCCAGGGTCTGCTGATCCTGCGCCAGCGCGCTTCCGCCCACCAACATCGTCGCCGCAAAGGCAATCACGCCAAACCGCATCTTGTTATCCCGTCACATTGGCAACCAGAACCGTGACCGCGCGCCGGTTCTTGGCATAGCAGGCTTCCTGGCTGCAGATCTCGATCGGGCGTTCCTTGCCATAGCTCACCGTGGTGATCCGGTTGCCCGCAACCCCGCGCGAGATCAGAAATTCGCGGGCCGCATTGGCGCGCCGTGCACCCAGCGCAAGGTTGTATTCGCGGGTTCCCTGTTCGTCGGCATGGCCTTCGATCCGGGCGGCATAATCGGTGTTCTGCATCAGCCAATCGGCCTGCCCCTGCAGGGTTGTCTTGGCGGCATCAGTCAGCGTCGATTCATTCACCGGGAACAGAACCCGATCGCCCACGGACTGCTGGAAATAGGCGGGCGAGCGTGGATCGCTGGGTGATCCCGGCAATACGCTGCCGTCAACACCGCCAGCACCACCGGCACCGCCGCCTGCTGCAAAAGGTGAGTTATTGGTACAGGCCGCAATGGCCAGCACGAGGCCCAACGCGGCCAGTTTGCTCGATACTTTCATTCCCTCAGCCTCACTTTGTTTTTTGTTGTTCATCTTTTATCACAGCCGCCCTCGCATGTGAACGCGCCGGGCATCACTTCTGCAAGGGCGACCAGGCCGGGTCGCTGGCCCCGTCCGGTGTCCGCACCGGTCGCAGGTTGCGCCCAGAGATGTCAACGGAATAAAGCGTCGCGCGCCCCTCCGCGCCCGGAGATTCGCGGGTGAACATGATCACCCGCCCGTTTGGTGCCCATGTCGGCCCCTCATCCAGGAACGAGGCGGTCAGCAGGCGTTCCTCGCTGCCATCGGTGCGCATGACGCCGATATGGAAACGGCCCTGGCTTTGCTTGGTGAAGGCGATCAGATCGCCGCGCGGCGACCAGACCGGCGTGCCATAGCGCCCCTTGCCCGAACTGATCTTGCGCGGCTCTCCCCCATTGGCGGGCATGATGTAAAGCTGCGGCGTGCCCGACCGGTCGCTTTCAAAGACGATCTGGCTGCCATCGGGTGAGAAGCTGGGCGCGGTTTCGATCGATGGCGCGTTGGTCAATTGGCGGCTCTGCCCGCTATTGATATCCATCAGGTAGAGATCGGTATTGCCGCCGCGCGCCAGCGAATAAAGAACATTGCGCCCATCCGGCGAGAAGCGCGGCGCAAAGCTCATGGTGCCTTCCTGCGTCGGCAACACGTTGCGCTGCACCGCTCCTACATCCAGCACATAGATGCGCGGCGTGCCGCTCTCATAGCTGGTGTAAAGCACCCGGTCGCCTGCGGGCGAAAAGCGCGGGGCCAGTACGATCGACGAACTGTCGGTCAGGTACTGAACATTCGCGCCATCGTAATCCATGATCGCCAACCGCTTGCGGCGTTCGTTCTTGGGGCCGCTTTCGGATACAAAAACCACGCGGCTGTCGAAATAGCCGCCCTCGCCGGTGATCCGGCTATAGACTTGGTCGGCCACCTTATGCGCCATCCGTCGCCAACCATCGGTCGTGCCGGTGAATTGCAACCCACTGCCCAGCTCCGTGTCCGAGAACACATCCCAGATGCGGAACCGCACGGTCAGCGTGTTGCCCGAAACGCTGACCCCGCCGGTCACCAGCGCCTGCGCGTTGATGGCCTTCCAGTCGGCGAACTGCACCGGGGCGTCAAAGCTGGAAACCTGACTGATATAGGCGTTTGCCGGGATTTCTCGAAACAGCCCGGTGCCGGTCAGATCCGCCGCGACAACGCGGGCGAGCTGGGTTGCGTATTGCGCCGCCGCAGGGGTGTCGGGCACGAAATCCGGCGCCGCAAAGGGCAGCGGTTCGATCACGCCTTCGGTGATCTCGATCCGGAGCGGTGTGTTCTGCGCCACCGCCGGGGCGGCCATCAGGGCGGCGCCAAGGAATATGCTGGTCAGAAGTTTCATCATTTGATCCGCATCCTCTCGGGATTGAATGTCATCTCGATATCACGCCAATGGCTGAATTTCTCGGCTGGCAGGTTGAAGCCCCGCGCGCCGCAGCGAATGATCGCGCGCCGCGCGGCCTCGAAGGCCTGTCTGGCCGCAGCCTGCGATCCGCCGGAACTGTCCAGCATCCGGATCGAGCCATTGTTGGGCGTTCCGTCCTGGTTCATCGTCACGGCCACCGTCACGGTTGTGCCCAGCGCATCGGTCGAGAGCGAGCCGACATTCCAGCAATTGGACACCGCGACGCGCAGCGACTCTTTCTCACCACTGGTCAGCGGTGGGCCCGTCGGCGCAGGGGCGGCGGGTTCCGGCGTGGTCTCTTCGCCCCCCGACAGCGCCTCGGCCAGCGCATCATTGACGGCCGCCTCGCGGTTTGGCTCTTCCTGCTGCGGTTCAGGTTCCACAGGTTCGGCCACCTCAACCGGTTTGCGCAGGTTCTCTGGCCGCGCTTGCGGGCGTGGCGAGCGTTGCGGGGCAATCTCAGCGGATTCCTCGGCTTCGGTCACGATCCGGTCGGTCGCCTCCTCTTGCGCGGTGGCTTCCTGTTCCTCTCGCGGCTCATCGGCACCTTCCTCGGCCACGACGGGTGGTGTGTCCACGTCGTCCGGCGTGGCATCGGGAGGCGGCGGCGCGACCGGCTGCGGCGCGACGCGATCCGCTTGGCGCGAAGGCGCGACCTCGCCCGGCGGGGCGGGCAGCACGGTGACCTCGGGCTCGGGCAGCTCAAGCGTGGGCGTTTCTTCGACCACTTCGGGTTCGGGTGTTTCGACCACGGCCTCCGGCGTTGGTTCCGGCTCGGGCTCGGGGACGGTTTCAGGCGGGGTCTGTTCCGGTTCAGGTGTTTCCGGCTCGGGAAGTGCGGCCAGTTCCTCTTCCGCCTCGGGTGTCTGGGGCGCTTCGGCCTGGGTGGTGATTTCGGGGGCCTCATTGGGCGCGGTCATGGCGGCAAATTGTTCGCCGCTTATGATCGCTACCTCCTGCACTTCAAACGGCAGCGGTTCCGAGCGGAAGGCACCCCCAAAGAGCGCCACGCCGATAAGCGCGACATGTGCCACTGCCGAGATCTTGGTACCGGTATCCAAGCCGCTGCCTCACTCTCCGCTCTCGTCCAATGTTGGCCCGCCGGTATCGGTCACAAGCCCCACATTCGAAAATCCCCCGGCGTTCAGCGCCCCCATCACCTGCATCACCTGCTCATAGGCGATGGAGCCATCGGCGCGCAGGAAGACCTGGTCACTGCTGCGTTCCGCCGCAATGGCGCGCAGGCGCGAGATCAGCTCGGCGCGCGGCACATCCGTGGTCTGTATCTGCACCGCCCCCTCGGCAGTGATGGTCACGGTCAGCGGCTCTTCGCTGTCAGAGGGCAACGCACTGGCCGCCGTCTTTGGCAGTTCCACTGGGACGCCCACGGTCAGCAAGGGCGCGGCAACCATGAAGATGATCAGCAGCACCAGCATCACGTCCACAAAAGGCGTGACGTTGATCTCGGACATCGGCTGCGCGCGGCCACCACGCCGACGCCCGCGACGGCGGCCATTGCCACCCCCGCTGCTCTGCTGGACCGACGCGCCCATGGCTCAGCTGTCCAACTGGCGCGACAGGATGGTGGCGAACTCGTCGGCAAAGGCCTCATAGCCGCCAACGATCCGGTCGCTATCCGCGCTCAGCTTGTTGTAGAAGATCACCGCAGGGATCGCCGCCAGCAGCCCCAGACCGGTGGCCAGCAGCGCCTCGGCAATGCCCGGTGCGACAACAGCGAGGTTGGTGTTCTGCTGTTCGGCGATCTCGATAAAGGCGTTCATGATGCCCCAGACCGTGCCGAACAACCCGATGAAGGGCGCGGTCGAGCCCACGGTGGCCAGAATCGACAGGCCTTTTTGCAGCCCTTCGGCCTCTTTGGCGATGGCCACATCCATCGACCGGTCAATCCGTGCCTGCGCCCCCGCAATCATGCCGCCATCATTGCGATGCGAGCGCCGCCATTCGATCATACCGGCGGCGAATATCTTCTCCGAACTGCCATCCGGTTGCGGCCCGATCTTTTCGAACAGCCCGTCCAGCGGTTCGCCAGACCAGAAGGACCGGTCGAATGCACCCGCCTCGCGGCGCGCCATACGATAGGTGATGAGCTTCTGAAAGATGATCGACCAAGACCAGAACGAGGCCACGATCAGCATCAGCATGACCAGTTTGACGGTAAAGGTGGCACGGGCAAATAGCCCCCACAGCGAGAAATCAATCTCCTGCGCCAGAACCAGCGTTTCTGTTTCCATGGACCTGCTCTTTTTGCCTGCTTGCCGGTTTTTCGGCCTTTGTTTTGCCGAACGCTAACGCAGATTGGGCCTGATTGCCAACAGAACCAGCCCAGAGCGCAGTATTGTTACAGCAATGCGCGAATCTCTGCCGGAAGGCGCACGGGTTTCCCGTCAGAATTCATGCAGACGGCCGTGACCGTTGCACGGAAAATCTCGGTCTCGCCGCGCTTGACCAGCTGCGTCATGGTGAGCCGTACGCCCGAAAGCTTGCTCATCTCGGTTTCGACGACCAGCTCCTCATCGAAGCGGGCGGCAGCCAGATACTCCGCTTCGATCTTGCGCACGACCCAGACGATGCCCGCTTCGCGCATGGCGTTCTGATCATTGCCCAGATTGCGCACCCAGTCGGAACGGGCACGCTCGATATAGCGCAGGTAATTGGCGTGATAGACGATCCCACCCATATCGGTGTCTTCGTAATAGACGCGGATCGGGAAGATGTGGGTCACTGCTGCGGCTCCATTCGGGCAAAAAGCCTGAGCGCATGCGCGGCGTCCTGCGTCGACCCCGGCAGGACCGGATCATAGGCAGCACGGATCAGGCTGGCGATTTCAGGCCGCAGGATGGTGGTATCTGCGGCAACGGCCAGAGGCGATTGCGTGCGAAAGGCGGTATCCGACCAGAGCAGCACCGTCTGCACCACCTGGCTCAGCGCCAGGGTCTCGGCAGGCACCTTCGAGAGTTCCTTGTCCATGCGCAGGAGCACAAAGGCGGCGCGGATCGCCCCGTCTTCCTCGAAACGGAAAATGCGGTACTGATTGGCGTCGGCGTCTTGCAGGCGCGCGACCAGAGGGCCGAGATCGGGCACCAGCCGATCCAGATCAGGCACCTCAAGCAGCTCGGCCCAGTCGCGGAAGAAGAAGACCATGCAATTTGCGCCAAGTTCCGGATCAGTCTCGGCCATCTTGTGATCGGCCAGGGTCACAACCGCCTCGAACGCGCCTTTGACCACCGACAGCGTGTGATCCTCGACCCCGAAGACGATCGGCACGATGGGGCGGCCCCAGCGGGCGAATGCGAAATCACCGCTGCTGCGGGTAAAAAGCGCTTCGATCTCGTCCGGTGTCACGCCCGGCCCCTTCTGATTGCGAAACAATTGCCGCCGATGGCATAGAAGGTCCGGCGCATGGCTTCAACCAAAGAGATCGCTTTGCCGTTTGGGCATGGGCAGGCCCAGATGCGCCCAGGCTTTCTGTGCCAGCATCCGTCCGCGCGGTGTCCGCTGGATCAGACCTTGCTGCAGCAAGTAGGGCTCGATCACCTCTTCCAGCGAATCCCTGCTTTCGCTGAGCGCCGCTGACAAGGTCTCGATGCCGACGGGACCGCCTGCATAGTTCTCCGCGATCAGTTTCAGATAGCGCCGGTCAGCCCCGTCCAGGCCCAGATTGTCGACGCCGAGCCGGGTCAGGGAACTGTCGGCCAATTCGCGGGTGATGTACCCGTCGCCCTCGACCACAGCAAAATCAACCACCCGGCGCAGCAGGCGGCCCGCGATCCGGGGGGTGCCGCGTGAGCGCCGCGCAATCTCGCGCGCGCCTGCATCATCGGCAGGTGCACCCAGTTTGCGGGCGTTGCGGGTGACGATCTCGTGCAACTCATCGACTGTGTAGAATTGCAGCCGCGTGGGAATGCCAAAGCGGTCGCGCAGCGGCGTTGTCAGCAGCCCCATCCGCGTCGTAGCCCCCACCAGTGTGAAGGGTTGCAGTTCGATCCGCACGGTGCGCGCGGCGGGGCCTTCGCCGATCACCAGATCAAGCTCGAAATCCTCCATCGCCGGATACAGCACCTCTTCCACCGCAGGGTTCAGGCGATGGATTTCGTCGATGAACAGCACATCGCGCGCTTCCAGATTGGTCAGGATCGCCGCCAGATCGCCCGCCTTGGCCAGAACGGGCCCCGAGGTCATGCGGAAACTGACGCCCAATTCGCGCGCCATGATCTGCGCCAGCGTGGTTTTGCCCAAGCCAGGGGGCCCATGAAACAGGGTGTGATCCATCGCCTCGCCGCGCTGGCGGGCCGACTGGATGAAGACCCGCAGATTGGCGCGTGCCTCGGCCTGACCGATGAACTCGCTCAGGCCCTGCGGGCGCAGGGCGCGGTCATTGTCTTCGGGCAAGGGCTCGGGTCGGATGGTGGGATCGGCGTCGATCATCGCTTAGCCTTTCGGTGCCAGAAGCTGCAACGCCGCCCGGGTCAGGTCCGAGGTTCCGGCCTCTGGGCTGGCGCCCGCCGCTTCGGCCACGGCTGCCGCTGCGTCGCCCGGACCATAGCCCAGATTGGCCAACGCCGAGAGCGCATCCGCCTGCGCGGTTGCATTGCGCCTGGGCGGTTTTGGGGCCGCCGGCTTGAGCGCGGGTTCAGCGGGGTCAACCACCTCCAGCGCCGGGCCGTCCGTGGCCTCGGCAATGGTGCCGCCCATCGCCATGACGCCCGGTGCCTTGTCCTTCAGGTCCAGCACCACGCGCTGCGCGGTTTTGGGGCCAACGCCTTTGGCTGCCTTGACCGAGGCCCAGTCGCCCAGCGCGATCGCCCGGCTGACGCCATCGGGACCCAGCGTGCCCAGAATCGCCAATGAGACCTTTGCCCCAACCCCCTGCACCGAACACAGCAGCCGGTGCCATTCCTTTTCCACCAGCGAGAGAAAGCCGTAGAGCTGCATCAGGTCTTCGCGCACGACCATGTCGGTATAGAGCGAGACCGCCTCACCCACGCCGGGCAGCGCGGCCAGGGTACGATCGGAGCAATAGACGATATAGCCAACCCCGCGCACGTCGATCAGAATGTGGTCAGGGGCGCGGTAATCCAGCCGTCCGGTGAGCTTGCCAATCATGTCCCCACCTCGCGCAGTTGCAGCGCGGGCCTGCCGCCGTAATGGGCGTGGCACATGGCAATGGCCAGCGCATCCGCGGCATCCGGCCCGGCGGGTTCGCATCCCGGCAATTGCAGCTTGACCATATAAAGGACCTGTTCCTTTTCGGCATGCCCCGCCCCCACCACCGTCTTCTTCACCCGGTTCGGCGCGTATTCCCCGATCGACAGCCCCGCCTGCGCCAGGGACAGCAAAGCAACGCCGCGGGCCTGTCCCAGTTTCAGCGTCCCGGCCCCGTCCTTGTTCACGAAGGTCTGCTCGATGGCGGCATGATCCGGCGTGTAGCGGGCGATCACGTCCACCAGTTGCTCATGCAGTGACAGCAGCCGCGCGCCCAGATCATCACCCGAGGACTTGCACAAGCCATTTGCGATATGGCTCAACCGGCTGCCATGCGATTCGATGACGCCCCACCCCATGGTTCTCAACCCCGGATCAATGCCCAATATCCGCATATTTTGTCCCGGCCCGCCCTGCTCTTATGACTTTTTTGACGCAGTAGCACGAAACGCGAACATTTTCCAAGAGAATTGGACCGGTAAACAAAAACGACACCGCCTGTTCAGCCCGCGACACCCGGCCTGAAAACGACCCATCAAAGAGCCTAAAACGACGTGTTTCTGAAGCAGAATTCACGAATGTTACAGATAGATTTCAACGTGTTAGAGATATGCACTTTTTGCATATGACACATGCAAAAATTGTCTCTTGTGGCGAAAAATTGAGCACCCTAGATGCGCTTTACGACGAACTTATAACACGCACAGAAGGATCAGGATATGGCTGCACTGGACACCACCCGCACCACCTTTGGCTCGTTCGGCCTCGTTGGCCGTATCGGCGCAACAATCGCCGCTTGGGCAACCGCGATCATCGATTGGAATGACGCGCGTATCACCCGCAACGCTCTGGCTGGTCTGAGCGACCGCGAGCTGGACGATATCGGCATGTGCCGCGGCGACATCGACGATGTTGCACTGAGCGGGCGCGACTACTGAGCAAACTCATCCCTTCTCCCCGGTTGGGATGGACACAGAAAACGCCGCGTGATGCTGATCACGCGGCGTTTTCTGTTCAGAACTCTGTCAGTGATCAGCGCAGAACCGGACCGATCTGATTGGCGATCAACTGGCTGATCGGGTCGATCTGCATCACGAAAGCCCCGGCAATTTCAACGCCGGTTCCGTTCCACAGCCGATCAAGGCGCTCGTCATAGGTCGCCGTCCCGAGATTGGCGAGGATGAACCCCTTGAACAGGAAAAACGCCCCGATAAACAGAAACAGGCTGCGCGGCGAAATCGCCAGCCGCATGCGCTTAGGTTTCACAACAACCAGACCGTCCGGGCGCATGCGCGCAGTATATCCGCGCGCCATCGCCTGATGCTTCTTGTTCAGGCGTGCAACGCGCCTATCAAAATCCATGTGGCAATCGACCATCGAAGCCTCCATCCCTCTTCCCCCACGAAAGTGATGATCAGGCTACGGCTCAATTACGACGAAACAAGGGCAAATCGCTCAAATGCCTTATAAAGCGGGATAAACTATGGCTTTTTCTGGACAACGAGCGTTGTCCATTCACCAATCTCCTCGCTACGCACCAGATTGGTTCCGTTCTGGGAATAAACCTGGACCACGTCAGAGGCCTGTTCGTTGAGAATCCCTGACAGAATCGCATAGCCTGCGGGGCGCAGATGGGCCGAAATCTCCGGTGCAAGCGCGATCAGCGGGCCTTTCAGGATATTGGCGAAAATCAGGTCATAAGGCGCATTGGCGGTCAGTTCGGCATGGTCGAACCCAGCAGCCTCGACGCAGCGGACCGTGCCTGCCATGCCGTTGGCGCTCAGATTGGCCTCGGCCACATCGACCGCGACCTGATCGATATCGCTGGCCAGTATCGTGCCGTCCCAGACCCGCGCCGCTGCCATCGCCAGCACGGCGGTGCCGCAGCCGATATCAGCGACCTTACTCGCCTCGAACCCCTCTCCGATCAGCCCATCAAGCGCGCGCAGACAGCCCAGCGTGGTGCCGTGATGGCCGGTGCCGAAAGCCATCGCCGCCTCAATCAGCAGCGGGATCGCATCGGCGGGCACCTTGTCGGCATCATGTGAGCCGTAGACAAAGAAGCGGCCCGCCTCAACCGGGGCCAGCTCGCGGCGCACATGAGCGACCCAGTCGGTTTCGGGCAGTTCCGAAACGACAAAGGGTTTCGCGCCGAAGGCCGTCGCCAGCAGGGCCAGCCCGGCCTCGTCCGGTGTTTCGATGAAATAGCCGCCGACCTCCCACAGGCCGGACCCATCCTCGACTTCGAAAACACCAACACCGGTGGGTTCGGGCTGAAGCCGTTCCAGCGCCTCGCCCAGCGCATCGGCGGCGGATTTCCCTTCGAGGGTTGTCAGGGCGGTGAATGTGGGCATGGGGCTCTCCTGATCTGCGCCCCAGCGCCTAGGCCCGCGCAGGCGCAAGGTCAAGCGGTCTTGGGCACCGTCACTCGGCGGCGGCGGGCAGCGGGCGCGAGAACACGGTTTCATGGCCGGGCTCGGGATTGCGCGGGATCAGCAGTGACAGCAGCAGCGACACCATCGCCATCATCGCAGCCAGCACAAAGACCGCGCCCGGCGACACCACCCAGAGCAACCCCAAAGCCGCGGGCAGGAACACTGCCGCGATATGGTTGATGGTGAAGGCCACCGCAGCGGTGGGTGCGATATCGGCCGGATCAGCGATCTTCTGGAAATAGGTCTTGAGCGCGAAGGCCAGCGCAAAGAGAATATGGTCGATCACGTAAAGCGTCGCCGCCAGCACCACGCCCCAGCCGAACCAGTAGATCCCGCCATAAGCGGCAAACACGATGGCCAGCCCTGCATATTCGAAGATCAGCGTGCGGCGCTCACCGAACCTTGCAACAGCGCGGCCCAGCAAGGGCGCAACGCTCATGTTGATGAGCAAGTTGATCAGGTAGAGGCCGGTCAGTTCATGGACGTCGAAACCAAACCGTTCGACCATCATGAAACCGGCAAACACGATGAAAATCTGCCGCCGGGCACCGGCCATGAACTGCAATGCGTAATAGAGCCAATAGCGACGGCGCAGAACGATCTTTTTGGTCTGCGGTGTGGGGGCGTCGAATTGCGGATAGGCCAGCATCGCAAAAATTGCCAGCACTGCGGTTGCCCCGCCGGTCAGCATGAAGACCAGATCATAAGACAGGTCGAACCGCTCCCAGGTCAGCACGATCAACCCATAAACCACCAGCGTTGAGGCAGATCCGGCCGCCACCAGCCAGCCCAGGATCTGCGGCGCGCGGTCCTTGGGCAGCCATTGCAGTTGCAGCGACTGGTTGACGGTTTCGTAATAGTGAAAACCGATCGAGCTGATGAGCGTGACGAAGAGCAGTCCGCCCAGCGATGGAAACCAGGCGGTTACCGCTGTGGCCACGCCCAGCATGACCAGCGAAATCATCGCCAGAACTTGTTCTCGCACGAAAATGATCACAGCGATCACGCCAACGGCCAGAAACCCCGGAATCTCGCGCACCGTATGCAGCAGGCCGATATCCGCCCCGTCGAAATTGGCCACCTCGATGACGAAATTGTTCAACAGCGCGCTCCAGCCGTTGAAGGCAATCGGCATGGTCAGCGCCATCAGGAACAACAGCGCAACAGGGCGCCGCCAGAACGGCAGATCGCCTGCTTGGTCGAGGGGCAAGGGTCTGAACATAAGGCGTGCTTACGCCCATAATGCGGATTTGGCGAGATGCAAGATGGCCATGCGCAGAGCATCTGCGCTGATGCACATGCCCGAAGCACCTGGACCTGATCCGCGCTAGGAGGTGCGCTCATTACCTATCGAGCGATCATAGGATGCCAAACCACTCCAATTCTAACTTGCTTCAGTACCAGATTCGCGTTTCCATCTCAGGCATATAGGTCAGGAAATTAGCAGTATGAAAAATGACGTCTTTTCCGCTGAGATAAACAAATACGGCTTCTTCTGGAAAGAGAAATACCTTTCCCGGATGAACAACCGCGCAAAGCGGATATTCTCATTTGATCACGAAGCCCTGAAAGGCGGCCGGGTATTGGATCTGGGCGCACGATTTGGGTTCTGGTCCTGGGCCGCGCAGCAATTGGGTGCTGCTGAAACTTTGGGGATCGAAGGGCGCCAGGAAAGCGCGGCGCGGGGCGGCAAGCTTTTGGCGGGAAAGAACCACCGCTACATCATCGGCAACGCCTTCGACGTGATGCCGCAGCTTATTGCCGAGAAACAGTCTTTCGACGTCATTCTGAACCTGGGCTTTTTCTATCACATCTACGATCACTACGGGATGCTGAAGCTGATGGATGCGCTCTCACCCAAGGTCATCGTGATCGACAGCACGATTGACGATCTGGACGAGCCGATCATCAGGGTGCGTAAGGAAAAAACCTGGGAGCCGAACAACGCCATCGCCGAGGTCGAAGGCCAGCGGTATTCGGCGGTCGGAACCCCTAGCCGGGGGGCGATAGAATCCATAGCCGACTGTTTCGACTATAGCGTGAAATGGTGCGATTGGTCGGATGTTGGCGCGGCACCGGGCTGTGATGACTATCGCGCGCGACGCAGGTTCACCTGCCTGCTGACAAAAGCCGATCCTTAACGGCCCTCATCGACACGGTGGATGGCGGGGCAGCGGTCAGTAAAAACTCTGCGGGTCGATATCGACACTCAGGCGCAGGTCGCCCTTCAGGCGCAACGGTGCGATCCAGCGCGAGATTGCCTCCTGCAGCGCGGCGCCTTTTGGGGCCTTGACCAGCAGCCGAACCCGGTGCCGCCCCCGGATGCGCGCGATCGGCGCCGGGGCCGGGCCAAAGACCTGAGCGCCGATCTGGCGGATGGCCATGTCGTTTCGCGCCAGGATGTTGCCAGTATCAAAGACCTGCCCGGCATCGCTGCCCGACAGGATGATCCCCGCCATGCGCCCGAAAGGCGGTACGCCCGCCGCCTGCCGCTCGGCGGCTTCGGCCTTCCAGAACCCGGTCTCATCACCGGACAGGATCGCGCGGATCACGGGATGTTCGGGCTGGAAACTCTGCAATAGTGCGGTTCCGGGCCGTTCGGCGCGCCCTGCCCGCCCGGCCACCTGCCGCATCAGCTGAAAGGTCCGCTCGGCCGCGCGCAGGTCCGAGCCTTGCAACCCCAGATCGGCGTCGATCACGCCCACCAGCGTCAGGTTGGGAAAATTGTGCCCCTTGGCGACCAGCTGCGTCCCGATGATGATATCGGCGTCCCCTTCGGCAATCTCTTCGATCTTGGCCTTCAGGGCGCGGGCCGAGCCGAACATGTCCGAGCTCAGCACCGCGATCTTTGCCTCCGGGAACACGGTCTCGGCCTCTTCGGCCAGCCGCTCGATACCGGGGCCGACCGGGGCAAGCCGATCTTCGGCCTGACACGAAGGGCAGGTATCGGGGATCGGCTTGGTCTCGCCGCATTGGTGGCACATCAGCCGTTTCAGGAACCGGTGCTCGACCATACGCGCATCGCAGTGATCGCAACCGATCTGCTGACCGCAAGCCCGGCAGAGCGTCACCGGCGCATAGCCACGCCGGTTGATGAACAGAAGCGACTGTTCGCCCTTCTCCAACCGGTCTGTCACCGCGCGCCGCAACGAGGGTGAAATCCAGCTTGCCGCCGGCATCTGCTCGGCCCGCATGTCGATGGCGCGCATCTCGGGCAGCACCGCCGCCCCGAAGCGTGCGGTCAGTTCCAAGCGGTCATATTTGCCCGCTTCGGCATTGGCCCAGCTTTCCAGCGAGGGTGTGGCGCTGGCCAGCACCACCCGCGCCCCACAGATCGCGGCGCGCAGCACCGCCATGTCGCGCGCGTTATAGAGTACTCCGTCTTCCTGTTTGTAGGAGGTGTCGTGTTCCTCATCGACGATGATCAGGCCGAGATTCTGGAACGGCAGGAAGAGCGCCGAGCGCGCGCCAACCACAAGCTGCGCATCGCCCTGCCCGACCATCCGCCAGATACGGCGGCGCTCGGTCATGGTCGCACCCGAGTGCCATTCGGCCGGGCGCGCGCCGAATCGGGCCTCGACCCTTGTGAGGAACTCAGCAGTCAAGGCGATCTCGGGCAACAGCACCAGCGCCTGTTTGCCCATGCGCAGCGCTTCGACCACCGCCTCCAGATACACTTCGGTCTTACCCGAGCCGGTCACGCCTTTCAGCAGTGTGGTCCCGTAGCGCTCGGACCGGATGGCGGCGCGCAAGGCGTCGGCCCCGTCCTGCTGATCCTCGGTCAGGGCCTTGCCGGGCAGATCGGGGTCGAGATGGGGAAAGGGCAGATCGCGGGGGCTGTCTTCTTCGCGCACCGCGCCCAGCTTGGCCAGCCCCTTGACCACCGAGGAGGTCACGCCCGCCATCTCGGCCAGTTCCTTGAGTGTAAAGGCCAGCCCACCATAGTCGCGCAACACCTCCAGCACCCGTGTGCGGGCGTCGGTCATACGATCCGGGGTGGTGTCGCCCAAACGGTAGATCTTGCGCATCGAGGGCGGATCGCCCAGACCGGGCGCGCGGGTGGCAAGGCGCAGCATGGCGGACATGGGTGTCAGCGTGTAATCGGCGGCGCGGCCCAGAAAGCTCTGCATCTCGGCTCGCATCGGCGCCACATCCAGCACCCGGATCACCGAGCGGATTTTTGAGCGATCATAATCACCGCGGCCCGGCCCCCAGACCACGCCAAGAACCTTGCGCGGCCCCAGCGGCACCTCCACAAAGGCACCCTGAAAACACCCGCCTTCGGGGGCCTTGTAATCCAGCAGCCGGTCCAGCGGCTGCGCGGTCAGAACCGCAACCAGAGCACCTTCGTCAAAAAAGCCGGGATCGTCCAAGAAATGGCCTCTTTCGGGCAGAAATCATGTTTGCGCTAACGAAACCTCTGATTCAGGGGGTTTCCGCACGGGTCCCTATGAGGTAAAGCCAAGCCGATCCCGCGCCAACCCATCAAAGGACCGCCGCCATGAAATTCTTTGTAGACACCGCCGAAATCGAAGCGATTGCCGAGCTGAACGATCTGGGCATGGTCGATGGAGTGACCACCAACCCCTCGCTGATCCTGAAATCGGGCCGCGACATTCTGGAAGTGACCAAGGAAATCTGCGACCTGATCGGCGGGCCCGTTTCGGCTGAGGTTGTCGCCACAGAAGCCGACGACATGATCGCCGAAGGCCGCAAGCTGGCCAAGATCGCGCCAAACATCGCCGTGAAGGTACCGCTGACCTGGGCCGGCCTGAAAACCTGCAAGACGCTCACTGACGAAGGCCACATGGTCAACGTGACGCTCTGCTTCTCGGCCAATCAGGCGCTGATCGCGGCCAAGGCGGGGGCGACCTTCATCTCGCCCTTCATCGGGCGGCTGGACGATATCAACATGGACGGCATGGACCTGATCGCCGATATCCGCGAGATCTATGACAATTACGGGTTCGAAACCCAGATCCTCGCAGCCTCGATCCGGACCGTGAACCACGTCACCGAAAGCGCCCGCATCGGCGCGGACGTGATCACCGCCCCTCCGGGCGTGATCAAGAAACTGGCCGATCACCCGCTGACGGACAAAGGGTTGGAAGCGTTTCTGGCGGATTGGGCAAAGACCGGTCAGAAAATCCTCTGAGCGCCGTTCGCGAACAGAGCAGGAAAGGAGCGCCCGCGCGCTCCTTTTTTGTGCCGCCTCTGCGGGGCTGTGGCACAAAAGCGTCGATCAATTTGCCCCGCTACCAGATTTAGTGGTGTTGAGCGGATTTAAGGCGCGCAAATCGAAATTCCTGTGTTATAGATTTGTCCAAGATAAAAACGAGGCACAGATGAGCAGTAGCCCGAAAGTAAACGAAGACCCCAAGACACGTGTCAGCCCCGAGCTGGATGAATCCCTGCGTGATGCGATTCTTGCCAAGCCGGACGCCGTGCTGGACGATCAGGACGTGATGCGGGCGCTTGTCGCAGCGAATGAGCGGTCGATGGGCGGCAATATCGTCGATCTGCGCGGCATCGCGATGGAGCGGCTGGAAACCCGGCTGGACCGGCTGGAAGACACCCATCGCTCTGTCATCGCGGCGGCTTACGAGAATCTCGCAGGCACCAATCAGGTCCACCGGGCCATCCTGCGGATGCTGGACCCGACCACGTTTGAGACCTTTCTGGCCGATCTGGGCGGTGAGGTGGCCGATATCCTGCGGGTCGACAAGGTCACGCTGGTGCTGGAAACCGCGCAAAACAAGGACGACCCCGCTGTCAAGCGGCTGGGTGAGGTTCTGATGGTTGCGGAGCCCGGCTTCATAGACCGCTATCTGCCCAGCGCCCGCGACGGCAGCCCTCGTCAGGTGACGCTGCGCCAGTTGCAGCAGGGCTCGGCGCAGGTCTACGGCCAGACCGCCCAGCAGATCAGGTCCGAGGCCTGCCTGCGGCTGGATTTCGGCTCTGGCCGTTTGCCGGGCATGCTGGCCATGGGGGCCGAAGACCCGCATCAGTTCACCCCACAGCAAGGCACTGACTTGCTGGCATTTTTTGCAGGCGTATTCGAAAGGGCGATGCGCCACTGGCTATCATGAGCCTGATCTCGCCCGCCTGTCGGGACGCGCTGCAGCACTGGCTGGACGCGCAAAAGGCGCTGGCGGGCAACGCGGAAAACACCATCACCGCCTATGGCGGCGATGTTACCGAGTTCCTGTCCTTCATGACCTTGCACAAGGGCGAACCACAGGGCCTCGGCGCGCTCGAACGGATCACCGTTTCGGATATGCGCGCCTGGATGGCCAAGGCGCGCAATGACGGCATCGCGGCGCGCTCACTGGCGCGCAAGCTCTCTGCGGTCAAGACCTTCTATCGCTGGCTGGCCGAACGTGAGGGGTTCGAACCCACCGCCGTGCTGGCCGCCCGCGCGCCCAAGTTCCAGAAGAAACTGCCGCGCCCGCTGGCCGAGGATGCCGCCCGCGCCATGATCGACACGGTCGAACTACAGTCGACCACCGATTGGGTCGCCGCGCGCGATGTCGCGGTGGTCACGCTGCTTTACGGCTGCGGCTTGCGCATCTCCGAGGCGTTGGGCCTGAAAGGGTCAGATGCCCCCCTGCCCGCCACGTTGCGCATCATCGGCAAGGGTGGCAAGGAACGAGTGGTGCCGGTGATCGACGCCGCCCGTGATGCGGTCGAAACCTATCTGCGCCTGTCCCCCTACCCATTGGAGGCAGACGCCCCGCTGTTTCGCGGTGTGCGTGGTGGTCGCCTCAATCCCGGCGCGATCCAGGGTGCGATGGCCCGCGCCCGCGCCCAGCTTGGCCTGCCCGCCTCGGCCACGCCCCACGCGATGCGACACAGCTTTGCCACGCATCTATTGGCGGCGGGCGGCGATCTGCGTTCGATCCAGGAATTGCTCGGCCACGCCTCGCTCTCGACAACGCAGGCCTATACGGCGGTCGACACGGCCCGGCTGATGGAAGTCTATGAGCGCACCCACCCCAAGGCGTGACGTCGGATCATAGCAAAAACCCCCGATCAAGGGTTTGCAGTTCGCAACAAATTCGGTCATGAAATCGGAATGACACCGAGAAAACGCGCGATTGGCGTTCACCTTTTTACAGCCACCGGAGCTGTTTTCGCGATGCTGTCCATGCTGGCCGCTGTTGATGCGAAATGGGACCTGATGTTTCTCTGGCTGGTCGTCGCCTTTATCGTTGACGGCATCGACGGCCCGCTGGCGCGGCACTATCACGTCAAGAAGAACGCCCCTGAGTTTGACGGCGTACTGCTGGATCTGATCATCGACTATCTGACTTACGTATTCATCCCGGCCTTTGCGCTGTTCAAATCCGGGTTGATGGATGGCTGGACCGGCTGGTTTGCAATCATCATCATAACCTTCACCAGCGCTTTATATTTTGCCGACACACGCATGAAGACAAAGGACAATTCATTTTCCGGCTTCCCCGGTTGCTGGAACATGGTGATCCTGGTGATTTTCGCGCTTGAACCAAATTTCTGGGTCAGCCTGTGCCTGGTCAGCGCCTTGGCGGTGGCGATGTTCCTGCCGCTCAAGTTCATTCATCCGGTGCGGACCGAACGCTGGCGCCCGCTCAGCCTGTCGATGGCGCTGGCCTGGACATTCTTTGCCGGCTGGGCCGCCTGGGTCGATTTCCACCCTGAAAGCTGGGCGCATTGGGGGCTTGTGCTGACCAGCCTCTACCTGGTTTTCGCAGGCATCGCGCAGCAAATCATTCCCGCTGGAAAACCAGCCAGGTAAAGATCACACCGCTGCGTCTGTTCTCGGGCTGCACCGCCTCCACCCAACTGCGCCGCAACAGCCTGAGCCCCTGCGCCTCGGCCTGTGCAATGGTCTTGTCCACAGCTGCTGGAAAGGCCGGGCGTGTCGGGTCCGAGGGGCCTTCGCGCAGGGACATGATCATTCGTCCGCCCGCTCCGGTCAGCCCCGCAAGTGAGGCGATTGAGGCCCCCCGCAACGCGGGCGGAACGTGATGCCACACCGCATTGAGCAGAACCAGATCGAACTTGATGCCCAGCGCAGTGGATTGTCGCAGATCCGGCAGGCCATCATCAAGCCATGTGATGGCCGCGCTCTCATGTAAGCCACGCGCCGCTTGCCGCAAACTGTCAACCGGTTCCGTAGCCCAGACCTGATGTCCCTGCCCGGCGAACCACGCCGCATCGCGCCCGGTTCCCGCGCCCACATCAAGTATCCGTGCCGGATCGCGCGGCAGAAAACCCGCAACTGGCTGTAAGACGGTCGCTGTGCTCAACGCCTCAAGCCGTTCAGTCAGCGTATCCGCTGCCTCGTCATAGGCTGCAAGAATACTGTCGACCGAGGTGGTGTCCTCGGGTTTCACAGAACGTCCTGTATCTCGAACTCGGTCCCGTTGAAGCCAAAGCTCTCGCCCGCCTCGAGCCCCGCCATCGCCTTGTAGATCGGGCTGGCGGTCGAAACGCCCATATAGGTCGTGCCCTCCACCTCGAAACGGGTGGTCGAGACGCAGATGATGAAACTGCGGTCCTTGAACGAGACGATGGCACCGGGGCCGACGGCGTCGGTCAGGCTGAAATCGGTGTTCTCGATGACGTCGATCTTGGCATGGTGGGCTTGCACCGGCGTATCGAAGGCCGCGGCCAGATCGGCGTTTTCACGCGAGGCCGCCAGATCGTCCTTGTCATGGGTCTCACGTTCATCCAGCCGCGAATCCGCAATGAATGCCTCGTAATGGGCGATGGCGTCAGCCAGCTCGGCCTCTTCCAGAGACATCAGCTTTGCTACAACGGCCTGTTTCAACGCGGCGCGATCCGTCATTGTCGTCTTCCCTTTTCAAGTCTGCGGCACACGATGCCTGATGGCGTGTGATCAACGCCTTGATCTGCCTCAAATAAGAAGTCCGGCAGCCCCTTCGTGGCGCAGCAGTGCAACCTTGGTCTCGACCCCGCCCTTGCCGGAAAACCCGGTCAGCCCCTTGGCTCCCATCACACGGTGGCAGGGGATGATCACCGGGATCGGGTTGCCGCCACACGCCTGCCCGATCGCCTGCGCAGGCACGCCCAGATCGCGGGCGATCTCGCCATAGGTGCGGGTATAGCCGAAAGGAATCTCCCGCATGGCGGCGCAAACCGATTGCTGCAGGTCTGAGCCCGCGACGCGCAACGGAAGGTCGAAATCCTCCAACGCGCCCCGGTCATAGGCGCGCATCTGCGACGCAGCCTCTTGCAGGACGGGCGTTTCCTCGCCACTGGCAACACCGTCCCAGACAACCGAGGTGATCTCCCCGGCTTCCTCAGCGATGCCCAATGTGCCGAACTGTGTCTGGACTGCGATCATATTCATGATCGCAGCCTGACAGACGCTGGCGGTTGGCCGCAAGCCTATTCCTGTCGCAGGGCGGTGAAAGCCGCTTGCAAGCGGCTTGCAGCCAATCTCAGCCCGAAAGCGCTTCGTCGCAGCGTCCACAGACCCCCGAATGCGCATGGCGACCCACATCCGGCAGAATCTTCCAGCAGCGCTGGCACTTGGCACCTTCGGCCTTTTCGAACACCACGCCAACACCCTCTATTTCCGGAACACGGAACGCCTCGGCCGGGGCTGGGTCAGCCGTCACGGTCAGGCCCGAGGTGATGCACATATCATCCACGTCGAACGTAGCCAGAAGATCGCGCGTTTCGCCATCCTCGACATGCACGATCGGCGCGGCTTCCAGGCTGGAACCAATCACCTTGTCCTGACGCTGCACCTCCAGCGCTGCGGTCACCGCGCGACGCACGCGACGGATCTTGGCCATGCCCGCCTCAAGCTCAGCATTGCGCCAATCGGCGGGTGTATCCGGGAAATCGACCAGATGCACCGAGCTGTCATCGCCCGGAAAGCGTTCCAGCCAGACCTCTTCCATGGTGAAGACCAGAACCGGGGCCAGCCAGGCGGTCAGGCGGTGGAACAGAATGTCCAGCACGGTGCGCGCCGCACGGCGGCGCAGGCTGTCGCCGTCGCAATAGAGCGCGTCTTTCCGGACGTCGAAATAGAAGGACGACAGATCGACGGTGGCAAAGGTAAAGACCGCGCTGAACACGCCCTGGAAGTCAAACGCGGCATAGCCCTTGCGCACCTGCTCATCCAACTCGGCCAGACGGCTGAGCACCCAGCGTTCCAGACGCGGCATATCGGCGGGATCAACGCGGTCGCTTTCCGAGAAATCCGCCAGCGAGCCCAGCATGAAGCGCATCGTGTTGCGCAAACGGCGATAGCTGTCAGCGGTGCCTTTCAGGATTTCCGGCCCGATCCGCTGATCGGCGGTGTAGTCGGTCTGGGCCACCCACAGACGCAGGATATCGGCGCCATATTGCTTGATGACCTCTTCCGGCACGATGGTGTTGCCCAGCGATTTGGACATCTTGTTGCCCTTGGCATCCAGCGTGAAGCCGTGCGTTACCACGTTGCGATAGGGCGCACGGCCCTTGGTGCCACAGGCTTGCAACATGGACGAATGGAACCACCCGCGGTGCTGGTCGGTGCCCTCCATATAGACGTCAGCGATGCCGTCCTCGGTGCCATCCTCGCGGTCGCGCAGAACGAAGGCATGGGTCGAGCCCGAGTCGAACCACACGTCCAGCACGTCGAACACCTGATCATAGTCGTCGGGGTTGACGATGCCGTCCAGAACCTGCGCTTTGAAGCCATCGGTGTACCAGATATCCGCGCCGTCTTTCTCGAACGCCGTCTTGATCCGGGCATTGAGCTCGTCGTTGCGCAGCAGGTAATCCGCATCGGTGGGCAGAGCGCCCTTTTTGGTGAAGCAGGTCAGCGGCACGCCCCAGGCACGCTGGCGGGACAGAACCCAGTCCGGGCGCGCTTCAATCATCGAATAGAGGCGGTTTCGACCGGTCTGCGGCGTCCACTTCACTAGCTCGTCAATGGACCGCAGGGCGCGGGTGCGGATGGTATCGCCCATCTCGCCCATGCCGTCATCCAGCTTGCGGTCGACCGAGGCAAACCACTGCGGCGTGTTGCGATAGATGATCGGAGCCTTCGAGCGCCAGGAATGCGGATAGCTGTGCTTGATCTTGCCACGCGCCAGCAGTCCACCGACCTCGGCCAGCTTGTCGATCACGGCCTTGTTCGCGTCGCCTTCACCGCCCTTGCGGGACAGGATGTATGTGCCACCAAAGAACGGTAGATCGGCGCGGAAGCTACCGTCATCCATCACGTTATAGGTGATGACCTGCTCCAGCATGCCCAGATCGCGATACAGTTCGAATTCTTCCATACCATGCGAGGGCGCGCAGTGGACGAAGCCGGTGCCTTCTGTATCGGTCACGAAGTCGGCTGCGCGGAAGTCGCGAATATCGTCCCATTCGCCATTGCCACCTTCGGCCCCGGCCAACGGGTGGGTCAGTTGAACACCTGCCAGTTCATCGGCGGTGACATCCCTTACACGAGTCCACTGGTCATCGTTCAGACGGGCGCGGCCAAGAACATCGCCAGCCAGATTGTCGGCCAGCAGGAACTTGTCTCCAACGCTGGCCCAGCATTCATCCGGCGCGCCAGTGACTTCGTACAAGCCGTAAGAGATGTCCTTGCCATACACGACCGCCTTGTTTGACGGCATCGTCCACGGAGTCGTTGTCCAGATAACAACAAATACGTCATCCAGATCACCGGCATTCACGACCTTGAACTTCACCCAGATGGTGAAGCTGTCCTTGTCGTGATACTCGACCTCGGCCTCGGCCAGCGCTGTCTTTTCAATAGGCGACCACATCACTGGTTTCGAACCCTGATAGAGCGTGCCGTTCATCAGGAACTTCATGAACTCGTCGGCGATCACCGCCTCGGCGTGGTAGTCCATCGTGATATAGGGATCGGACCAGTTGCCGGTGATGCCCAGACGCTTGAACTCCTCGCGCTGGATGTCGATCCAGCCTTCTGCGAACTTGCGACATTCCTGACGGAAGTCGACGATGTTCACCTCGTCCTTGTTCTTGCCCTTCTTGCGGTACTGTTCCTCGATCTTCCACTCGATCGGCAGGCCGTGGCAGTCCCAGCCGGGCACATAACGCGCGTCAAAGCCCATCATCTGATGCGACCGCACGATCATGTCCTTGATAGTCTTGTTCAGCGCGTGGCCGATATGCAGATGGCCGTTGGCGTAGGGAGGGCCGTCATGCAAGGTAAAGGGCTGACGCCCCTCTTTGTCGCGCAGGCGGTCATAGACACCGATCTCTTCCCAACGCTCCAGCCATGCGGGCTCGCGCTTGGGCAGGCCGGCGCGCATCGGGAAATCGGTCTTGGGCAGGTTCAGCGTGTCTTTGTAGTCGGGCGTTTGGGTCGTGTCGGCGCACATGGGTGGCGTCCTTGTCGATGGCATATGGGTCGGATGTTGGGTCGGTGCGAGGTCTCAAACACCTTTGCCCGGCGTCTCGTCAGATCAGAGCGCCGGGGTCGTAATTCGAATAATGATGGCCTTCAGACAGGACATGGCCGCCTTATATGGCGGCTTCCAACCGGGGTAAAGCGGTCACGTTCACTTCAAGAGCGGGATATCGGGCCGGGCCAGCATCAGCCAGATGATTGCAAGCACCGCGAAGAATGCCGGAGCGCCGCAGAGAACCCAGATGCGATAGAGCCGGTCGAACGCCTGTGGCAGGGGCGCGTCCTGCGCGGCGGCGGCACGCGCGAGGTCGCGCAGGCGTAGCTGGATCCAGACAACGGGCAACCAGAACGCTCCGGTAAAGGCATAAAGCGCGATCGAAAGCAGAAGCCACCCTTCGGTCAGGTCCCAGCCCAGCTCATGGGCCAGCAATATGCCTGTTACCGGCTGTGCGATCACGGCGGTCGTGGTGAAAATCAGATCCGCGATCACCACCCACGCCGCCACCTGAGCGATCACGGCAGGGATACGGCTGCGCACCGCCATCAGCATGAAAAAGGCGATCCCCGCCCCGGTTCCAAACAAGACACAGGCCCCGATCACATGCAGCCAGCGCAGGAGCAAATCGAGCTCGATCATCGGTCCTCCAGCAGGGTGTAGAGAACAACCGACAGCATCGCGGCAGGCAGGATCTTGACCAGTGGGCCCAGCGGATCTGCCCAAAGTTGCGGTACGACAAAGGTTGCAGCCAGGAGATAGGCGATCGAGACCGCGACCTGCCCGACGCAGGCCCGTGCTGCCCAGCGTCGCAGCAAAAGCCCCGCCCCCAAAGCCAGATCAGCAATGGACCAGAACAGAACCGACGCAGCCGCAAGCGATGGTCCCCAACCGGCCTGACGCAAAACTTCGGCAGCGGTATCCATCCGTAACAGGCCAATCACCCCCGAGATGCACCAGAATATGCAGAGCACGGCCAGAATCAGCGGCATCAGCAAGGAAAGCCGGGCCTCCTGACGCTCGGCCCGGGTGCAGTTTTGGCTTGCATAGATTTCGGGCAGCGGCCGGATACGCCCTCCGGTCGCCGCATAAGCGCTCGGATCACCGGTGATCCCGTCGCGCAACACCGTCAATGCCGTGCTGCGCAGGGGCGAGCGCCATCCCAGATGGCCCAGCAGATCGGCGGCATGCGACGACCCTTTGATTAAACAGCCTGGCATCTCGACTAAGTGTCTGGCGGGTTCAAACCCCAACCACGCGCGTGTTGACGCCACAACCCCGGCCAAATCGCGCGGATGTGTTTCGACCAGATCGTAACACCCCGGCGCGAGCTGCCCATCGATCGTCTCTCCGATCACGCAGCACAGATCCGACAATCCGACGCATTGGATCGGAACCCGGCCCAGCGCGAGAGGTTGAAGGAAAGGCACAGCCGCCAGCATTCGCAACAGCGCCGTTCCGCCATAGGCGCTCTGTCCGACCACGAGGCCGGGCCGCAGCAGGTGCAGCGAAACACCGGAGCGGCGCAACGCAGCATCTCCGCGCGCCTTGCTTTGCATAAACACGGTGGGCGCTTGAGGGTCGGCACCAACGGCAGAGACCTGAACCACGGCAATGTTGCGCCCGACGCAGGCCGCACCCAATGCTGCGATGGCAAGGTGGTGCACAGCCTCCAGATCATCGCCGCCGCCATCCTGCAACGCACCTGCGCAATTCACCACGACATCGATATCAGTCAGCAGATCGGACCAGCAGGAGGGGTCCGTCAGCGCTCTGAGATCAGCGACCCTGACCGGAGTATTGGGCAGGACCCGGGCCGCGACACGCCGATTGCGCACCAGCCCGGTGACACGATAACCTCGCTCTTTCAGCGCTCTGACGACAGCGCTGCCAATGAACCCATAGGCCCCCAGAACCAGAATATGTGTGGTCAATGCGTCACCTCGGATCAGGCAGATCGTCTTGTCATCCTACAGCCCGGCGAACCGCCGGAAACCCATATAACGCCCACCGCGACATCGGAGCACAAAAGATCAGTTTCGGGAAAAGACGCTGCTGAGCGCGCGCTTCACAATACCGCGGACCGAGGGTTTATGACGGTCGGAGAAGGGCAGCGGTCGGCAGACCTCCATTGCGGCGACGCCGACGCGGGCGCTGAGCGCGCCATTGACCAGACCTTCGCCGAAGCGGCGCGAGAGTTTGCTGAGCAGTGAGCCACCCAGAAGCGGCTCCAGCAGGTCATCGCCCACGGCCACTGCGCCGGTGGCCACCAGATGCGTAAAGACCGCACGGGTCAGGCGCCAGCTGCCCAATAGCCCGGCGCGCCCGCCATAGATCTCGGCAATACGGCGGATCATTCGCAATGAGGCGGTCAGCGCCGTCAGCACATCGGCAAGCGCCAGCGGAACCAGGGCCGTGACCGTTGCAACCTGACGGGCGGCGTTTTCGACCTCGCGGCTGGCAGCGGCATCAAGCGGGGCCAGCACCTCATCCTCCATCAGCTGCATCATGGCATCGGCATCGAACTGGTCCGCCTTGCGCTCGGCCAGGCTTTGCAGGCCCCAACGGGTATCCTCGCGCCCTTGATAGAGCTTGTTGATCCGGTCGCTGACCGCGCGCGCCTGGTTCAGGTCATGTTCGGCCAAAGCCTGCACGGCGGCCTGCCGCAGCCCGTCGACACGGCGCAACCGGCCCAGCGCCGCCAATTCGCGGATCACCAGGATCACGCAGGCCAGAACCAGCGCCGCGAGCAGGCCCGAGACCGCCCAGCCCAGCAGAGGCATGCGCGCCAACAGGTTGTTGACGAAATCCCAGGCCGCGATGGAAACCATCGCGCCGACAACCGTCAGCAGCAGCCCCCAGAACCAGCGCGCCAGACGCGACGGCCGTCGTGCGGCGACCTGGGCGGCCAGTTGCATGGCGCGCCCGGCCCCGGCGTCGGGAACGGGCGGCGCGTCGGTGACGCTGGGCGCGGGGGTGTCTTCGTCTTCAAGATCGATCAGGACCGGGCCTTTGGTCATGTCGTTGTTGCCTCTCTGGACCAGATGAACTTGATATCGGGCAGGTTCTCGTCATTGTCACGGCCATCGCTGCGGGCCGCTTCGCTGAACCCTTCGCGCAGATAGAAGCGCGCCGCACCGGGATTGGCCTGAAACGCAAACAGCTCCAGCCGGTCGCTTTGCGCCTTGGCTGTGTCCAGCAAGCGCGCGCCGATGCCCTGTCCGCGCCTCTGTTGCGACAGGTAGAGCGAGTGGATCAATGCGCCATCGCGAGCCAGAAACCCTTCGACCCTGCCCTCCAGTTCGGCCACGGTCACCCAGCGCCGCGCGATCATCGTGCCGCAAAAGGCAATGGTTTCCGCCGCGCTGTGCAGGTCGGGCATCCAATCATTGTCGCGTGTGAAACCGTGCAGAATGTCCCCGCACCGCCCGGCATCGGTCGGTTGCGCCGGTCGCAGCAACACGCTCATAGCCGGTCACCGATCAGGAATTGCGCGGCCCGGTCCAGCCGGATATGGGGCGGCCCCTCGCCCGGCTTGAGCGTCAGGCGCGCCGGGGCAAAGCTCATCACCTCATAATCGCCCGAGAGCCATTCGCTGGCACCGTCTCGCGCCGGACCCAGCAGATGCGATGGGTCTTCGGGCAAATCACCGGGATAGAAGGCCGCCTGTTTGCCGCTTTCCAGCAAGCGGCCCCGCACGCAGGGCAATTCACGGCCCTCATGCGCGCGCATCTCTTCGGTCGTGGCCCGCAGCGAGGCCAAGGACAGCGCCGCTGTCTCACTACCGGCAAAGCGGGCACGGTCGCGCGCCTCGCGCGTCATCGCCTCGATGATTGCGGTCAGGCGGGGATGCTGGCTGTGATGCAGGTGATCCGCCTTGGTGGCCGCAAACAGGATCTTTTCAACCCGTTTGCCCAGCAGCAGACGCGACAACCAGGCGTTGCGACCGGGCCGAAAGGCCGCGAGGATATCCCCCATTCCACGCCGCAGATCCTCGACAGCGCGCGGGCCACGATGGATCGCACCCAGCGCATCGACCAGCACCACCTGCCGGTCGATACGAGCGAAGTGGTCCCGGAAAAACGGCTTTACCACCTGTGATTTGTAGGCCTCGAACCGCCGCTCCATCTCGCGATGCAGCGACTTGCGCGGCGCAGGCCCATCGACCGGCAGCGGTGCGAAGGTCAGAACCGGCGAGCCCTCAAGATCACCGGGCAGCAGGAAGCGACCGGGCGTGCAGTCGTAATGGCCCTCATCGCGCGCCGCGACAAGATAGTCGGCAAAGTTGCGTGCCAGAGCCTGCGCGACCGGCTCAGCATGCTCTGCCTCGGGCACGACATCCTGCAAATGCGCAAGGAAACCCGCCGCGCATGCCCGCGACGAGATACGGGTCAGAACTTCCTGCGACCACTCGGCATAAGATTTTTCCAGCAGCGCCAGATCCAACAGCCACTCGCCGGGATAGTCGACAATATCGACATGAACCGTGCGCGGCCCCGACAACCCAGAGAGCAGGCCCGATGGCCGCACCCTGAGCGACAGGCGCAGTTCCGATACCGCGCGCGTGCTGTCTGGCCAGCGTGGCGCATCCGAGGTCAGCGCCGCCAGGTGGGTCTCATAGTCAAAGCGCGGCACGGTATCGTCCGGCTGCGGCTGCAGATAGGCAGCCTCGATCCGCCCTTCCTGTGCAGCCGCAAGGCCGGTCATTCGTGCCCGGTCCAGCAGATTGGATACCAGTGAAGTGATGAACACCGTCTTGCCGGACCGTGCCAATCCGGTCACGCCCAGCCGGATCACCGGTTCAAACAGCGCCTCGGAGACCACATCCCCGGCATTTTCCACACCGCGCACCAAAGTGTCGGCAATTGAAGATAAAACCAAACCGCTGCCTCTGACTATTCGAGGCCAAGATAGGCGGCCATCACGGAATTTGCGAGGCTCTGCTTCGCGTTCCGGGATGTTTTGCCGAATGAACAAGGCACCCGCTCCATCGCGACCCAAAGCCCTGATGGCCCTCAATCACCTTTCGGGTCTATCGGACTCGGGCCGCTATAGGTCCACCGGTAAGACGGCGGGGTCGGTCCTTTGTTGCGCCCGCCCTGGTTCATCTGCTCCCAGGCATGAGCGATGATCCCGACTGAACGCGAGAGGCAAAAGAGCCCGCGCGCCAATGGCCCGGCAAAGCCCAGTTCCGCATAAATCACTGCTGTGGCACCATCGATATTCATTGGCACCGGCTTGCCTTTGCGCGTGTTGAGCATGTGCTGGATGGCGCGGCCAATCTCGGCATAGCGGCCACTGACCGTACCTGCCAGCGCGGCCTCATCAACCAGGCCCAGCAGACGCGGCGCGCGTGGGTCCACGGGTTTGTGAAAACGGTGACCGAAACCCGGTACAAATTTTGTGCACTCCGTCTGCCAGCGATCAATCATTTCGGGCACCGCCGTTTCAAGCGTTTGACCGGCCTGAACCGCATTGTCGATCCAGCTATAGAGCTCAACCGCCTGTTCGCCCGCGCCGCCGTGGATGTCATCCAGCATGTTGATCGCCGAGGCCATCGCCCCGTTCAGCCCCAACCCACAGGTGACCGCCATGCGTGAGGCCGCGATCGATGGTGCTTGTGGCCCATGATCCACCGCCGCGACCAGTGCGCATTCCAAAAGCTCCGCCTGCGCCTTCGACGGGATATCGCCGCGGGTCATGAGCCAGATCATCTGTGGAAAGGTCACATTGCCGATCAGTTCCTCAATCGGATGTCCGCGAAGCCGGATCTCGCCCGGTACCATATCGATAATGTCCGTTTTCCACCAATCAGAGACATCGTTCTGTGTCCCGTTCATATCGCGCCATCCTTCTTCAGTGCGTCCAGAGCCTCGCCACTTACGCCCAGCTCACCCCAAATCTGAGCATTGTGTTCACCCAAAAGGGGCGGTGGAGTGTCGACCACCGGCGCGCTGCCATCGATCTTGATGCCGGTGGTAGCGACCTGAATGTCGCGCTCCACACCCGGCACGTTTTCGAACCCGTGCAGAAAACCGCGATCTGCGATCTGCGGCATCTCCAGCACCTCCGGCACCGTCAGAACCGCACCTGACGGCACGCCGATCCGGTTCAGGTCCTTTGCCCAATCCCGCGCGGGCCGGGTTTTCAGTACGGTTTCCAGCTCTGCCTTCAACGCCAGCCGGTTTTTTTTGCGATCTTCGCGGGTGGCATAGTCCGGTCGCGCGCGGAGCTCGGCCAATCCCAGATGATCGGTCAGCAACACCCATTGCTCGTCCTTGTTTGCGGCGATGTTGATCAGGCCATCACCCGCCTCGAAGGTGCCCGAAGGCGCAGAGGTCACATTTTCATTGCCATTCGCAGCAGGTACGACCCCGGCAATCAGGTAGTTTGACACCACCCAGCCCATGGTGGCGAGCACCGATTCAAGCATCGAAACGTCGATGAAGGACCCGCGCGGGTTGCCGCTCAGCGCTGCGGTAATTGCGAAGGCGGCGGTCATGCCACCCACCGTATCGGCAACCGGATAACCCACCCGCAGGGGCGCAGTGTCGCTATCCCCGGTGATCGACATGACGCCGGACGCGCCTTGAATAATCTGATCATAGGCCGGGCGATGGACCCATGGCCCCTCTTGACCAAAGCCCGAAATCGCACAGTAAATCAGGCGCGGATTGACCTCTCTCAGGGCCTCATAACCAACCCCGAGACGGTTCATCACACCGGGGCGAAAATTCTCGACCACCACATCGGCGGTTTTCACTAGCTTTAGAAACAGCGCCTTGCCGTCCGGGTGCTTGAGATTGACCGTGACGGATTTCTTGCCCGCGTTCTGGGCCAGAAACGAGACGCCCATGCCCTTCTTGTTCAGTTCGGGATCAGCCCCCAATTGCCGGGCCAGATCGCCGCGCCCGGCGGCCTCGACCTTGATCACCTCAGCCCCAAGATGCGCCAGATGATGGCAGGCAAACGGGCCCGCAAGCACGTTTGTCAAATCGAGAACTCGGATATTGGAGAGCGGTCCCATGTGGTTCCATCGGTCTATTCACTGCCTTTTCACGTAGACATCCGAGCACATCCATCGCAACTTTTTCTGAGTTTTGTTGCGCAGAGTAGAACAGATGAAACAGCCACGTGTTGAAGCCGTCGAGAAGGCGCTGTCAATTCTTGAGGCATTCTCGAAAGATCGACCGGCGCTGACCCTGACGGAAATTTCAGTGGAAACAGGCCTTTACAAAAGCAACGTAAGCCGGCTCGCAGCGTCGCTTGAACATTATGGCTATCTGAAACGCGATCCGAACCGGCGTTTCCGTCTCGGACCGGCCCTATGGCGGCTTGGCGCGCTTTACCGCCGCAACTTCGAACTAGGCGAATCCGTCCGCCCGGTGCTGCGCCAATTGGTCAGAGAGACCGGCGAGACCGCCTCGTTCTACGTTCCCGATCAGGATGAACGGCTATGCCTTTACCGCGAGAATTCGCCCGATCCTGTTCGCCATCATCTCGATGAAGGCGCGCGCCTGACGATGCAATCGGGCGCGGCAGGGCATGTTCTGGCGGCCTTTCATCTCGGCGATGAAACGGCCAGAACACGCCTGGACGCCGACGGAAGTTGCGTTTCGCAGGGAGAACGCAATCCCCATATTTCGGCCGTCGCCGCACCGATCATAGACGCGACCGGGCAGTTTCACGGCGCGCTTGCAGTGTCCGGGCCGCACGAAAGACTGAACCGCGATGCTCTTGCCAAAGCACGTATCGTTGTCGTGGCCTCTGCGCGGGCATTGAGCCAGGGCCTTGCTTGACGATTTCCCGACTACGGAACCAGAAACTGACAAGAAGTCCTATTCTGCACGCCGAGGGCTGGCACAGCCTCTGTTACGCAACGTAGCCAAATCAAAGAGTTGCTACTTGCAACTTAAATGTTAGGACTTCCTAAAGTTCGGAGGAGATCATAATGCCGCATTTCACAGCACCGGTTGATGACGCTGAGTTCCTGCTTCACGATATCTTTCGGGTCACGGAGTCCGACATTCCTGGTTACGAGGATCTTGAAAGCGATTTTACGACTGCGGTTCTGAATGAAGCAGGCAAGTTGGCCTCCGATGTTTTTGCGCCAATAAACCAGGATGGCGATCAGATCGGGTGCAAGCTCGAAAATGGCCAGGTTTTTACCGCTCCGGGCTTTCGCGAAGGCTTTGATGCCTTGCGAGACGGGGGCTGGACCGGTCTTGATATGCCCGAAGAATACGGTGGGCAGAATCTGCCGTTTCTTATGCTGATTGCGGTGAACGATTTCCTCAGCGCCTCTAACGTGTCGCTCATCATCTATCAGGTGCTGACGCATGGCGCGGCCCAGGCGATTCTGGCGCATGGGACCGAGCAGCAAAAGCAGACCTATCTGCCCAAGATGATCTCTGCCGAATGGACCGGCACGATGAACCTGACCGAGCCTCATTGCGGTACCGATCTCGGGCTGTTGCGTACCAGGGCGGAACCGCAGGCGGACGGGACTTACAAAATCTCGGGCCAGAAGATCTTCATTTCTGCTGGTGAGCATGACCTGTCCGACAACATCATACATCTGGTGCTGGCCCGCCTGCCCGACGCCCCCACAGGGGTGAAGGGCATTTCGCTGTTCATCGTGCCCAAATATGTGGTCGATGAAAACGGCAATCCCGGTGAACGCAATGGCGTGTCGGTCGGCAGCATCGAAGAAAAGATGGGCCTGCACGGCAATGCAACCTGTGTGATGAACTATGATGGTGCAACGGGTTACCTGTTGGGGGATGCGCATAAAGGCATGCGCGCCATGTTCACCATGATGAACGAAGCGCGGGTCAGCACGGCGTTGCAAGGTGTATCACTGGGCGAAGCTGCCTATCAGGCGGCGCGCGACTACGCGTTGGACCGGCTGCAGGGGCGCGACGTAACCGGTGCGAAGAACCCCGAAGGTCCGGCGGACCCGCTGATTGTGCACCCCGACGTGCGTCGCAACCTTCTGGAACAAAAGAGCTTTGCCGAGGGTGGCCGCGCTCTGGCCTATTGGGCTGCGACACTGATCGACCGGGCGCATCGCAACAACGATGCCGAGGCGGATGCGTTGGTCTCTCTCCTGACCCCGGTCATGAAGGGTTTTTTATCTGATGTCGGCTTCGACATGACGATCCAGGCGCAGCAGATTCTTGGCGGCCACGGATATATCGAAGAATGGGGAATGAGCCAGTTTGCCCGCGATGCCCGGATCGCGCAGATCTATGAAGGGGCCAACGGCATTCACGCGCTGGATCTGGTCGCGCGCAAGATGCCCGCCAATGGCGGGCAGGCGATGCGTGAATTCTTCTCGATCGTCGGGGCCTTCATTGCCGAACACAAGAACGCACCCGAAGTCGGAGAAGCGTTCATCGCGCCGCTGGCGGATGCGCTGAACGACCTGCAATCCGGGGCTGCTTATTTTGCCAAATGCGGAATGGGCGATATCAATTCCGTTCTGTCCGGTTCCTATGACTACATGCACCTTTTTGGGCATGTATGCTTGGGCTACATGTGGGCGCGCCAGGCCGTCGCCGCGACACAGGCGCTGGCGGTTGGCCAGGGCAATCCCGCCTTCTACAAGGCGAAGCTGAAGACCGCGCGGTTTTACATGATGCGGCAGTTGCCGAAGACGAAATCACTGCTGATCCGCAGCTGCGCCGGTGCCGAACCGGTCATGGACATGACTGCCGAGGAATTCTGAGACTTCCGAGATAAACCCCGCCGGACATTCAAAGTGACCGGCACAGCTATGAAACACCAGCTACCGGGTCAGATAAGCTAAACTCCCCGTAGCCGACAGGAGGATATCAAGCCAATGACTGAACAGTATCCCAACCTTTTTGCACCGCTCGAAGTTGGTCATGTGACCTTGCCGAACCGCGTTTTGATGGGGTCGATGCACCTTGGTCTTGAGGATATCGAGGGGGGTGTCGAACGCATGGCGCGGTTTTATGCGGATCGCGCACGCGGGGGCGTTGGCCTGATCGTAACCGGTGGCGTCGGCCCCAACCCGGAAAGTGCCGTGATCAAGGGCGGCGGCACCATGATGAACGAGCATGATATCGAAGAGCATCGCCCGATCGCCGAGGCGGTGCATGAGGCGGGCGGGGTCATCTGCATGCAGATCCTGCACACCGGTCGCTACGCCTATAACCCCGACAACATCAGCGCCTCACCCATCAAGGCCCCGATCAACCCGTTTGTCCCGCGCGAACTGACCTCGGACGAGATCGAGAAGCAGATCGACGATTTCGTCAACTGCGCCGTCTGTGCCCAGAAAGCCGGCTATGACGGGGTCGAGATCATGGGGTCCGAGGGCTATTTCATCAACCAGTTCATCGCCGAGCGCGTGAACCACCGGACCGATGGCTGGGGCGGCTCTTACCAGAATCGGACCCGTCTGGCGGTTGAGATCGTGCGCCGCACGCGCGAGGCCGTGGGCGAGAACTTCCTGCTGATCTTCCGCCTGTCGATGCTGGACCTGGTCGAGGGCGGCTCGACCATGGAAGAGGTGATCGAGCTGGGGCAGGAATTGGAGAAGGCCGGGATTTCGATCATCAATACCGGCATCGGCTGGCACGAGGCGCGGGTGCCCACCATCGCCACGCTGGTGCCGCGCGCCGCCTTCACCCGCATCACCGCCGCGTTCAAGGGCGCGGTTTCGGTGCCGGTCATCACCTCGAACCGGATCAACACGCCGGAAGTGGCCGAAGAGATCCTGGAACGCGGCGACGCGGACATGGTGTCGATGGCGCGCCCCTTCTTGGCTGATGCCGAGTTTGTGGTAAAAGCTGCCGACGGCCGCTCGGACGAGATCAACACCTGCATCGGCTGCAACCAGGCCTGTCTGGATCAGGTGTTCATGCAACAGGTCACGTCGTGTCTGGTGAACCCGCGCGCGGCCCATGAAACCGAGATCGAGATTGTGCCGACCGACGCGCCAAAGAAGATCGCGGTTGTCGGCGCGGGCCCGGCTGGGCTGGCATATGCCACGACGGCGGCGCGGCGCGGCCACAACGTGACCTTGTTTGACGCGGCTGACAAGATTGGCGGGCAGCTCAACATCGCGGTGCAAGTGCCCGGCAAGGAAGAATTTCACGAAACCATGCGCTATTTCGGCAAGGAAATCGAACTGTCTGGTGTCGATCTGCGCCTGAACACCTTCGTCAAACCCGAGGATCTGGACGGGTTTGACGAAGTGATCACCGCAACCGGTGTGCATCCGCGCGAGCCGCAGATTGTTGGCATCGATCACCCCAAGGTCATGACCTATGTCGATGTGCTGCGTGACAAGAAGCCCGTTGGCAAACGCGTGGCGGTGATCGGCGCGGGCGGCATCGGCTTTGACGTCAGCGAGTTTCTTGTCCATTCCGGCCCCTCCGCCAGCCTGGACCCCGATCAGTTTGCCCGCGAATGGGGCATCGACCTGAGCGGCAAGACCCGGGGCGGCTTGACCGGCGCGCCGGAGATCCCCGCCCCCGCACGCGACGTCTATCTGCTGCAGCGTAAGACGTCGAAACTTGGCGAGAACCTGGGGCCGACCACCGGCTGGATCCACCGCGCACAGCTGCAGCGCGCCAGGGTGAACATGATCGGCGGCTGCCAGTATGTGAAGATCGACGATGAGGGCCTGCACATCACCGTCGACGGTGAACCGCAGGTGCTGAAGGTGGACAACGTCATCCTCTGCGCAGGGCAGGAATCAAACCGTGATCTGGCCACCGAAATGGGCGGCACCCCCACCCTCATCGGCGGTGCCGACGTCGCCGCAGAACTCGACGCAAGACGCGCTATCGACCAGGCCGTCAGACTGGCAGCAGTGGTCTGATCCACGCGCATTCGGTCGCAGGTGCAGGATATGGTGCGGGCCTTCATATCCTGCACCTGCGGTGCGAATAAAGAAGGAGAATGAAATGGCAAATGACAGGCTGAACCCCGAGCTTGCCGATGCGTACCGCTGGCTGCCGGTTTTCCCGTATTTCAACCGCGCGACCATCCCGCTGGGGCGCTTCCTTTACAACATGGGCTCGAAGACCAAAGCGGAATTTGGTGCGACGGTAGACGAATACAATATCGGACCGCTGCTCTTGCGTGTGTTTCGTCCCATCGCACCAGCGCTTGAAGGGGGCGTGCTGTGGATACATGGTGGCGGTTTTATTGCTGGAACGACCGAGCAGGTGAACGAGGTCGCTTCGCGTTTTGCACGCTGGCTCCGCGTTCCAATTGTGACCGTTGAATACCGTTGGGCACCGGAAAACCCCTACCCTGCGGCCTTGGACGACGTGCACGCGGCGTGGCAATGGATGCTGGACGCGGAAGACATCGACTCGACGCGTATGGCCATTCTGGGTCAAAGCGGCGGCGGCGGGCTAGCGGCAGCTCTGGTGAACCGCATTCACGACGAGGGTGGACAGCAGCCGGTGGCGCAGGTTCTGCATTATCCAATGCTGGACGACCGCACCGCAGCGGACCGATCGCTGGACAAGGAAACGTTTGAGATCTGGAACAACCGCTGCAACAAGGTGGCGTGGAACGCCTATCTGCATCCGGCCAAGGCCGGAGATGCTTATGTGTCGGAATATGCGGCACCGGCGCGGCGGGAGGAGTTGAGCGGCCTGCCTCCGACTTGGATCGGCGTTGGCACATATGATCTGTTCTCTGAAGAAACCCGCACATATGCGGACCGTCTAATCGACGCCGGAGTGCCCTGCGAGACTATGTATGTTGATGGCGCGCCGCATGTGTTTGAAATCATGGCGCCGGAATGGAAGACGTCGGGGCTCTTTCTTGAGAGGACGCGTGCCTTCTTGAAGAGGCATCTTGCCTCTGGCGAGACTGCCAAGGTGGCGTAATGCGCGCGCGGGCGACCGAACCGCCATCTGGTTCGCTGATCGACAGCTATGCATCCAAACCGGGTTTCTATACCGATTGTTTCTCAACAGAGATTTCCGGCCACGTGACGTTTGAGGACTATCTGTCAGCGTTCTATGGCAGCTGGCTGTTTCGCCTGGAACGTCTGATCCTGAGATCGCTGTTGAAGGTGCCAACAAGCGACCGGGATTTGTCGGCCTACATTACCGGCGATACCAACGCCTTCGCAGTGTGGCGACTTGAGCAGCGGCAGGACAATCAAATGATTGCCAAAGCCGTCAGCGGAAGCAACCGGACCCGATCCTGGTTCCTGTTGGATCACGAAAGTCAGGGCTGTACGAGGCTTTATTTCGGATCTGTTTTGGAGCCTGCCCAAGCTGAAGACGGCGAACGACCTCGGCTTGGTCTTGTGTTCCGCATCGCGTTGCCAGCGCACAAACTATATAGCATTTGTCTATTGAATGCCGCCGCGCGTCGTCTGGCCAGGCTCAAAACACCCTGAACTTAGTGAAGGGGGTTTGCTATCGCAGGGAGACCCTATTTCGAGCCGGTGCCATTGTGGCAGGCATTCTGCATTTTCTTGAGGTGTTTCCGCGTGCTTGGTTCTGCGCCCGGGCCCGGCATAAGCTTCAGATCGGCCGGAGTCACGGTTTGGCCGGTTTCAGTCGCAACAGTGATTTCCTGCAAAGGTATCTCTGTCATGCGCTCGACAAGGCGCACCGGCTCGCCTTCCGAGCCGAATATCCATTTGTCGCCCCACTGGCCCAACGCGACAACAACGGGAAAAAGCGCGCTTCCCTTTGGCGTCAAAACGTAAAAGCTCCTGGAACTGCCTTCCTTTTGCGGATGCTTGCTCAGAATTCCTGCCTCGCACAATGCTTCGAGACGGTTGGTCAATACGTTCCTGGCCATGTCGAGGCTACGCTGAAAGTCAGAGAACCGCGTGGCCCCGACCAGTGCTTCCCGCACGATCAGAAGGCTCCATTTGTCCCCCAGAACATCGAGAGACCGCGCCCAGCTGCAGTTTCTATCAGAAAGTGGAACGGTCATGGATTTTCTACTGAAGTCATTTTCTAATGGACCACCGGTTGTGCATTTCACGTTTTCCCGTGTCGAGCTGCTCCGGATGAACGGCTCTGGGTGTTTGGTTCGCGGCAAAACGCTCAGATTTCAAGATAAAACCCGGGTTAACACCAGAACGCTTCCCAGATCCTTCGCCAATATCATGTCGGTAAATCCGACCTATGGTTGACGTTAAGGTAATGTCGGCTTCTCAGCCGCTCAACAGCAGAGCACAAAAAATGACGTCACGTTTTAGTTGCTTTTATGAACCTTTTTGCCCCTGTTATGTCTATCGCGCTGGGAGGACGCAATGACAACTGCACGATACAACTGTTCCACGCACGGCAAAGCTTCTGCATTGTCCGGCCTGTCAGTTTCCAAAGCTGATGCGGGCAGCCTGGGGCTGTTGAATACCAGTGAGTGTGTGAAAGATCCGCGGGGTGTTTCAAAACCGCCCCTATCAGCAGCACGGATATCGCCGAGTCGTCAACTTTTCTAGGCAGGGACGAAAAGACCTGATCGGCTCAGATCGGTTCTGTAGTTACGTCTGATTTTTTGGAGTTCCAAGGGAGGAACGATACATGGGGGTCTATGCTCCGACTGCGTCACCAAGTGACGTCATTGCAATGCGCAAGAAGTACCTGCGCCCAATCGTCTTGGGTGTGATCGGAGGCATTTTTGCAGAAATCATGTTCATCCTTGTCCAGGGCGTCATCCTGTATCCGGGCCAGCCCATATGGGTCATGGCGTTCTGGGGCTTTTTCTGCGGCGTCGGCATGGGAGCCTTGGCAGGTGTTTTCCTGGATGTCTTTGTCGTGGACCGCTTCGAGGGTAAATCCTCCATACTCTGGGGGACGACCGTTGCGTTTGTACCCTACGCGGCATGTGGGTATTTTTGTTACGAGATCGCCCTGAACGTCAATTACTACGGCGCACGCGAGATGGGCATGATCTTTGTCTACAAGAACATGATCCTGTCCTTCGTCGGAGCTCTGCTGATTTCGCTCCTGCTGTTTACAGAGCGCGGCAGAGCCGTCTGCGAAGCACTGCGCCTGTGATGTCGGCTGTCCTGCAACACCAGAGCCGGTTGTGGTTCAGCCCGCTCAGCCTGCGCATGTTGCTGGTCTGCGCGGTCGCAGCGTTCCTCGCAAAGGCTGTGATTGAGGTTTCTCTTTGGGGCGATGACCTGTTGTACGCCGCGATGAGTACAAAAGCCGCAATTGCAAATCATGCCTGGTATCTGCTGGTTGCGGGGTTGGGCCAGGGGGCGGTTTTTGTGTTGGCGATGCTGTTTGTCCTGACCAGCAAAGGTTTTGCGCGGGTTCTGGCATTTGCCGTGATCGGAGCGTTGACGTCTCTTTGGGGGGCAAACGTCATTCACAATTACGACGTGATCGGATTGTGCATTGGAACCGGAACGCTGTCGCCGCTCAGTTTCGCACCATCTATTCCCCAGACAACCGCAGGCGCACTCATTGGGGCAACGATTGCCTGCCGTGCAATAAGACTCTAGCCGAGCCGTTTGGTTCATCTGAATTTGTGGGCAATGAGACCATCATGAAATCCCCCGGACGTAGCATCTCAGTTTCGCTGAGGCCCGGGCTGTGTCTCTCGTCCCCGGATCACTGCGTCAGGGCTGCACGGGATGCGGCAATCCTGACGTGAAACACCCCCGCAGAAATCTAAGCGGCAACAAACGTCAACTGACCACCAACGGGCGACGACCCGGAAATTGCAGAAGAGGAGACTGCATATGACAGGTACGATGATGTACCAACAACTCAACGTGGGCGCGATAATCGACCACGCAAGCAAATTCCACGGCGATACAGAGGTTGTTTCTGTTGAAACGACGGGGGGCGTGCGCCGGTCCAACTGGTCTGAAGTTGCCAGGAACGCGCGCAGACTCGCCTCGGCCCTGAACAAGTTGGGTGTTCAGCAAGGTGAGCGGGTTGCCACCATTGCGTGGAACAATGTGCGCCACCTTGAGATTTACTTCGGCGTCGCCAGCGGCGGTATGGTCTGTCATACGATCAACCCTCGCCTCTTCCCCGAGCAACTGGTTTACATCATCAACCACGCCGAGGATCAGGTTCTGTTCCTGGATAAGACCTTTCTGCCGGTAGCCGCTAAGCTGGGCCAGATGCTGAAGACGGTCAAAGCAGTTGTGCTCATGGGTCCGCGCGACGAGGAAGCCGCCGCGATGGTGGATGGGCTGCTGTTTTACGACGAGCTGCTGGAAACCGGCGATCCGGATTACGTCTGGCCCGATATCGAGGAAACCGCGCCCGCCAGCCTGTGCTATACCTCTGGCACCACCGGAAACCCGAAGGGTGTCCAGTATACGCACCGGTCGATCTCGCTGCATGCGCTTGCCATCGCCCTGCCGGACGCGCTGAACCTGTCGGGCCGGGATTCGGTTCTGCCCGTGGTTCCGATGTTCCACGTCTCGGCCTGGGGCATTCCCTATGTTGCCGCCGTGGTTGGCGCCAAGCTGGTACTGCCCGGGCCGGGCATGGACGGGGCCAGCCTCGTCAACCTGATCGAAGCGGAAGAGGTCACCATCTCGCTGGGCGTGCCAACCATCTGGCTGGGTCTGCTGGCCGAGATGAGCGCGCGCGGCACCAACCTGCCGACGATGCGCCGTACCGTGGTGGGCGGGTCCGCCATGCCACCCAGCATGTTCAACGAGTTCCGCGAAAAGCATGGGATCGAGATGATCCACGCCTGGGGCATGACCGAGACGTCACCGCTTGGAACCGCGAACCAGCCCAAGGCCAAGCACGCAGAGCTTGACGATGATGCCATGAACGCGCTGCGCATGGGTCAGGGCCGTCCGCCCTTTGGTGTTGACCTGCGCGTCGTCGATGACGAAGGCAACACGCTGGCCAATGATGGCGAAACGCAGGGTATGCTGCAGATCAAAGGTCATTGGATCGTCGACACCTATTTCGGGCATGACGGCAACACACTGTCCGAGGATGGCTGGTTCGACACTGGCGATGTCGCAACGATCGACCCTGATGGTTACATGGTAATCCGCGACCGGTCCAAGGATATCATCAAGTCGGGCGGCGAGTGGATTTCCACCGTTGAGCTTGAGAACATCGCCATCGGCCATCCCGCGATCGCCAATGCCGCCGCAATCGCCGCGCGGCATCCGAAATGGGACGAACGCCCTGTGATCGTCGCGCAAAAGACCGGCCAGATCACCGACGATGAATTGATCGCGTTCTACGACGGCAAAATCGCGAAATGGCAAATGCCCGACGCGGTCGTCTTCGTAGAAGAACTGCCGTTGGGGGCCACCGGCAAGGTTCTCAAGAACAAGCTACGTGAAGAGTTTGGCGACATGCTGATGCCGTAAATCCTTGGCCAAAAGCACTTCGACAAAAGCTTCGGTCGAAGGGAGGCCTGTGATGCTAAAGGAACTCCGTCAGCGTTTTGCGCGACTGATCAACCATGGTTTGAGAGGTGGGGAAGCGGCGCGCCGGCTTCAAGTTTCCCCAGCCACAGGCGGACGCCACATCCGGAGCAAGGGCGAGGCCAGTATGGCCTCGCTTGGGTATCCTGCGAACTCGGGCACCAAAAATAGCAATTCTTCTGTGCCACTTCTGTCCAGATTTCGCGTTCGCCGAAAGCTCACTCAAATGTCTGGTGAATGCTGGCTGCCGTTTCAAGCAGGGCATGCTCAATCAAAGCTCTTTGCCGCCCGAAACGTGTTGAGGGAACCGGGATCGAGATAGCGTGGAGGTCGCCGCCCCAATCTCTAAAAGAGAACCCGATGGCGGAAACACCGGCTGAGTGTTCGTCCAGATCATAGGCGAGCCCAGTATGGCGGACCTCTGCGAGTTCTTGCAGCAGAACCTCAAGATCACGTTTGACACCGTTTCGGTCCCATTCGTTTCGGATGAGTTTGACGGCTGCGCTTTCCTCAAGTTGCGCCAGACAGGCTTTGCCGTTGGCGGTGGTCGTCAGAGGGAAGACCTCACCCACTTGCGATACCGTTGTAAGCCGGTAAACGCCGGGCACCTGATCGAGAAACACCATGCCGATGCCACGCATGACGGCAAGGTCAGTGGTTTCGCCGGTTTTCTGGGTCAGCTCGGTCAGCAACAGGCGACAATGCTCTACGATATTGTATTGCGCAGCGCCGGCCAGAGCGCTGAGTTCCGGCCCCAACCGAAGTCCGCCGCCGCCAGCATCGGAGATTACGAACCTTTCTTCCGCCAACGCGCTGGTGATTCTCTGTACCGTTGAGCGGGGCAGATCGACCCGTTCGGCGATTTTCCCCAGACTCATACCCGATTGTGTTTCCTTCAATGCTCGCAGAATCGTCGCGGCCCTGGAAATGACCTGAATTCCGTTTTTTTCATTCTTTTCAGTCATTTGGGATGTTCCTGCGACTTGGGTCTTCACGCTTCAGCGAGAAGTCTGTTTTGGGGATAGTGTATCGTAATGCGATGCACGTCAACCGTATCGTGAGTTTTCCGTTGACCACATTGCGGTGCATATGCATCATCATACGGGACAGGTGGGAGGAACCACCCAGACAATCAGAGATCAATAACGCCGGCTTTCCGGCGGACAGAGGAGATGTGCCAAATGGTCGAAATCCGCGGCATCGAGTTTCAGGGAAACATCGAAAATGACATGGGTCTGGAGTTCTACAACCTCAGCCATCGCTACGGGTTTCAATGCCCCAACTGGCCCTATTTCAAAGACGTCCAGATCGACCGCAAGCACTATATGGCCAAGTCCGGCGTGCTGTCGCAGACCATCACCACCACCATGCATGTCACCACTCACATCGACGCCCCGGCCCATGTGGTGCAGGGCACTCCGTTTATTGACGAAGTGCCTCTGCCCCATTTCTTTGGGTCGGGGCTGGTGGTGTCTGTTCCCAAGAAGAAATGGGAGCAGATTACGGGCGACGATCTTGAAAAGGCCTGCGGTCATGCGATCCGGAAGGGCGATGTGCTGATCATCAATACCGGCTGGCACAAGCAGTATGAAGATGGGGATTACTTTGCCTATTGTCCCGGTCTGGTGCCCTCGGCAGCGGAGTGGATGATTGAGAAAGGCGTCAAGGTTGTGGGCCACGACACGCAGGCCAACGACCACCCGCTCGCCACCGCCATCGGTCCGCAACGCAACGGCCCGATCCTGCCGCATCTTGAGAAAGAGTATCTTGAATGGTCCGGCGGCACCCCGTGGGAGGAAGATTTCCCGGAATGGGAGCCGGTGCACAACATGTTGTTCTCCAAGGGCATTCTGGGAATTGAAAACGTCGGCGGCGATTTGGATGCAGTAACCGGCAAGCGCTGTACTTTTGCGTTCTTCCCCTGGAACTGGGACCGCGGCGATGGCTGCATCATCCGGTTGGTGGCCATGATCGACAAAGGCCAGTCCTACCGCATTGAGGCAGGTGAAGCGTTCTGAACACTCACGGAAGGGTCGTCGGGAAACCGGCGACCGCCATCACCTAATCTTGAGAGGCTGGCATGCACCTGAAACGGTTCAAAGATGCACAACCCTACGAAGCGCCCAACCATTTCGGCTGCCACGGGCTGCGTCTGCAAGGGTTCGAAGACGGCGGGCCGATCAATCAGTGGGTCGGATTCAGCCAGTTCCTGCCCGGTGGCGGCGCCGGACCGGACGCGACCCCGTTCGAGAAAGTTTATGTGGTTTTAGAAGGCGAAATGACCGTCATGGTCGACGGCGGCGAAACGGTTCTGGGTCCGATGGACAGTTGCACCATCGCGCCCGGCGAGGTCCGCAAGATCGAGAACCGCTCAAACCAGACCTGCAAGATGCTTGTGGTCATTCCCTACCCTCCGGAGGCCTGAATATGACAGCGATGTCTCACGCCCTTTCGATGTTCGATGTCAATGACAACGTCGCCCTTGTAACCGGCGCGTCCGGCGCTTTCGGCATGGTGGCAGCGCGCGTGCTGGCCAGTGCGGGCTGCAATCTTGTTCTTGCGGCGGGCAATCAGGACGCGCTCGACGAGATCACAAGAGAATGTACCGAACTGGGTGCGAGCGTTGTAGCAGTCAACACACGCCCGACGGATGAAGCATCCTGTAACGCGCTGGTGGATGAAGCGGTCAGCAATTTCGGTAGGCTTGACATTCTTGTGGTCGCGTCGGGCATGAACAAGGTGGCCCCGATCAATGACATGGCGCCCGAGACCTTCGACGCTGTGATGGATGCCAACGTCAGTCAAAGCTGGCTCTTGGCCCGCGCGGCTGCCGCTCATATGAAGATGCAGGAATACGGAAAGATCATCTTTGTCAGCTCGGCGCGCAGCATCTTGGGCCATCCGGCAGGCTACACCGCCTATTGCGCGTCAAAGGCTGCCGTCAATGGGATCACCAAAGCACTGGGATGCGAATTGGGGCCGACCGGCGTCACTGTAAACGCAATCGCACCGACAGTGTTTCGTTCGCCTTTGACCGCATGGATGTTTGAAGACACCGAAGAGGCAGAGGTCGTACGCAACGGGTTTCTGACCCGCGTGCCGAAGGGAAGGCTGGGCGAGCCAGAGGATCTGGCCGGACCGCTTCTGTTCCTGGCGTCGAAAGCGTCGGATTTTTACACCGGGCACATCCTTCATGCCGATGGCGGCTATACGGCAGGTTGAGCAATGGGTCCTGAGCTACAACAGATTGCCGTGATCGGTGCCGGGCTGATGGGGCATGGCATCGCCCTGAACCTTGCCAAAGCGGGCTTGACCGTCGCGATCACTGATCCGGTCCAGGACGCCCGCGATACGTTGCCCGACCGCATCCGTGCCAGCATGGAGGCGATGGGCGAGGATGCGCGCGCCATCGCGCGGACACTGCAGAGCATCGAGGTTTGCGACAGCATGTCAGCGGCTGTTCGGCTTGCTGATGTGGTTTTCGAAGCGGCTCCGGAAAAGCTTGACCTAAAACAGAATATCTTTGCCGAGATCGAAGCGCACGCGCCAGAAACCTGCATTTTGGCCTCCAACACCTCGGTCATGCCGATCACGCAGATCATGTCAGGCCTGCACCTGAAGAACCGTGCGCTGGGTACGCATTGGTGGAACCCGCCGCACATGATCCCCCTGGTAGAAGTCATCAAGACCGAATGGACCGATCCCGAAGTCGCGCAGACCATGTTTGGTCTGCTGAAGTCCGTCGGCAAGACGCCGGTGATGGTCGAAAAAGATGTGCCCGGCTTTATCGGCAATCGGTTGCAACACGCCCTCTGGCGCGAGGCGATCAGTCTTGTGGAACACGGGATCTGCGATGCCGAGGCCGTGGATACGGTGATCAAGTCAAGCTTTGGGCGGCGTCTTGCGGTGCTTGGCCCACTCGAAAATGCCGATCTGGTTGGCACTGATCTGACGCTCGATATTCACGAAAACCTGCTGCACGATCTGGAGGCCAGACAGGGCCCATCACCCTATCTGCGCTCGCTGGTCGACCAAGGCGATCTGGGCATGAAATCGGGACAGGGCTTTCGAACCTGGACCGAAGCCGAGGCCAACGCGGTCCGTCAGCGCGTGGCGACCCATCTGAAGAAACTGGAAGACATTCTGTAATGTGAACGAAACACCGGCGAGGAGGCCGGTGAAGGGAGGACGCAATGACCAAGATACTCAAGACGCCGACACGGCGCGGTTTTTTGGCCGGCACCGCTGCGGCATTGGCGGTACCGGCGCTGCTAAAATCGACCCGCGCCTATGCGGCCGCGCCAACCTTGCGGGTCGGCAATGTCAGCCCCCGCACCGGCCCGCTTGCCGGTTTTGCCGAGGCCGACGAATATGTGCTCCAGGCTATCCAGCAGGCGTTTTCCGCAGGGCTCGAAAATAACGGCAAGACCTGGAATGTCGAGATCATCTCGAAAGACAGCCAGTCCAACCCGAACCGCGCCGCCGAAGTGGCTGCGGACCTGATACTGGGTGAAGAGGTCGACATCATCGTCGCCGCATCGACGCCGGATACGGTGAACCCGGTGGCAGATCAGGCGGAAATCAATGAGGTACCCTGCATCACGACAGATTGCCCGTGGCAGCCCTATTTCTTTGGGCGCAACGGCATTCCCGGCGAAGGGTTTGAAACCACCTATCACTTCTTCTGGGGGCTTGAAGACGTCATCGCGGCCTTCCTCGACATGTGGGACAAAACCGGCGTCACCAACACGGTCGGCGGGCTGTTTCCGAACGACGCGGACGGCAACGCCTGGGGCGATGCAGAGCTTGGCCTGCCCAAGCCATTGGCTGAAGCAGGTTACACGCTCACCGATCCGGGCCGGTATCAGCCACTGAGCGACGATTTCTCAAACCAGATCGCCGCGTTCAAGGCCGCGGGCTGCGAGATTGTGACAGGCAACATGATCCCACCGGATTTTGCGACTTTCTGGGCTCAGGCGGCACAGCAGGGCTTCAACCCCAAAGTTGTCACTATCGGTAAAGCTCTGCTCTTCCCATCGGTGATCAACTCGCTGGGGGGCCGGGGCGACGGGTTGTCAACCGAAGTCTGGTGGTCCCCGCATCACCCGTTCTCGTCTTCGTTGACCGGCGCGACCTCCAAGGAACTGGCCGATGGTTACATGGCCGCATCGGGCCGTCCGTGGACACAACCCTTGGGCTTCAAACACGCGCTATTCGAAGTCGTGGCCGACGTGATCAAACGTGCCGACGATCTGGAAGACCCAAGCGCGATCGTCTCGGCCATCACCAGCACCGATCTCAACACCATCGTGGGGCCGGTGAACTGGGCCAATGGTCCGATCAACAACGTGACCAAAACGCCGCTGGTCGGCGGTCAGTGGCAGAAATCGGGCGACGGGTTCGAATTGCAGATCGTTGCAAATGACACCGCGCCCGAGGTTCCAGTGACGGCAGATATGAAGCTGCTGGGCTGACCCGAACTCGGCGCAGATCCCAGATTAAGTGAGCGTTATGGCGACAATCCTGAAACTCGATGGCCTCTGCAAAGCCTTTGGCGCCGTCACGGTGGCTGACGCGCTGAGCTATGAGGTCCGTCAAGGTGAGGCGCTGGGGGTGATCGGCCCGAACGGGGCGGGTAAGACCTCGATGTTCAACCTGATCACCGGCACCATGCCTGCGAACTCCGGCACGGTGATGTTTGAGGATAAAGACGTCACCAGATGGAGCGCGGCCCGGCGCAGCCATGCCGGGATCGCACGGTCTTTTCAGGTGCCGCAGCCATTTGTCGGCATGACGGTGTTCGAAAATGCAATGATCGCAGCCACGCAATCCGCGGGCCTGCACGGGGCAGAGGCCGAGGCGTATTGCCTGCAGGTTCTGCATCAGACCGAATTGCTGCTCAAGGCCAACGTGCTGACGGGCAGCCTGACCTTGCTGGAACGCAAGCGGCTGGAGCTGACCCGCGCGCTTTGTGCCAAGCCCAAGCTGCTTCTGCTGGACGAGATTGCCGGAGGCCTGACCGAAGGTGAATGCCGCTCGCTGGTACAGACGATCAAGGACATCCATTACTCGGGCGTCACCATCATTTGGATCGAGCATGTCGTGCATGCGCTGTTGGCGGTTGTCGATCGCCTGATCGTGATCGATTTCGGCAAGAAGATCGCGGAGGGCGAGCCCAACGCCATCATGGACAGCGCCGAAGTCAAGGAAATCTATCTGGGGATCGAAGCCGATGCCTGACCCCATACTGCAGACACGCGGTCTCGATGCCCATTACGGCGACTTTCAGGCGCTGTATGGCGTGGATATCGAGGTCGGCGAAGGTGAGGTTCTGGCTATCATCGGCGCGAACGGCGCAGGCAAAACGACGCTCATGCGCTCGATCACCGGGCTTTTGCGCAACGGCCCCGGCCAAGTGGCCTATCACGGGCAGGATATCAGCCGGTTGCGCGCGGATGAAGTGGCGGCGCGCGGACTCGCGATGGTGCCCGAAGGGCGGCAATTGTTCCCCTCTCTCTCGGTCAGGGAAAACCTGATGATCGGGGCACAGGTGGCGCGCAGCGGGCCATGGGACCTGGCGGCAGTCTACAAGCTGTTTCCGATCCTTGAAGAACGCAAGGATCAGGCCTCAACCTCGCTCTCAGGCGGACAGCAGCAGATGGTTGCGATCGGACGAGCTCTGATGGCCAATCCCGATCTGATCCTTTTTGACGAGATCAGCCTGGGCCTTGCGCCGATCATCATCAAGGACATCTACACCGCGCTCCCTGGCATCATCGGCGAAGGGATGAGTGCCATCATCGTCGAACAAGACATCACCAAGGCCCTATCGGTCTCGCGCCGGGTCTATTGCCTGCAAGAGGGGCGCATCTCGCTTGAAGGGATGTCCGCCTCGGTGTCGCGGGAAGATATTTCGCGCGCCTATTTCGGGATCGAATGACATGGATTGGGTGAACGCAATCGTACAGGGAACCTTGTTGGGCGGGCTCTATGCCCTGTTTGCGGCGGGCCTTTCCCTGATCTTCGGGGTCATGCGGCTGGTCAATATCGCCCATGGCGACCTGATCGTTCTGGCCGCCTATCTGGGTCTGACGGTTACCACGGCCACTGGCATGCACCCGCTGGCCGCCTTGATGATCGTCGTACCCGTCATGGCGCTGATTGGCTATGCGCTGCAGCGCGGGTTACTGAACCAGACGCTGGGCGATGATATCTTGCCGCCGCTTCTGGTGACCTTCGGGCTGAGCGTGATCCTGCAGAACGCGCTGCTGGAGGTTTACACCGCCGACCCGCAAAAGCTGGACGCAGGCACTTTGGAAACCGCCGGTGTGTCCTTTGGCGGGCTGACGCTGGGTGTTCTGCCTCTGATGACCTTCGCGGTAGCCATTGCGGTGATCTGGGGCCTGCAATGGACATTCTATCACACCGCACTTGGCCGCGCGTTCCGGGCGGTGTCCGACAACCAGGACATTGCCCAGCTCATGGGCCTGAACCGCCGCCATATCTTTGGTCTGGCCATGGCGCTGGCGCTCGGCGTGACCGCAATCGCGGGTATATTGCTAGGCATCCGCACCAGCTTTGATCCCTCGATCGGCGGTGGTCGTCTGATCTTTGGCTTCGAAGCGGTGATCATCGGCGGGTTGGGCAACCTTTGGGGCACGCTGGCCGGCGGGGTCATTCTGGGCATCGCCCAGACCGTCGGAGCCAAGATCGATCCGGGCTGGCAATTGCTGGCCGGTCATCTGGCCTTTCTCATAATTCTCGCCATACGTCCCAACGGCCTGTTCCCGAGGGTGTCCGGATGAACCTGCAGGATTACACCGTTTCCCGCTCGTCCCGGGCGGCCCACATCGCGGCGGTTCTTGCCGCGCTGACCCTGATCGTGCTGGTCACCGCCCCCTGGTGGGCGGGCCGCGCCGATATGCGGCTGATGGGAGAGCTGTTTCTTTACCTCTCTCTGGCCACGTTATGGAACCTGATGGCAGGCTATGCGGGCCTCGTGTCCGTTGGCCAACAAGCCTATGTGGGCTTTGGCGGCTACATGCTGTTTGCGCTGACGATGTTCGGCGGGTTGCACCCGCTGGTGGCCATCGTGTTGGCCGGAGTGCTTGGCGCGTTGATATCCGTGCCGGTTGCCGTTTTGATCTTTCGCCTGCGCGGCGCCTATTTCGCCATCGGCACCTGGGTCATCGCCGAAGTATTCCGGCTGAGTTTTGCTCAGGTTTCTGCGCTAGGCGGAGGGTCAGGCTCATCACTGCCCGTGGCAATTGTCAGATCACTGGCATCGGGGCGCGCCATGCGCGAAGCGCTCAGCTACTGGCTGGCACTTGGCGCGGCCGTTCTGGTGGTCACCGCCGTCTATCTGTTCCTGCGCTCACGACAGGGGCTGGCGCTGACCGCGATCCGCGACAATGAACTGGCTGCGGGCAGTCTTGGCATCGATATCTGGCGCACCAAATTCATCGTCTACGTGGTCACCTCGGCCTTCACCGCGATGATCGGCGCGCTGATCTTTCTGCAAAAACTGCGTATCTCGCCGGATGCCGCGTTCAGTGTGAACGACTGGACCGCTTTTGTAATCTTCATCGTCGTGATCGGCGGCATCGGCACCATCGAGGGCCCCATCATCGGTACGCTGGTCTTCTTTGCCTTGCGCGAAACGCTGGCCGATCTAGGCACGACTTATCTGATCGTGCTGGGCGTTGTCGCGATTGTTGTCATGCTACGCGCACCCAAAGGCATCTGGGGCCTGATCCGCAGCCGATATGATTTGCAACTTTTCCCGTTGGGCTACCGCGTTCAGCACCGGCCACACTCGAAGGAACCCTGATCCAATGACACGCCAGCAAAAAACCATCATCACCTGCGCCATCACCGGCGCCATCCACACGCCCACCATGTCGAACGCACTGCCCTACACTTATGACGACATTGCACAACAGGCGGTCGAGGCGGCAGAGGCCGGGGCCTCGATCCTGCACCTACACGCGCGCAATCCAGAAAATGGCGCACCCTCGGTGGACCCCAACGATTTCGCGCCTTTTCTGCCGCGGATCAAACAGGCGACGGACGCGGTGGTGAACCTGTCGACCGGAGGCTCGCTGACCCTGTCGATTCAGGACCGGATCACGCCAGCCAAAACGTTCAGCCCCGAAATGTGTTCGATGAATATGGGCTCGATGAATTTCTCATTCCATCCGTTGGCGAAACGCTACAGCGACGACGACTGGAAGTTCGACTGGGAAAAGGACTATGTCGCCAATTCCGATCAGAACATCTTTCGCAACACGTTCCGCGACATTCGCGAAGCGGCAGAAACCCTAGCCCCGCATGACATCAAATTCGAACATGAGTGTTACGACGTCGGCCACCTCTACAACCTGAAATTCTGCATGGATACTGGCCTCTTCAAAGCGCCGATCTTCATCCAGTTCATTTTCGGCATTCTCGGCGGCATCGGCCCCGAGGTCGATAACTTGATCTTCATGAAACGCACCGCTGATCGCCTGTTCGGTGATGACTATCGTTGGTCCGTTCTGGGCGCAGGCGGCGCGCAAATGTCACTTGCCACAACCGCCAGCCAGATGGGCGGCAACCTGCGCGTGGGTCTGGAAGACAGCCTGTTCGTATCACGCGGCAAGCTTGCAGAAAGCAACGCCCAGCAGGTCAACAAAATCCGCCGCATTGTCGAAGACCTTGGCAGCCAGGTGGCAACACCCGACGAGGCTCGCGAGATCCTCGCGCTAAAAGGGGGCGACAGGGTTGGTTTTTGATGCTCAGGTATCGAGGGCGAGTTCGAGATATCGGAAAAACTTCGGCGGGCGCGGCTCTTAGCCGAAGCCGGCGGTAGAGCTTGATCCGAAGCTTCGTGCCGCTTGTTATGCCAAACTTACGAGTGACGAGAATAACCGTAACTATGGGGCCAATCATGTGGAACGTCACGCATCTTTGTCTCAATTGGCAGCCAAAACCTCAAGAAACTGGCAAGTTGCGTCATTCGATTCTGACCCGAACGTCAATCAATTCTGACCCTGCAGCCAGTGTGGTTTACGGCAAATTTGGAAGCAGCGAAATTTGTACGTTCCGGGACGGAGCCCGCTTTCACTGGCGCTCGTCGAAGGTTCGTTTGCCTGTGGCACTCGAAACCTAGGGAACAGCGATAGGTTCGCCACCTCGTGCTAAGCCCTCGCTGCAGTTCGCTCTTGTTCTGTAATGGCTCTCAATATCGGCCGATCTGCGCAACGCTTTATCCAGGCTCGGACCAATGGTTGCGTCGGAGCTGCTTCTGGTAGCCAGTGGAAGGGGCTCGATAGCAGGAGATCGACCGCCGAGTAGCCCTCTCCAAGAAGATAGGGCTGGCCGTCCAGCGTGTCGGCGAGGTGATTGAGCATAACATCGAGATCACGGAAGGTCGCTTGCAGTGCGCGATGATCGATCTTTGCCCAGTCAAGGACCAGCACGGGCTCCATTACGCCCTGATAATAAAACAACCAGCTGAGGAAGGCCCCTCGCTGCGGATGTCCGACGGGACGGCCCAGCCCTGATTCCGGGGACATATCTGTCAGAAATGCAACGATCGCACCACGTTCACGGGCGCAGTCATCGCCATCGACCAGGTAGGGCACTTTCTTCTCGGGATGTGGGTTGCGCGGGTCCGGGCCCCCGCTGCCATCCTGTCGGGACACGGTGACCTCGACCACGTCGATGCGATCAGCGATGCCCATCTCTTTGATCAGGACGAGGATCGAGGTCGAGCGGGAGTTCGGGGCGTGGTAAAGGGTCGGCATGAGTGGGGTCCTGTGATTGTGTCTTGGCTAGCCATAGCCACGCCATGCTGCCATATTCCGGCAGCATGGCCCGACCTGACCGCCTCATGCGCCTGATGGATGCGCTACGCCGCCTGCCCGCACCGGTAACGGCCGCGCGGCTGGCGGAAGAGACAGGCGTGTCGAAGCGACAGCTTTATCGCGACATCGCCACGCTGCGCGCGGGTGGTGCTCTGATCGATGGCGAGGCCGGGGTGGGCTACCGGCTGACCGAGGATCCCGCCCTGCCGCCCCAGAGCTTCTCGCGGCTTGAGATCGAGGCGCTTGTTCTCGCCGTGGAAGAGTTGCGCCAGACCGGTGACACTGAGTTGGAGACGGCAGGCCGGTCGGCCCTTGCCCGGATTATCGCGACGCTAGCCGACGGGCAGTCGCGGCAGGCCCTGCACACCATCCTGCGCAGGTTCCACCCACCTCCCGCTCCGGTGAAATTTACAGCGGATATGGCGTTGTTGCGTCGGGCCTGCTGGGAGGAACTGTCGCTTGAGGTTCGGTATCGCGACCTGACAGCGCAGGTCACGCATCGCGAAGTCTGGCCCCTGGGGATCAGTTACGCAGACGGCTCGTTGATGCTGCTGGTCTGGTGCTGCCTGCGCAAGGACTGGCGACACTTCCGTGTCTCGGGGATCGAAGAGGCAACGCCCAATGGCCGCAGCTTCCGCCCCCGTCGTGTGGCGTTGCTGCGCGACTACGCCACGCAGTACGACGCCCGCCATTCTTCTGCGAAGGAGTAAGAACGACTGGCCCGGGCAGTCGCGGCCCTAGCCGATATTGGTGGGCGCCGCAGCATCCGCCGTTTCGGGCTGATTTCGTTGAAAAAGTCACTGATTTCGGCGCGTCTGTTTGAGGTATCAATTTGATTTCGTTCAGATATCTAAGGCGTAGCTGCCGCTTCAACCTGCGGCGGGCTCCATCGGTTTGAGCTTTGCGAGTTTCCGGAGGTTTTGGGCGGTGGCTGCGAGGGTAAACTCGTCTTGAACGCCGCATGGGCCCCGTAATCGGAGCCGTCCCAGGCCGAGGATGCGTTTGAGGTGGGCAAAGAGCATCTCGACCTTTTTTCGTCGCGCCTGAGCCTTGGGATTGAAGTCTGATGCTGTGCATTGGCGAGCAAAGTCTCTGACGATCTCATATTTATCGCGATGGACCGAACGCGTTTCAGCGTTGGGGCAGCACTTTGCCTTCAGTTCGCATCCTGTGCAGTCTGATTTCAGTGCCCGATAGTTCCTGGATTTCCAAACTGGCGCATTCCGTTTTGGATCAGAATAGGTCCGCCATGTATGCCGCATCTCTTTGCCGCCCGGGCAGATGTACCGGTCGTTCTCATCATCCCATGTGAAGTCGGAGCGCGAGAAGGTTCCGTCGGTCCTTTCACCCTTGTCGAAGACCGGGATGAAGGGAAGGATTTGGCGCTTTAATGCCAACCAGACCAGAGTGTCGGAAGACCCGTAGGCCGTATCTGCCGCGATCCAATCGGGCTTCACGCCAAAGCGCTCTTCGGTCCGGTCGAGCATCTTCTGCATCGCGCCGACCTCAGCGGTCTTGTTTGAACGGCTGGCATCCACATCAACGATGATGCCGTGGTCCGTATCGATCAGATAATTGTCAGAATAGGCAAAGAACGCGGGGCCTTTGCGCGCTGCTGTCCATTGACTGGCAGGATCGGCATGGGCTGTGAACTTGGGCTTTGCGGTAGTCGCCGCACCGAAGGCTTCGTCGTCCAAAGTGTCGAGGTACTCGCGTACTGCACGCGGTGCATAAGCGGGATCAATCTCGCGAGCGGCCCAATCATCGGGGTTGCTTGAGTTCTGCTTCTGAACATCGGCATTGATCAAACTAGCGTCGACTGCGAAACCCTGACCACCAACCAAGCCTTCCTTCATGCAACGCGCAACAGTCGTCTCAAACACATGGCGCAGCAGATCGCTTTCGCGGAAGCGACCATGACGGTTCTTAGAAAAGCTCGAGTGATCCGGGATGCGGTCCGTCAGATCGAGGCGGCAAAACCAGCGGTAAGCGAGGTTCAAATGCACCTCCTCGCAGAGCCGCCGCTCCGATCTTATCCCGAAGCAATATCCGATCAAAAGCATCCGGATCAGGAGCTCTGGATCAATGGAGGGGCGACCCGTGTGACTGTAGAAGTCCGCCAGGTGAGCGCGGACGCTGGTCAGATCAACAAACCGATCAATCGACCGCACCAAGTGATTATGAGGAACGTGATCCTCTAGCGAGAACTCGTAGAACAAAGCTGACTGCGCTTCTTGCCTCGGTCCCATCATCCCCAATCCTCCCGTTCGTTGAGAGAATTGAATCAGCCGCTCGATCGACGATCAAGCATGTGTTTTTCAACAAAATCAGCCCAAACCGGAAGATATGACGTGACCCCGGCTCGCACCGTTCGCACGAGTTCTCAAATACCCGGTTCGCGCCAGATTAGCGCGCGGGACAAGATGCTCAGAAGCTTGCCCCGCCAACTAAGCCTCTGTTAAATTACTATTTTTTTGTCGATCAATTGAGCCAGCGCGTCGCTGATCCTTGTCATAGGCAGTCGAAGTTCTGGGCTTTCAATGAGGCCGTTTCGCCAAAGCCAATGCTTCACCGCACCGGGGCTAGGTTCTGCAAACAGAAGTTTGGTTATATCGTGGAGGTCGTACCATCCGGTTCTCGCCTCACTGATACGCCCGTTGGCAAGATTGGTTTGAACCTGAGCAAATTCCTGCGTCCTGATATGGGCCGCGGAAAGGATTGCGCCGTCGGCCCCCGCACAAAGAGCGGCATGGTAAGCCAAATCCTCGCCCGTCATCACGGCGAAATTCTGAGGTCGTCGCTTCAAAAAATCCAGTGTTTGTTCGGCATCAGCGCAACAGTCTTTCAGCCCGATCAAATTCTCCCTGTTAGCGAGACCAAGGAGCGTGTCATTCGAAAGGTTCACCCCAGTTCGATACGGGATATTGTAAATGACCAATGGTCGCGCCGTCGCGTCGGCTATGGCTTCAAAGTGCGATAGAAGGCCAACCTGAGATGGGCGGGAATAGGCCGGGCAACTGACCAGATAGCCATCTATTGGCCAGTCCGCTGTATTTGAAATGTGTTCGATTACTTTGCGGGTATTGCTTCCGCCGACGCCGAGCAGAACAGGAATTGGTGTTCCGACCTTTCGCTGCTCGTCCGCAACCGAATGCACGATATCAGCGATTTCAGCAACGCTTAGAGCAAGCGCCTCACCCGTGGTCCCGGCAAGGACAAGGCCATCAATTGGTTGATCACGATAGTGGCGGACGAGTCTTCGAAGGGAAGCTTGATCGACGGCACCATTATGAAAAGGTGTCACAATAGGAAGCCAAAGCCCACTGAGGCTTAGGGTTTGCGAGTTCATGTTTGTCTCCAGCTTTTGAGGCCGAAGGCGAACGCCGAAACCCCGTCGCCGTCGGCGGGGTTGAGTTTGAATACTTCCGAATGGTTTTAGCGGCCGTAGTCCATCACTCCCCCCAGAGGGAGAGTTTCTTGAGCTTTTGGGAGTGGACTTCTACAGTTCGCATGGGGCTAGAAAACAACATTATGCTGAGCTGTCAACAGCGCCAGATCTGATTGTTGCGTCATCACGTTGATCTTCGCACGCATGCCGAATGGTATTACAGGCGGCGTTCTCCTTCATGGAAATGGTTGTCCGCGATTGGGCCTCTCGGGGAATATCGCGATCAGGAAAGGGTGGGCGGGCCGTTCGGGCAGTCGATGAGATAGCCCCAACCGCCGTTTTCCAGCTTTTTGGCGACTTCCATAGATTGGCCCTCTGCCATAACCGTGCCGTCCGGCCCAACCACGCTCCAATTGGCGCGCAGCAGGGCGACATCACCGTTTATCACCTCGCAGAAGACATCGCTTTTGATTTCCGGCTTCAGATCCACGAAACCCTCGAATGCCTTCCGCGCTCCTTCAAGACCCATGAGTGGTGGCTGATCGGGCGGAAAGAATATCTGGCAATCGGGGTGGAACAACGTGGTGATACCGTCAAGATCGCCCTCCTGGAGATAGGCGCTGACGCAATCGGCAATGTCGCGGGGTCGCTTTGCAACTCTCAGGGTCATCGGATGCCTTTTTCTAACGGTTGGATCAGAAGTCGAAAGAGCCGGCGTCGCGCACGCTGTCGGGTAACCACGTCTCCTGGATGTGCAGCCATGTGACGGGGTCAGTCATCTTCATCAGAACACTGGTGACGCGGGCATTTTTGTGCGCTGATTGCGTCGCCCCCACCTGCCATTCGGTATAGGTCACCATCACCAGATCACCGATTTCCTGATGGACTGTGACGTCACGGATCTGGATGCGGAATTCGGTGTTCGAGCCATAGCTGCGGTCAAAGCCGCCTTTCAGCATCTCTCCTGTCAGGATGTGACCTTCCGGCGAGATGAACACGACATTCTCATCCAGGTGCGACAAAAACCCTGGCTCAAGCTGATCACGCTCTACGGTGCCGTTGAACCATTTGACGAAGAAATCATGCAGATCGATGATCTCTTTGGTGATAGCTTCCAGAGTGGTCATGCAAACTCCTGCTCAATGCCAAAGGAAAAAGGGCACGCCCGTGTTTGGCGCGACCGGTGTGGTTTATTCAGGGCCGTTATTGTCCATGTCGAGGATCATCTTCCACGCGCCGTATTCATCACGCTGATACACAAGTGTCAGACGACCCTTGGGATTGCGCACATCGCCGGTATCCCGCATCCTCATCGTCCCGTAGAAGCGGCCCACCACGACAACGGTATCGCCGAACTCGGTCAGGGTTTCGATGTCGAAACCGGACGTGATTTCCGCAGCAGCAATGCGCGGGTTGTACTTGTCGCGAATGGCCTCTGTGCCGACCGTGACGGGCTGACGTTCGTTCACGGTGACGGTGTCGGGATGACAGGTGCTGACCATCTGCTCGATGTCGCCACCGTCCAGGCCACCATTCCAGGTATTTATGACAGCTTCGATTTCGGCATGAACGCTCATGAGATTACTCCGTTTTCTGCAGCTTGCACCAAACCTAGCAGCTTGATACCGTAAGGATAACTGACTCTTATCCTAACAATGTGATCGGCACACCGAACAATGGGCCAGAACAGCTTTGGAGAAATTCGCGTCTTTGTCGAAGTCGCCCGTCGCGGCGGTTTCCGCGCGGCGGCAGAGCATTTGCAGCAGGCGCCAGCATCTGTCAGCGAAGCCATCCAGCGTTTTGAGGACCGGCTGGGCGTAAGATTGTTCGAACGCTCGACCCGCTCTGTCGCCCTGACGCCAATCGGTGAACAGCTTTTCGCGCGGAGTTTTCCAGCCGTCACGGATATCGAAGGTGCTCTGAGCGCTTTGGATGAAGAGAAAGATCAGGTGAGCGGCACGCTGCGCCTGTCAGCGCCGTACAGCGCGGGTCCGTTCTTTCTTGATGATCTGTTGGCCAAGTTTGCCGCAGCATATCCAGCCGTTCAGGTCGAAGTCATCTATGATGACACCAAGATTGATCTTCTGACTTCGGGCATTGATGCTGCGATCCGATCTCAGACGATGATGGCCCCAGACACACATGCTGTTCCCGTTGGGCCGGAACTCAACATGACCATAATTGCGGCGCGCAGTTATGTCAAAAACCGGGGCATGCCAAAGCATCCGCGCGATGTGCTGGACCATGATGCGATCTGTTACGCGTTTGGCCATGGCAACAGGCTTGCTCCTTGGGGGTTCAAAGGGCCTGATGGGGCGTTCGTCATAGAGCCTCAACCGAGGCTGGTGGCGAACGATATGCGCTCGCTTCTGCACTATGCCTCTCATGGTCTTGGGCTTGCCTATATCTACCGTGAGATTGCCGCGCCCTATATCGCAAACCATGAATTGGTCGAAGTGCTAGGGGAGCATCTCGCGTCGCTGCCACGCTACTCGATCAACTATCAAAGCAAGAGGCATATGACGCGCCGCTTGCGTGCGTTCATCGATCTGGCAAAAGCCCAAAACCGTTTGCGGTAGCTGTCTAGAAACCTTCGACCGCTGATTGATTTGACGAGGCGTAGTGACAAACCTCCAAAGCTGTCGTTCGTAGAATGCGCAATATCAAGCAATATAGGCTCGTTGCTGACCTCGGAGCGAGCGCAGCATCAGCGGCTGTTCTATGTTGAGTTCGCGATCCGGCAGAAATCGACCGATACTCCTCTAAGTTGTTGAGCCTGGCCCTTCCGACTGGTAGTTTATGACACTGGAGACCCTGATTCAGGAGAGATCAGATATGTTGAATTGTCAGACCCTAATGCTTCGCGCGGCAGGCGCAGTAGCCCGTTAAAGCGGTCTGACAGGTTTCCGATCTGAAGGCCGCCCCATGAGCGGCCTTTTTCATGTTTTCCTCATGTGGCGGCTTTCCATCATCAATGGAGAGAACAATGCCAAGCTTATCCCTTTACATCCCCTTTGGCCGGTCGCGCGGCCTCTTGTTGCGGCTTGTGGCCGTTTTGGCCCGGCGCCCCAGCGAAGAGCCGCCGGTTTCGCCCAAGCGCGCGGAGTTGCCGGATTACTTGAGGAAAGACGTTGGCCTCCCGCCAGAGGTTGAACGCCCGCCGCCTCTTCACCATCGGCTCCCTTTTTGACCCGGACCCAGGCCTGCGGGTGGCCTGCATGCCGGATATGCTGCATATTTCGAAGACGGCAAAACCATTTCAAGCAAGAGGGCACCATGCGATTGATCCTGTCACATGGCGCACCGGCGGTGGGTAAGCTGACAGTGGCGCGCGCTGTCTGACCTGACCAGTGCGCCGTCGGTGGATAATCACCTGGCCAGTGATTTGGCACGTAACGTATTCGGCTTCAGACCCAAAGGTCAGAGCTGTCTGACGCCCTCCAAACCTGAGTGTTTCACCCGGCGCGGGCATCGGCGTCCACGCCTGTACCGCGAAGGCAAAGATGAATCACATCACCTAAAGGTCCGTTACTTCATCTGGCTAAAAATATCGCGGGAGTCGCCTTTGACGAGGGGGCAGCGCCCCCTGCCCGCTGGACATCGGAGTGCCGGTTGGATACCTGCGCGGCCATGCCACGTTATGCTTTGAAAGTCGAATATCAGGGTGCGCCCTTTGCCGGGTGGCAGCGCCAGAAGGACCAACCCTCGGTGCAGGGCGCGATCGAGACGGCTTTGGCCCGGTTGCAGCCGGGGGCGCATACGATTGCCGCTGCGGGCCGGACGGATGCCGGCGTGCATGCGCTGGGCCAGGTGGCGCATTGCGATCTGGACAAGGACTGGGAGCCGTTTCGGCTGTCGGAGGCATTGAACCATCACCTGAAACCGCAACCTGTCGCGATTGTTGCCGCGGCGCGGGTAGAGGGCGACTGGCACGCGCGTTTCTCCGCCGTTGAGCGGCAATATCTGTTTCGTATCCTGATGCGCCGTGCACCTGCCACCCACGAGGCGGGCCAGGTCTGGCGGGTCAATCACCAACTCGAAGTGGCGGCGATGCAGCAGGGCGCGGACAGGTTGCTGGGGCGGCATGATTTCACCACCTTCCGTTCGTCGATCTGTCAGGCGGCGAGCCCGGTTAAGACGCTGGATGAGTTGCGTGTCGAGGAGGTCGCGGGCTTCTCCGGACCCGAGATACATATTCATGTGCGCGCCCGCAGTTTCCTGCACAATCAGGTGCGCAGTTTTGTTGGCACGCTGGAGCGTGTGGGGGCCGGTGCCTGGACGCCCAACGATGTGCAAGACGCGCTGAAGGCGCGCGATCGCGCCGCCTGCGGTCCGGTCTGTCCGCCGCAGGGCCTGTATCTTGCGCAGGTCCGCTATCCCGATCCGGTCTTCGGGTAGATCGGCTCAGAGCGCGCGCAGCATCAGCCCGCCTGCCACGAACGCAACAAGAAGCCCCGCCATCAGTTCGACCACGGGCAACACCCGCGCCGCCTGTTGGAACGCACCGGCGGACCCGGTGATCCCGCCGCGCATTCCGGCGGCGGCAAGGCCGACGGTGATCGTGACGGTCGCAGTACCCAGCGCCATGGCAAACGCCCCGGCGATGCCCGCGCCCGCGATCCCCATCTGCCAGGTGATCAACAACACAAAGAGCGCGCCGGTGCAGGGCCGGATCGCGATGCTGGCAATCAGCGCAAGCGCCTCGCGCGGGGTCGAGACCTGATCGACCTCACTCAGGTCGGGACCGTGTTTGTGGCCGCAGCTTTCGCACGTGCCATGATCATGCGCATGCGTGTGGGGTCGGTGCGTCAGCCGCCGCACTCCGCGCCAGACCAGCCAGAGCCCGACCAGCGCAATCGCGCCGTAGCTTACCGGCGCCATGACATCCTCGGTCACGCTGATCAGCCGCTCGCGGGTCATGTCGAACAGGAAAACCCCGGCATAGACGATAGCCACCGCTGTCACCGCCTGCCCCAGACTGGCCAGCAACGAGATCACGCTCAACCGCAGCCAGGGCACACGGCGACCCAGCCCGTAGCCTCCGATCAGCACCTTGCCATGACCCGGCCCCACCGCATGGAAGAACCCGTAGGCAAAACAAAGGCCCATCAACAGCCACAGCGCGCCATCATGCCCGGCCCGCAAGCCCCGCAACGCGCCCGCGATCTGGTTCTGGAACGTGCGTTGCTCGCCAGCCGCCCAAAACGCGAGTTGATCGAAGCCACCCCCGAGCCAGAACCACAACAGCAGAGCGGCGGCGGCGCCAACTGGCAGGATCAGGAGTTTGGACATGTGATCCGAATCTCAGTTGCGAATTCCGCGCCGATCATGGGAATGTCGTTCTCTTCGAGGTCGGCATTGGCATCCAGGGTCAGCAAAAACGTCCGCATCTCTGCCAGTTTCTGATCAATATCGGGGTCGATCCGTTCGGTCAGGCAGGTATGCTTGCCGGTCAATCGCACCGGCAGGGTGAGATCATAGCTCACGTAAAACGTCTCGTCATAGGGTTTCAGGGACAGGGTTTCCCCGCTGATCGGAGGCTGTCCCGTCACCTCTCGCAGATGGGTGGTGACAATGCGCCCGTCACGCAGCTCTGCGGTCGGGTCCACCGGCCTGGACAATTGAAGCGGTTTACCGCCCAGCGTCGCCTCAAGATCACCGTTGAACCCCTCGACCCAGTTCATGTCAAAGCCTTGCAGCCGCGTCTGTTCCCACGGTGCCAGAACATTGTCAGCGTCCGAATCCAGACCCAGATCCTCAAGGATCAGCAGCGAGTAGAAATCGTCATAAGACCAGGTGACCCGCACATGGGTCAGCCGGTTCTGGTCGTCAAAGATCACCTCCAGCCCGGTATCCACAAACACATGGGGATGCGCGGTCAGATCGACCGGCATCAGGCACAGGGCAAGAGGCAAAACGCGTTTCATGCGCAGAAGATAGGGCGCTGGGTGCGGCGGCGCAACGCAATGTGGTTCAGACTTTCTCCTGCGTGTATTTCCGCAGCTCCGTCCGGGCGACTTGCCGCCGATGCACCGCATCCGGACCGTCGGCCAGTCGCAGCGTTCGCACATGGGTCCAGGCGGTGGCCAGCGGCGTGTCCTGACTGACACCTTGCGCGCCGAACATCTGGGCGGCCTCGTCGATCACCTTGAGCGCCACGCGCGGCGCGATCACCTTGATCTGCGAAATCCAGGGGGCCGCAGCCCGCGCATCCCCCTGATCCATATACCACGCCGCCTTGAGGCAGAGCAGGCGCGCCATTTCGATCTCCATCCGGCATTCGGCGATGATGTCATAGTTCGCGCCAAGCTGCGCCAGCCGCTTGCCAAACGCCTCGCGCTGCAGCGCGCGCCTGCACATCTGTTCCAGCGCGGTTTCGGACTGCCCGATGGCACGCATGCAATGGTGGATGCGGCCCGGCCCGAGGCGGCCCTGCGCGATCTCGAACCCGCGCCCCTCGCCCAGCAGGATGTTTTCGACCGGAACCCGCACATTGGTAAACCGGATATGCATATGCCCGTGCGGCGCATCGTCATGGCCGTAGACCTGCATCGGGCGCAGCACCTCGATCCCCGCAGTGTCCGCAGGCACCACGATCATAGAATGGCGCTGATGCTTGGGTGTGTCGTCATCCCCCGTCCGCACCATCACGATGTAAACCCGGCAACGCGGATCTCCCGCACCCGAGGCCCACCATTTCTCGCCATTGAGCACATAGTCCGCCCCGTCCCGCACGCAGGACATCGAGATATTGGTGGCATCGGACGAGGCCACATCCGGCTCGGTCATCAGATAGGCGGACCGAATCTCTCCCTCCAGAAGCGGCGCCAGCCACTCGGATTTCATGGCCTCGGTGCCATAACGCTCAAAGACTTCCATATTGCCGGTATCAGGTGCCGAGCAGTTGAACACCTCGGCCCCCAGCGGGGTCTTTCCCATCTCTTCGGCGAAATAGGCGTATTCAACCGTGGTCAGCCCGAACCCCCGATCACTGTCGGTCAGCCAGAAATTCCACAGCCCCGCCGCTTTGGCCTTGGCCTTCAACCCTTCAAGAATCTCGGTCTGCCGGTCGGTATATTGCCAGCGATCGCCCTTGGCCACTTCCCCCTGATATTCCTCTTCCAGCGGCATGACCTCATCGCGAATCATCGCGCTTACCCGGCCCAGCAGCGCACGGTGCTCGTCCCGCATCCCAAAGCTCATCGTCATGATATCTCTCCTTTGCCGGGATCACCGGGCTTTACGTTTGACCGGAGGATGACTTAGCTGGGCGGCGAATGTCCAGTTGGGTGACGATATGTCACCCGGTAGTTGCGAAAGGACCCCTGATGGCGCTGCTGATCAATGTCGGCCATGACGGATGGATGCGCGATGACGAGATTGCCGAGATCATTTGCGCATATGCCCCGGCCTTGGATGTGCGGTCGCTGGCCGAACCCGGCGATCTGGGCGAGGTGACCATGCTGGCTGTCTCGCGGCTGGACTCGGAACTGCCGCAACGTCTGCCCAACCTGCGCCTGGTGCAGAAACTGGGTGCCGGCGTGGAAACCATCGTGCGCCACCCGGCCCTGCCCGACCACGTCCGGGTTACCCGGCTGAAGCCAGAGGCTCCCGCCCGCGAGATTGCAGAGTGGTTCCTGACCTATATCCTGAACGTCCAGCGCCAAGGCGATCGCTATCGCCGCCAGCAGGCGCAGGCCGACTGGTCGCCGGTGGCGCCGCGGGTCACAGCGGACACGCAAGTTGGCATATTGGGGCTGGGCCATATCGGCGGCTATACCGCACGGCTGCTGGATCAACTGGGGTTTCAGGTCCATGGCTGGAGCCGGTCGCCGAAATCCCTGCCCGGTGTGACCTGTCATCATGGCTATGACGCGCTGCCCGCCCTTTTAGGCCGCTGCGACCATGTCTGCGCCATCCTGCCCAGCACGCCCGAAACCGCAGGGCTGATCGATGCGCCCATGCTTGCCGCCATGAAACCCGGCAGCCAGCTACTCAATGCCGGGCGCGGCGATCTGATCGACGAGGGTGCGCTGCTGCACGCGCTGGACGCGGGCATACCAGACCATGCGGTTTTGGATGTGGTCAACCAGGAACCCCTGCCCGCTGACAGCCCGCTCTGGTCGCATCCCAAGGTCACCCTAACACCACACGTGTCCGGCTGGCATCTTGGGGATGCGCTGAAAGACGTGGCGGAAAACCTGCGCCGCCTGAGCGCAGGTGAGGTTCTGTTGCATGAGGTCGACCGCGCACGCGGCTACTGAGAACAGGGCGCAACAGCCGCCACAAGCGCCAACGCCTGTCCGCAAGGACAGGCCAGCAAAAGAGCGGCGGGCCCTTGGCCCGCCTCAATGCGGAAACGGCCCGTTCCCTCGGCAAGAAGCTGGCCAGTTAGCCGATGAAGGCGGTATAGGCGGCTTCGTCCATATAGTCGTCCATCGGCGACATGTCGGACACTTTCAGCTTGAAGAACCATCCGGCCCCGGTCGGGTCTTCATTGACCTTGCCCGGCTCGTCGGCGAGCGCCTCGTTGACCTCGACGACCTCGCCATCCAGTGGCGCAAGAATGTCGGACGCGGCCTTGACGCTCTCGATCACCACAATCTCATCGTCCTTGGCCACCTCAGAGCCAATCTCGGGCAGCTCGACAAAGACGATATCACCCAGTTGTTCGGCGGCATGGGCCGTGATGCCCACGGTCACCACATCCTCCTCGACGACCAGCCATTCATGTTCTTCGGTAAATTTCATGCTGTCTTCCCTCGACCTAGCACTTGTCCCTGGCGCCCCAATCGGCACGTCAAAGCCTAGGACCGCCTGCGCCGCAAGCGCAAGAGTTCAATGCGTCAATCTTCTGCGGGGCTATCGGCGCGGGACCCTATCGGGTCAGGGCACAAGCAGCCATCTTCCATCCGCTTGCCGACACATGCGGCTGCGAATCTGCACCGGCCGTTCGGCCCCCTTGGGATGCGCAACCTGATTGAGGAACCCGCAATTGTCGCGCATTTCCTGCAATGTGACCGAGCCTTTGGACTTGGTCGCCGGATTGTCCCACGCCACGGTCTTTCCGACCTGCGGAACACCATTCACCACCAGCTGGCCCATCGCCTGCTGCATCAGTTGAAAGTCCTCGGGCGACAACCCGCTTTCGGCGATGATACGCGACAGGGGTTTTGCCTGCGACGTGACGGCAAGCCCGGCCAGAGCAAAACTCAGGCAAAGCGTTAGAAATATCTGTTTCATGGCAGGCTCGCGGAAAAATTGCGTTGTGCTCATGCTCGCATGGACCGCTGGGCTCGTCTAGGGTCACGACCCAAATTTACCAAAGGGTTCGACCCGTGCCATTTTGGACGCCACGCTCACAGATTGATCCGCAAGGGCTTCCCATAAGATGAAAAATTTGGTGTGGTTCAAGCAGATGTCGCATCCACGGAGATGAGTTATGAGAATTCGCGCTGCCCTCTTGGTCGCCCCCGTTCTGCTTGGCCTTGGCGCTTGCAGCGATCCGTTCGCCTTGCCGGGCGGTCAGAACGCCTATCCCAGCAAGAATGTCTCGGTCATGAGCCGGACCTGGGCGGTGCGACAGGTCTCCGATAGTCCGGTCGTCTACCGGGCCACGCGCGACATGAACAACCTCAACCCGTTCGGCCAGCCCGCACGCCCGCGCCCGGTTCAGGCCAGCGCCGCGATCCGGCAGGCAACGGGATGCAGGGTGTTAGGCAACACGATGTATGAAAACATCTCGGGTCAGTTCTTTGCTCAGGTGCAATGCCCGGCCGCTCCGGCCTCGTAAACGCCTAACCGGCTAAATTGTATCAATATTGCCGCTGTCGTTGAGCTGCCCGTCAAGCGCTGGCATATCTGCGGCATGAGACTCGCGATCAACGGATTTGGCCGCATCGGCCGCACCATTCTGCGCCAGATATTGGCCATGCCCGCCGATGCGGGCATTGAATTGTTGGGCGTCAACGACATCGCGCCGCTCAAGACCTGCGCCTATCTGTTCCAGTATGACAGCACCTTTGGCCCCTATCCGGGCCGGGTCGAAACCGAACCCGACGCGCTGGTAGTGGACGGGCGACACATTCCGTTTACACATAGCGACGACCTGAGCCGGATTGATCTGTCCGGCGTTGATGTTCTGCTGGATTGCACCGGTGTTGCGCGCAGCTCCGATGTGGCGCGGCGCGGTCTGGATGCGGGCGCGCGCAAGGTGCTGATTTCCGGCCCCTCGCCGGCTGCCGAGCTGACGGTTGTTCTGGGTGCTAACGAGGAACAGTTGGGCGATGCGCGGATCGTGTCGAACGCCTCCTGCACCACCAACGGTCTGGCGCCGCTGATCAAGGTGATCCACGGCATTGCCGGGATCGACACCGCGCATATGACGACGATCCATTGCTACACCAACAGCCAGCCCTTGGTCGACGCCCCGCGCGGCGATCTGGCCCGCTCGCGCGCCGGGGCGCTGTCGATGGTGCCCACCACCACCAGCGCCACACATCTGGTGAACGAGGTCCTGCCGGAACTGGCTGGGCGCATCAGCGGGGCCGCCGTCCGGGTGCCCAGCGCCAGCGTCTCCGCGGTCGATCTGGTGGTTCAACTGGCGCGGGACAGCCGCGACGACGCATTCATCAGTGCACTGCGTACCGCGATCGACGCCTCACCCATCCTGGGCTGGACCGATCTGCCGCTGGTCTCTTCGGATCTGCGGGCAAGACCCGAGTCGCTGGTGATTGCAGGCCCCGAGACCCGGATGACCGGGCCGCGCCAATTGCGCGTCTTTGGCTGGTACGACAATGAATGGGGCTTTTCCGCGCGGATGTTGGATGTGGCCCGGCTGATGGCCTGACCGGCCCGCGGCCGGTCTTAGCGTTTCTTACCGCCTTTGCGCGTTGGTGCCCCCATGCCGCCGGGCTTGCCCATAGCGGCCCGACGCGCGCGGTTCTTCTTGCTCGACGGTTTGCCGACGGGGGGTTTGGGGCCGCGCGGGCGATCCCCTTTGCCTTCGCCCCGCTTGGAACCGGCTGCCGGTTTGCGGGGCTTGGCCGGCTCGACCACCACCGCTTCGGGCGGTTGCGGCGCCGTTGGTTTTGGACCCTTCCGGTGCCCGGGTTTCGCGCCCGGTTTGGGCTTTTTCACGCGCGGTTTCGGATCATCGTTCCAATCCACTGGCGTGGTGGTACCCGGCGTTTTGCCTTTGGCCGGTGGTCCCGCATCACGCGGCTTGCGAGGTTTGGGGCCAGAGGGTTTGTCGTGACGCGGACCGCGATCCAGCTTGGGCGGGGTTGCCAGCCGGGTCAGCGCCGCGCCCCCCTCCAGCACCATTTCAGACCCGATCGCCGTCAGGAAACCCTGAACCGCGCTTTCACGCATTTCGATCAGCGAGTCCTTTGGCTGAATGCGGATAGCTCCAACATCCTCGCGCGAGATATTGCCCCGCTTGCACAGCATCGGCAGCAACCGCCGCGGCTCGGCCCCCGCGTCGCGCCCCCCTTCCAGCGAAAACCAGACGCTGGGACCAAACGGCGCGCGCGGTTTGGGGGCTTCGTTGATGTCAGACAGGTCCTCGGGCGCGGAATGGCGTTCCCGATATAGTCTGAGATACGCCGCCGCGATCTGTTCGGCGGTAAACGCCTGGGTCAGGGTCGCGACCATGTCGCGATCGGACTCCTCAACCGGTGTTTGCCAGTCCGGGCTGGCCAGCATCCGCTCCTCATCCTGGGCCGATACCGCCTCGGCGGAGGGCGCCTCGTCCCATTCCGCTGTCAGTTTCGCCCAGCCCAGCAGGCGTTGCGCTTTTTTCTGAGCGGCGGGCGGCACGATCAGCGCGCTGACGCCCTTGCGCCCGGCCCGGCCCGTGCGACCCGAGCGGTGCAGCAGCGTTTCCTGATTGCTGGGCAGTTCCGCATGGATCACCAGATCGAGGTTGGGCAGGTCGATCCCGCGCGCGGCAACATCGGTCGCAACACAGACCCGCGCACGCCCGTCGCGCATTGCCTGCAAGGCATGGGTGCGCTCGGTCTGCGACAGCTCCCCGGACAGGGCGACGACGGAAAATCCACGGTTTGACAGGCGCGTGGTCAGCCGGTTGACCATCGCTCGGGTGTTGCAGAAGACAATCGCGTTGGGTGCCTCGTAATAGCGCAGCACGTTGATGATCGCATTCTCGCCATCGCGTGCCGATACCTTGAAGGCGCGATAATCGATATCCGCGTGCTGTTTTGATCCGCTGGTGGTGGCGATGCGGATCGCGTCCCGTTGGTAGCTCTTGGCGAGCCTGGCGATGGCCGGGGGCACCGTGGCCGAAAACAGCAGCGTCTGCCGTTCTTCGGGTGCATTTTCCAGAATGAATTCCAGATCCTCGCGAAAGCCCAGATCCAGCATCTCATCCGCTTCGTCCAGCACCACCGCCTTGAGCGCGCTCAGATCTATCGAGCCGCGCATGATGTGGTCGCGCAGACGTCCGGGCGTGGCGACCACGATATGGCTGCCGCGTGCCAGCGCACGCCGCTCGTCACGCATATCCATGCCACCCACGGTCGAGGTCACGACGGCGCGGGTGTTTTCAAAGAGCCAGCCCAGTTCCCGCTTGACCTGCAAAGCCAGTTCCCGCGTCGGTGCGATCACCAGGGCCAGCGGCGCGTCCGCAGCATCAAAAACATCGCCCTCGCCCAGAAGGCCCGGCGCGATGGCCAGACCAAAACCCAGCGTCTTGCCAGAGCCGGTCTGGGCCGAGACCAGCAGGTCCTGACCGATGGTTTCGGGGGCCGTCACCGCCTCTTGCACGGCGGTAAGGGTGGTATATCCACGCGCGTCCAGCGCATCAGCGAGAGTCTTCTTCACAGCCGTTCCATTTTCTTGTTGTAAGCAGTTCTGGAGGCTCGAAGTCGCGGCACCGGCCAACAAAGGCGCGCGTGTAGACCTTTGCACCCGGCATGTACAGGGCTTGTTGCGGCAAGATGCGCGAAAGTGGCGCACACCTGTCCGATTTTTGGTGGTTTATGCCTGATTGTGCACCAGACGCATGGCGGCCATACCGCCTCGGCACGACTGGCGTCGCGGCCTGCACCCGCCTAGGGTGAGGCATCCGTATCCTGTTCCGGGACGTTCATGCCATGCTCACCATCACCGGCCTCAGCCACATCTGTGTCAATGTTGATGATATCGACAGCGCGCTTGCCTATTATCAGGATCTGCTCGGCGCCGTGCCGCAACAGATCTTCCCCATTTCCGAAACGAAGGCTTCGCCAAAAGCGCGGGCTTTGGCGAGAAATGGGACACGGTCGATGTCTCGATCGCCTTCATGGCCCTGCCCGCCAATGCGATGACACTGGAACTGATGGAGTATCACGCGCCTGCGGGCCAGGTGCTCGATCATGATCTGGCCACGACCGACCGCCGCCGTGTCGGACATGTCGCACTCAAGGTTTCAGGCATCGACGCCGCCTTTGCCCATGTGCGGGCACAGCCGGACACGCGCATGATCTCGCAAGCCCCCGACTATCGCCCGGAGCGGATCAGCCCGACGACTCCCGCCGATTTCCGCTTTTTCGATGCCGCGACCGAGGCGGATGCAGAGCAGAAACAGGCCACCGCCGATATCATCAGCGGCATCCGTTATTTCTATTTCGTCGACCGTTACGGCATTCAGTGGGAATGCGAGGAAGGGCATCACGATATCGGCGATCCGACCGAATGACCGCCTCTGACGGCCCGCGGAACCGCCATTTCGTGGAGCCATGGTCACATAAACCCAATAGAAAGTGTCTGCGGGCAGAAAATACCTTTCCGATACGCGCCCCGCATGTGTTAACTGGTGAACAAGCACGGTGCCATTCGGGTGGGCAAACCGTCGGAAAATTGAGGCAATTCGGAGCCGGCCATGACAGGTCTCGGTAAGTGGAAAGCAGTGAAACGCGGCTGCATGATAGCCTGCGTGATGCTGTCGCCTTCCATGCTCTGGGCGCTGGAAACCGGGCTCTCGGCCCCCGGTGCCTCCAAGGAACTGCGCGAGAAGCTGGAAGAGGGGTCATCGGTTCTGAACGCCGAGGCGCGCGGCCTGGACACCCCGCTGGAATTGCTGTCAGCGGCGCTGGCGGATTACCGGACACTGGTGCAGATCCTTTATGATGCCGGGTATTTCAGCCCGGTTGTGAACATCCGCCTCGACGGGCAGGAAGCGGCGGATATCGATCCGCTGAACACGCCCGGCGCGGTGCAGTCGGTCAACATCTCGGTCAAGACCGGCCCGTCCTTCACCTTTGGCACGGCGGAAATCGCGCCGCTGGCGCGCGGCACCGAACTGCCGGAAAATTTCGCGCCCGGACGCCCGGCCAGCACCGGCACCATTCAGCAGGCGGCCACGGCCGCTGTGCAGGGCTGGCGCGATGTCGGCCATCCCAAGGCCGCGATCGGCGATCAGAAGATCACCGCAAGGCACACACAAGCCCGTCTCGACGCGCAGATCGATGTGGCCCAGGGGCAGAAGCTGACCTTTGGCACGTTGCACATCAAGGGCGACACCCGCGTCAGGCCCGAGTCGATCTACCGGATCGCAGGCTTTCCCACCGGCGAGGTCTATTCCCCCGCGCAGGTCCAGCAGGTCGGAACCCGGCTGCGCCGCACCGGGACCTTCAGCAGCGTCCGGATCACCGAATACGAAACCGCAAACCCCGATGGCAGCCTCGATTTCGATGCAACCTTCGAGGATATGCCGCCAAGACGGCTGAGCTTTGGGGTCGAGTTGTCGTCGAACCAGGGCCTTGATCTGAGCCTCGCCTGGTATCATCGCAACGTGTTCCGCCGCGCCGCACGCTTCAAGTTCGAGGCGGCGCTGCGCAATATCGGGGGCGACGAGGATATCGACGGGCGCGTTGGTATGCGGCTGGACATGCCCGACCGCTTGGGCCCGGATGACAGCATGTTCTATCTGGCCCAGTGGGAACGGCGCAATCGCGAGCATTATGACATCTCGACCCTGTTGCTGGGCGTGGGTGCGCGAAGGGTATTCTCGCCCGCGCTTTTCGGCGAAGCCTATGTCGCTGTGAGCGACGCCAAGGCCGACGACGCCTTTGGCGATGACCGGCCGTTCCGCTATCTGCTGGTGCCGTTTCGCGCCGAATGGGACCGGCGTGACAACAAGGTCAACCCGACGCGTGGCTTTTTTCTGGATGGGCGCTTTACACCGCTGGTCGGTATTTCCGGCACCGAAACCGCCGCACAGCTTTACGGTGATGGCCGTACCTATTTCGATGTCGCCTCGAATGGCAATCTGGTGCTGGCCGGGCGCGTTCAACTGGGGTCGGTCGGCGGCCCGGCCTTGAACAAAGTATCCCCGGAATACCTGTTCTTTTCTGGTGGTGCAGGGACGGTGCGCGGGCAACCTTATGAAAGCCTCGGCATTCCGGTTGGCGACGAGGTTGCAGGGGGCAAGTCGTTTCTGGGCCTTTCCGCCGAGGTCAGGGGCCGCGTCACCGAGAGCATCTCGCTGGTGGGGTTCTACGACTATGGCATGGTCGGTGCCGATGCCTTTGTCACGGGTGACTCGGAAAGTCACTCTGGTGCCGGGATCGGGGTGCGTTATGATCTGGGCGGGTTCGGCCCGCTGCGGGTCGACCTGGCGGTTCCGGTCAGCGGTGATACCGGTGACGGGCTGCAATTCTATATCGGGATCGGACAGGCGTTTTGATCAGGTCAGCACCATATGCCGTAGCAGTCACGCTCTGCCTCAGCCAGGTCCCCGCTCCGGCTGTGGCGCAGGAAGAAACCGGCGGGCTGCTGGTCGATTTTCTGGAGGATACGCTGTCGGGCGATGGCCGTTACCTGAAAGTGGTGGGTCTGGAAGGCGCGCTAAGCTCGCGCGCGACCATACAAGAGATCACCGTCTCGGATGATGATGGGGTCTGGCTGACCATCAAGAATGCGGAACTGGACTGGAACCGGCTGGGCCTGCTGCGCGGCCGGTTTTCGGTCAATACGCTCTCCGCCGAAGAGATCGACATCGCGCGCAAGCCCGAACCCATTGAACAGGATACTCCGCCGCCCGATCCCGGTGCCTCGAGCTTTCAGGTGCCGGAACTGCCGGTGGCGGTGAATATCGAAGAGCTGCGCGTCGACAAGCTAAGCCTGGGCGAGCCACTGATCGGGCGCGCGGCGGTGCTGGAGGTCAACGGCAACCTGTCGCTGGCCGATGGTACGCTGGACACCAATCTAGAGGTCACACGTCAGGACCGGCCCGGCGACAGCGTCAAACTGACCGCTGGTTATGTCAATTCCAGCACCCAGATCACGCTGGATCTGCAGGTGGTTGAGGATGCGGGCGGGATCATCTCGACCGCTTTGAACCTGCCCGATTCACCGCCCCTGCTGCTTACCGCCAAGGGCGAAGGCCCGGTGGACGATTTCACCGCCGATATCGGCCTGACCAGCGACGACACGGAACGCGTCTCGGGTCAGGTGCGGCTGCGGGGCGTTCCGACCCCGGATGCCGAGGATGAGACCAGCATTGCCTTTTCGGCAAATGTCGGCGGCGATCTGACACCGTTCCTGCAGCCCCGGTTCGATCCGTTTTTCGGCACCGATACGCGGCTTGTCGTGGATGGCCGCAGCGATCCCGATGGCGGGCTGACGATTTCCGAGCTGGACCTGACCTCGGAAGCGTTGCGTCTTGAGGGCGAGGTGGAACGCGCGGGTGACGGGGTGTGGGAAAAGCTGGCCATTCAGGGTCGCATCACCCCACCCGAGGGCAATACGGTCGTGCTGCCGGTTGCCGATCCTGTCACCGAACTGGGCGCGGCAGAGTTTTCGCTGCTGCTCGATGCGGCGAGCGGCGAAGGTTGGTACCTCAACCTGAGCGCCAATGATGTCAGCACGCCCGATATGTCACTGGATCAGTTGAAACTCGGCGCGCAGGGCGAACTGGATCAGGCTGGCAACAAGGAACTGACCGGTGATCTGCAGGCAGCGCTGGACGGGCTGAGCTTCAGCGATGCGGCGCTGGCGCAGGCGGCGGGCGACACGATCACGCTGGATGGGCTTTTTGACCTGCTGGGTGATGGTGAGTTGAAATTGTCGGAGTTCGAACTGATCAGCGGCGATGTCACCGCGCAGGCGGATGTGGACATCAAGGGGTTGAACAGCGGCTTCGAGATGGATGGCAACGTAACGCTGGACGCCGCCGATCTGTCGCGATTTTCCGGTGTGGCGGGCCGTGATCTGGCCGGGTCGGTGACCGCCAGCCTGGACGGCACCGGCGCTCCGTTGGGGGGCAGTTTCGATTTTGTGCTGACCGCCGACGGCACTGGCCTCGAAAGCGGCATGGACGAGGTCGACCCGCTGCTCGATGGCCCGGTCTCCATCACGCTCGACGCGCTGCGCGACACAGATGGGCTGACGGTTCGTGAGTTCGCTCTGACCGGCGAGACGTTGTCGGTCGAAGCCGCCGCCAATCTGACCGGGTCGGAGGGCGATTTCAGCGGTGACGGAAGCGTCAAGCTGGCCGCCGAAGACTTGTCGCTGTTCTCGAAGCTGGCCCAGCGCGATCTGGCAGGGGCGATCAACGCCGAGATCGAAGGCAGCGGCGCAATCAAGGACAGGCATTTCGACATTCAGATGAGTGCGACCGGCCGGGACCTGAAAAGCGGGCTGTCACAGGTCGACCCGCTGCTGACCGGCGATACCAGCATCCAACTGGACGCAAAGAATGACAGCGAAGGCCTGACCCTGCGCGATTTCAAGATCGATGGCCGCAGCTTTTCGGCTGAAGCGACGGGCATGGCGACCGGGATCGACAGCGGGGACTATGCTGTCTCACAAGCGGATGTGACGCTCTCTGCCAAAGACCTGTCGATCTTTTCCGATCTGGCAGGCCGCGAGCTGGCTGGCAACTTGACCGCAGCGCTCAAAGGCAACGGCGCGCTGAAGGATCGCAGCTTTGACATTCAGGCGCAGGCCTCCGGCAGAGACCTGAAAAGCGGCATGGACCAGATCGACCCGTTGATCGCGGGCGACTTGAAGATCACCATCGACGCCACAAACGCAGATGACACGCTGACCATCCGCGATTTCGATGTGGCCGGCAAAACGCTCAAGGCCAGCGGCGCGGTGACCGTTTCGGGGATCGAAGCGCAGGAATATGCGGCAAATGGCACCATCAAGGCCAGCGCGTCTGACCTGTCGCTGTTCTCGGATCTGGCGCAGCGCGATCTGGGCGGCTCGGTGGCGGTAAAACTGGGTGGTTCGGGCGCATTGTCGGATGAGACCTTCGATATTCAGCTCAATCTCGACGCGCAGAACCTGCGCAGCGGCATTGAGCAACTCGACAAGCTGATCACCGGGCGCACCACGCTGAAAGCGGATGCCGCCAAGACCGACGCGGGTCTGAACATCCGCGATTTCGACCTCGCCGCAACCGCCATTTCGGCGCAGGCCAGCGGAACCTTGCAGGAAGCTGGTGGCAAGCTGACATTTTCGGCTGCGCTGGATGATATCAGCCGGATCACAACGCTCAGCAGCGGAGAGATGAAGCTGCAGGGCGACGTGTCGCGCACCGGGTCCGGGTTTGACGGTGTTGTGCAACTGAATGGCCCGGCCTCGTCCTTTGCCAAGCTCGACGGCTCGGCCGAGTTGAACGGCAACGCCGATTTCGACTTCGAGGCCAGGCTTGACCAGGTCGAACGTCTGATACCCGATTTCCCCGGCTCGCTCACCGCCAATGGCAATGCGCGTCGCGACAATGGTGTCTGGACCATCGACGGTAACGCCACCGGCCCGGCGGATGTGTCCACGACGCTCAAGGGCACCTTTGACGAAACAAGCGGCGATGCCGATCTGGCGGCCAAGGGTCAGGTCAATATCGGCATCGCCAACAATTTCATCTCGCCCAACAAGATCGAAGGCACCGCGCAATTCGACCTCGCCCTAAAAGGGCAACCGGCGCTTGATGCGCTGAGCGGAACGATTTCAACCAACGGCGCAGCGCTGGCCATCCCCGGCGCACGCCAGACGCTGACCGGTATCAACGGCACCGTGACGATGGCCAACAGCACCGCAACCGTTGCCATGAATGCGGCCATCCGCACCGGCGGCAACATACAGGTCAACGGACCGATTCAACTGACGCCGCCACTCAACACCGATATCACTGTCGCGCTCAACCAGTTGGTTCTGACTGACAACCTGCTCTACGAAACTTCGGCCAATGGCCAGATCGCCATCACCGGCGCGCTGGCGGGCAACAGCGCGATCGCCGGGCGGATCGATATTGGCGAGACCAATATCAACCTCAACGCCGCCACCGGGTCGGCCAGTGCCGCCCCGATTCCGGACATGACCCATGTGGGTGAATCCAGTGCGGTTTACCAAACGCTGAAGAATGCCGGGCTGATCAAGCCGGACGAAGAGGAAGGGCGCAGCGATTCGACCACGTCGCTGAATATCGACATCGTGGTTCCCAACAAGATGTTTGTGCGCGGGCGCGGGCTAAATGCGGAGTTGGGCGGTGCGATCAATATCGGCGGCACCACCGCCTCGGTCTCGCCCTCCGGTCAGATCGAGCTGATCCGGGGTAATCTGGATCTGCTTGGGCGGCGCCTGGAACTGACCAAGGGCATCATCGCGTTGCAGGGCAATTTGGACCCCTATATCGAGTTCGAATCGACCTCGACCACATCGGATGGTCAGGCGACGCTGGAAATCTCGGGGCCACTCGACCTGCCCGAAATCCAGGTCTATTCCGATCCCGAACGCCCCCCAGAAGAGGCGCTGGCGATGCTGCTTTTTGGCAACCGATTCTCGGAGCTGTCGCCGCTGGTCGTCGCGCAAATGGCGGCCTCGCTGGCGCAGCTGAGCGGCGCCGGGGGCGATGTGACGAAGGGCGCACGTGACAGCACGGGGCTGAGCAATATCGATATCGGCGCCAATGAAGGCGGCGGCGGGCGGTTTGGCGCAGGTGCCTATCTGAGCGATGAGCTTTACACCGACTTCACCGTCAACACCGAAGGTGAGACCGAAGTGAACCTGAACCTGGATGTGACCGACAACATCACGCTGAAAGGCAGCGTGGACAATACAGGCAGCACCGGGATCGGCGTGTTTTTCGAACGTGACTATTGAGGGGTAAGGCGCGATGCCAACCCATCGCGCGCAACCACATACACAAGGAACGAGGCGAGAATGACCATGACAAATACGCGATACATAACAGGCAGAAATTCCCTCCTGCTGACAGCCGCCGCAGCGGTATTGCTGACATCCGCCTGCTCGATGCGGCCGCTCAGGGACCCGTCCACAAAGCCGGTGAACTGCGCCACCGCCGAAGGGGATTTGCGCGCGCTCAATTCGGAAAAGAAATACGCGCAGAGCCAGGAACTTGTTTCGGCCACCGCGATCACGCCAGCGGGCGCGCTGCTGGGGATTGTGACGGACACCGAGAACGAGAAGCTGGAAATCCTGTCGGGCGAGTACCAGAAAAAGCTGGATACCCGCATCGCTGAAATCCAGGCAAAGTGTAAGATATAGCGGCGATCAGCAGCCCTGCTTAGCGTCCGCCGCCCGCAGCATAAATCCCGTCGATCACCTGCTGGACCTTCTTGGACATCTCCAGCGGAAAGACGTTGCTGCGGTCGCCGCGACAGGCGGCGACAAAAGCATCGGCCTGTCGTTCGTACTGGTTCACATCGAACCTGTAGACCGTCTGTGTGGCGTTTTTCTGGTCGTGCAGCACCACCTCGGCGTAGTCGTAATTCACTGCGTTGAACGGCGCGCGCACGTCGATCCAACCCGCCTCGCCCATGAACCGCATCGACTGGTGCAGGGCCATCTGGCTGGAGACGTAAAATGACAGGTTGAACCCGTCAAAGTCGACATTGGCGCGGGCATAGATATCGGTTCCGAACTGGGGCGAAAACTCAACCTGCCCGGTCACCTCCCCCGCCTCGGCCCCGGTGGCCAGCAAGGTCGACACCACCGGATAGACGCCGATATCGGGCAAAGCACCGCCGCCCAGATCGGGCTTGTTGCGCATATTGCCAGGGTCCGTCAGGTGGTATGAGAACCCGCCGGTCACGTGGCGCAACCGCCCGATTGCGCCTTCGGCGATCAGGTCCCGCACCTTGTGCCACTGCGGGTGATAGGCAACCATGAACGCCTCGGAAATCAGGCAGCCCGTGCTGTCGCGCGCAGCGATGATCGGATCGATCTCTGCGGCCTTCAAGGCGATGGGTTTTTCGCACAGCACATGTTTGCCCGCCTGCGCGGCGCGGATCGACCATTCGGCGTGATGAGCGGTGGGGATCGGCAGGTAAACGCCGTCAATCTCGGGATCGGCCAGCAGCGCGTCATAGTCACCATAAGATTTCGGCGCGCCGAACCGGACGGCCTCGGCCTGGGCACGCGCCGGATCGCGACTGGCGATCGCATGAACCACACCAGAGGCAGAGCGTGCAATCGCGGGCAGGACCTGCTCGCGCCCGATCTTTGATGTCGACAGAATCCCCCAGCGAAACAGCGCATCGCCCATGTCTTATCCTTTCTTGCCGCTTGTCACGAAATGCGCCGCGCCGATCAATGCGGCGGCGTCATCAGCGATCAACCTGATCGGCACACGCGCAACCTGATCCGCCAGCACGCCATCCTGCTCGAACGCGGCCAGAAACTCGGACACAGCAGAGGACCCGAGAATGCCGCGCGCAGCACCTCCGGCAAAGTGTATCCCGGCAAGCGGCAGGTATTGCAGCACCATTTCGCGGGTCAGTATGCCCAGCAGCCGCGCGCTGAGCAGGACGGTGCGCTGCGCTTCGCACCCTCCCGGGCTTCGGGCAAACTGCTCAAGGATTTGCGGCCCCGACATCTGGGTGCCGGAGATCGCCTGATGCAGCCGCGCCAGCCCGCGCCCGGAGAACAGGTCTTCGTTGGTCTGGAACCGGTCGGCAGCCGCGCCCAATTCCGCGCGCAGCACGTCCGCGACGCTCACCGGCAAGCTGACATGGCCCAATTCCGCCTCAACCACCGTCCTGCCCTTGAGCAGGCAGGCGTTGAACCCGGTTCCCGCCCCGGCGACCAGAGCCTGATCATTGGCGGCTGGTCCGGGAACGGGGCGAATTTCGGCCAGTTGTTCTGGCTGCAGATGCGGCAGCGCATAACCCAAGGCAACAAGATCATTGGTCAGACGCACATGCTTCGGCCCGCCTAGAGCATTGCGCAGACTGTCGACATCAAAATCCCAGTCCCGATTGGTCAGTTGCGCGTGATCAGCGTTGACTGGCCCCGCCACGGCCACGCAGCAGGCCTCGACCGGGGTATGGTCGATACTATCCCGATAGGCCTGCAACACCTCGTAGAACGAGGAATGGCTGTCATTATTATATCGCTTGATGGCGGTTGGAATTCCGTCCCGGACCATGGCGAGCCGGGCGTTGGTCCCTCCTACATCGGCAACAAGAACGGACATCGACCTTCCTCATCTGGTATAACGCAGTAGCGTCGGGACCAACGGGCGCCCCGAAAAACTGCCAGAGATCTGTATGCAATTGGGCCCGAACAGGGCACGGTTCAGCGCATCGTAGCCTTTTTATTTCGCAAAGTAAATTAATTAAAGCCGCACAACCGGCCTGCCTTCAGACGAGCCGGAACTGACCCGGTGTCTGCCCGGTCCAGCGTTTGAACGCGTCATTGAAACTGCTTAATCCAGAATAGCCCAGCAGAAAGGCAATTTCGGCCAGAACCAGATCACTATCCTTGAGATAGCTGACCGCCAGCGCCCGGCGAAGTTGCTCCAACGTCTTGAAAAACGTGGTATTCTCAGCCGCGAGGCGCCGCGACAAGGTGCGCGGGCTCATGCCCATGGCACGCGCCACTTCTTCCTGGCTGACCTCGCCCTTGGCGAGCCGGTCGGCGATGGCCCGTTCGACATCGACAATCAGCGGCGGCAGGTTGCGCGATTTATCGCTGAGGATGGCCTCGCAATACTCGGTCAGAACCGAATAGAGATCGTTATCGGCGGTCAACAACGGCAGATCCAGATCTTCGCGCCGGAAATGATAGGCGTTCTCGGCCTCGCCAAATCTGACATCGCAGCCAAAATACTGCCGAAACCGGTCCTGATTTCGGTTGCGCATATGGTGGAAGGTCACCAGGCGCGGTCGAAATTCGCGATTTGCGGCTTGGCGCATGGCATGAAGCAGGCCCGAGGCGCCAAACTCCACATATTGACGGCGACGTATCTGGGTCGGGACCGCAAAATACCAACGCAGGATGCCGTCGCTGTCCAATTGATCGACATCGATCTCAACCGCATCGCTGAAGACCCGCCGGTAGCGCGCGATGTTCTTGATGAAGTCCAGAACGGTCGGGGCCGCCATTCCGACATAGCAGATTACCCCGGATCGGCGCATTTCGCGCTGCGCGCCACGATCAAAGCCCAACGTGTCTTCGCCGGTCAACTCTACCGCATGTTCAAAGAAGGAGGCGATCGCCTCAAAGGGCACGAAAGGTTTTTCCTGATGGATGATGTCCGGAGATATGCCGGTGCGGTCAAACACCTGATGGGGCTTGTATCCCTGCGCCAACAGGTCGATGGCCAGCTCTTTGACGTAGACGGCCCCATGCCTTGGTGAGGTGCTAGGCATTCGGCAAAGGTATCCGTGAAAATTGAAGGGGCATCGTCGTCAAATCAGTTGTCATTGTGGATACCATAGGCCGTTTCCTTTGCGCCGGGCAATATGGCGCACGGAATTTAGCGCGCGTGCGTAGCGGCCACAGCTGCCCCCGTGATTCGAGATTACGGGACTGTGGCAGACACAAGGCGGCCAAGCCTTATCCCCTGCCAATCAAAGGTCAAAAACCGAATTGTTTCCAGCGAGATAGGCAATTAACCAGCAATAAACCAGAGTGCGGGACAAGCCCATAAAATTTAGGGCAAATGGTTTTGCTAGCCGGCATCAAGGTGCTGCGCAGCCGCCCGGTCGCACTTGGGGGTGTCCTACGGACAGGACGTGCGGCCGGGTGCTTATTCCCTCGTGTGGGTTACGAGTTTCTGCGGATACCGAGCGGCGCGCCAAGGCGCGCCGCGAGGTCCGGGTTTTCATGCTCTACCGCCATCCGCGCCAGCCGGGTCAGCGCCCAGTCGGGAAACGGGGCCGAACGCCCGGTGGCTTGGCTGACATTGACGATCAAGGCCTCTTGCGTGGCACAAAGCGCGCCATCGTCCTCGGCAAACATTTCCGCGTAATAGTGCAGCCGCTTGGCATCCGTATCGGCCAGCCAGTAATGGATGGCGTATCTGGCGCCCTCCAGCAATTCACGGGTGAAATGCAGATGCGACTGAAGGATGTATGGACCATGCCCGGCGGTGCGCACATAGGTTTCGCCCAGCCCCAGATGTTCATCCAGCATGACCTCCAGCGCTTGATCGAAGGCAACGCCGTAATAGCCGACATTCATGTGTCCGTTATAATCGATCCAACCCGGATCAACCGTCAACCCGCTGACCACGACCGGCGCGGGATAGGGCCCGTCATGACCCGATTTCGGCTCTGTTTCTTCTGACATGCCCCTGCTCCTTGCCAGCTCCCCTGCCCTATCCTGCCGTGCATCGCGGCGCAAAGGAAGCACCGGCAAAGCTGCGCGCATATGCGGCGAAGTGATTGTCGCCCGGATATGGCAATGCTATCGGGCAGTCATGACGAGTGCCCCCGATACCCGCCAGCGCGGTTCCGCTGATTTGTGGCTGGATGCCGCAACCGAAATTCTCTGTGAGTCCGGCATTGATGCCGTCAAGATCATGCCGCTGGCCAGTCAACTGGGCCTGTCACGCACCGGCTTCTACTGGCACTTCAAGGATCGCGCGGCACTTCTGGATGCGCTGATCGAAAGGTGGGAGGCACGCAATACCGGCAATCTGGTCGCCCGCACCGAGGCCTATGCCGAAACCATCTGCGAGGCGATCTTCAACATCTTCGACTGCTGGCTGGATGAGGAGCTATTCGATTCGCGCATGGATCTGGCGATCCGCAACTGGGCACGGACCGATCCCGCCCTGCAAGCCCACGTCGATGCCGCAGACGACCGGCGCAGGCAAGCGATCGAGGCCATGTTCACCCATTTCGGCTATTCCGACACCGAGGCCGAAGTGCGTGCGATGACCGTGATCTATACCCAGATCGGCCATCTTTCGATGCAGGTGCACGAGACCCGTTGGAAACATGTCGCCCGAATGCCCGATTTCGTCGAGGTCTTCACCGGCCAGCGCCCCAGTCAGAGCGATGTGGGCCGCTTCATGTCCCGACATCTGAACGATTGAAAAAGGCGACCGCCTCAGGTCGCCTTCCTTAGATTCAGTGCCAAGCGTTGGCTATTCGGCAGCAACCGCCGCAGCAGGCTCGATCCGCACCGCCGAATACTTGAACTCGGGGATCTTGCCGAAAGGATCAAGCGCACTGTTGGTCAGGATATTCGCCGCCGCCTCGACATAGGCAAAGGGCAGGAAGACATTATCCTCGGCGATGGCGCGATCCGCGCGCACCATAACCTCGACCGATCCACGACGGGTGGTCAGGCGGACTGCGTCACCGGGGGCAACCCCCATGCGGCGCAGCGTTCTCGGGTGCATCGAACAGTTCGCTTCGGGCTCGACCGAGTCCAGCACATGCGAGCGTCGGGTCATCGAGCCGGTATGCCAATGCTCCAGCTGTCGCCCGGTGATCAAAACAAACGGATATTCCGCATCGGGGCGCTCATCCGGCTCAACGATCTTGGCCGGTGTAAAGCGGGCGCGCCTGTTGGGGCGCGGGAAGCCATCGCCGAACACGATCGCCTGACCGGGATCTTCGGGGCTGAGTGAGGGATAGGTCACCGCCTCGCCCTCGAGCCGTTCCCAGGTGATGTTGTCGAGCGAGCCCATATTGAGCTTCATCTCGGCAAAGACCTGGCTGGGATGGGTATAGGTCCAGTCCAGACCCAGCCGCTTCGCCAATTCCACCTCGATCCACCAGTCTTCCTTTGCCTCACCCGGAGGTGTCACGGCGGGACGGCCCATCTGGACCTGACGGTTGGTGTTGGTGACAGTACCAGTCTTTTCCGCCCACGCGCTGGCGGGCAGGATCACGTCGGCATAGTTCGCCGTCTCGGTCAGGAAGATATCCTGCACCACAAGATGGTCCAGCTTGGCCAGCGCCGCGCGGGCATGATCCACATCCGGGTCCGACATGGCCGGGTTTTCGCCCAGGATATACATACCCTTGATATCACCCGCATGGATCGCATCCATGATCTCGACCACCGTCAGGCCCTTCTCGTTCGAGAAATCGCCGCTGTTCCAGACGCTGGTAAAGGCGGAACGCACACCGTCATCCATCACCGACTGGTAGTCGGGCAGGAACATCGGGATCAGCCCGGCATCCGAGGCGCCCTGCACGTTGTTCTGGCCGCGCAGCGGGTGCAGGCCGGTACCCGGACGCCCTACATGGCCGCACATCAGCGCCAGCGAGATCAGGCAGCGCGAGTTATCGGTGCCGTGGATATGCTGGCTGATGCCCATCCCCCAGAAGATCATGCCAGCCCGCGCGGTTGCGAAATCGCGCGCCGCCTGGCGCAGCACATCCGGCTCGATCCCGCAGATCGGCGCCATCTTCTCGGGCGTATAGGCGGCGAGATGGGTTTTCATCTCGTCCCAGTTCTCGGTGTAGCCTTCGATATATTGCTGATCGTAGAGGCCCTCCTCGACGATCACATTCATCATCGCGTTCAGCATCGACACATCCGCGCCCGGCTTGAACTGCAGCCGGTGGGTGGCGAATTTGCCCATGCCAACGCCGCGCGGGTCGCAAACGATCAGCTTGCCGCCACGCTTGGTGAACTGCTTGAAATAGGTGGCCGCGACGGGGTGGTTCTCGATCGGGTTGCAGCCGATGACGATGGCCACGTCTGCATTCTCGATCTCGTTGAAGGTCGCCGTCACCGCGCCGGAACCGACATTTTCCAGCAGCGCCGATACCGACGAGGCATGGCAGAGCCGTGTGCAGTGGTCCACATTGTTATGGCCAAAGCCCTGCCGGATCAGTTTCTGGAACAGATAAGCCTCTTCGTTGGAACATTTGGCCGAGCCGAAGCCCGCAACATTGGTCCCCTTCTCAGCGCGCAGGTCCGACAGCCCCTTGGCGGCGGCATCCAGCGCCTCGTCCCAGGTCGCTTCACGGAAATGGGTGTGCACATTGGCGGGGTCCACATTCAGCCCTTTGGGCATGCCTTCCTTGCGGATCAGCGGCTTGGTCAGGCGATGCGGGTGGCTGATATAGTCGAAGCCGAACCGCCCCTTGACGCAAAGACGGTTTTCATTGGCCGGGCCGTTGATCCCGTCGACATATTTGATCTTGTTGTCCTTGATCTTGTAGCTGAGCTGGCAGCCCACACCGCAGAACGGGCAGATCGACTTGACCTCGCGATCATAGTCCTTGCTGTCACCCGCCTGCTCATCATCCAGAACCGTAGCAGGCATCAGCGCCCCGGTCGGGCAGGCCTGCACGCATTCGCCGCAGGCCACGCAGGAGGACGCGCCCATCGGGTCGTTCTGGTCAAACACGATCTCGGATGTCGCGCCGCGACCGGCCATGCCGATCACGTCATTGACCTGCACCTCGCGGCATGCGCGGACGCAGAGATTGCAACTGATGCAGGCATCCAGATTGACCCGCATCGCCACATGGCTGGCATCCAGCAGCGGAATCGTCTCTGGCGCCTTGGCGGGAAAGCGGCTCTCGTCCACCCCGTTCATCGCCGCCATATCCCAGAAATGCGAAGAGGCATCATGGGCCACCTCGGGCTGGTCGGCCACCAGCAGTTCCATCACCATGGCGCGGGATTTCTCGGCCCGCTCGCTATCGGTCGTGACCACCATGCCATCAGCGGCAGGGCGGATGCAGGAGGCAACCAGCGTGCGTTCACCTTCCACCTCGACCATGCAGGCCCGGCAATTGCCGTCCGGGCGATAGCCGGGCGCGGGTTTGTGGCACAGATGCGGGATCACCAGACCCTTGCCATTGGCGGCCTCCCAGATGGTCCAGCCTTCGGGCACGGTGACATCTTCGCCATTGAGGCTGAAGGTCACGGTTTTGGTTTCGCTTGCGTCAAGCATGGCTCGTTCCCTGTCCTTCAGATTTCGTCTGCAAAATGTTTCATGACCAACCGGATCGGGTTCGGCGCCGCCTGCCCCAAGCCACAGATCGAGGCATCCGCCATCACGTCACACAGGTCGCTCAGCAGATCCTGATCCCAGCTTTCGGCCTGCATCAGCTTCACCGCCTTTTCGCAGCCCGCCCGGCAGGGGGTGCACTGGCCACAGCTTTCATCCTCGAAGAACCGCAGCATGTTCAGCGCCGCATCGCGGGCGGTGTCCTGATCGGACAGAACCACAACCGCCGCCGAGCCGATGAAGGTGCCATGCGGCTGCAACGTGTCGAAATCGAGCGGAATGTCATCCATCGACGCGGGCAACAGGCCCGAGGACGGCCCGCCCGGCTGGTAGGCCTTGAAGGAGTGGCCCTCGACCATGCCCCCGGCAGCCTCGATCACATCCAGAATGGTCGAGCCTGCGGGCAGTAGATAGACACCCGGCTTGGCGACCCGGCCCGAAACCGAATAGCTGCGCAGCCCCTTACGACCGTTCTTTTCGGTGCTGTTCAGGCAGTCCGGCCCCTCGCGGCAAATCTTGGAGACCCAATAAAGCGTCTCGATATTATGCACGAGCGTGGGTCGCCCGAACACGCCGACCTGCGCCACAAAAGGCGGGCGATGGCGTGGCATGCCACGCTTGCCCTCGATCGATTCGATCATCGCGGATTCCTCACCGCAGATATAGGCCCCGGCCCCGCGCCGCAGGTCGATATAGCCGGGCGCGACAATGCCCGCTGCTTCCAGCGCGGCGATCTCGCGGCGCAATATCTCCAGCACGGCCGGGTATTCGTCGCGCATATAGATGAAGCAGGTCTGCGCCTCGACCGCCCAGGCGGCGATCAGCATCCCCTCAAGGAACACATGCGGCGTGCGTTCGAGATAGTAGCGGTCCTTGAAGGTGCCCGGCTCGCCCTCATCCCCGTTCACGGCCAGATAGCGCGGGCCGTCATTGGCGCGCACAAAGCCCCATTTCTTGCCCGATGGAAAGCCCGCCCCGCCAAGACCGCGCAGGCCCGAGGCCAGCACCTGTTCCTGCACCTGCTCCCAATCTCCGGAGGCGCGCAGGGATTTCAGGACCTCATAGCCGCCATTCGCCGCATAGCTGGCCAAACCTTCATAATCGGGCAGATGTGGATGGGTGTCGCCTGTGGCAATCGCCTGCTGCACCTTTTCGGGCGTGGCATGGTCGATATGGTTGTGGCCGATCTCAAGCACCGGCGCGGTGTCGCAACGCCCCATGCAGGGCGCGCGCAGCACGCGAACCTGACTCGCATCCAGCCCGTCTTCCAGCGCCTGCTGCAATTGCTGGGCCCCTGCCATTTCGCAGGAGAGCGAATCGCAGACCCGGATGGTCAGCGCGGGCGGCGGCGCCTCATCTTCTTTCACCACATCGAAATGGGCATAGAAGGTCGCAGTTTCATACACCTCGGCCTGACCAACTTTCATCTCTGCCGACAGCGCACAGATATGATCCGCAGACAAATGACCATGTGCATCCTGGATCAGATGCAAAAACTCGATCAGCAGGTCGCGGCGGCGAGGGCGGTCCCCCAGCAGGCGCTGAACTTCTTCCAGCGCCTCATCCGTGAACTGACGGCCCTTGGGCGTGCGCCGCCCCTTGCCTTTACCTGACTTCCAGACGCCCTTTTTGTCGCCCGATGGCTTGGTATCCAATGGTGCCATGATGCCCTCCGATTGAGGTCCCCTGTTTCATAAGCGGGATGTATCATCAAATCTTGAATTCGAATGGCACGATCACGACAAATTATCACGACAAAGAGGCAACCACGTCCCGCAAAGCGGCAATTGTCGGCAGATCAGGGTCCCGGTCCAGCGTAGCCAGACAGATCGGTTTGCTGACCATCGGATCGGTCAGCGGGCGCACAACAGTTCCCTCAAGCGCGCCCAGCGAGGCCACCAGAATCTCAGGCAGCACGGTCGCAGCCAGCCCCTCGCGCGCCAGCACAAGTGAGGCGGTAAAGCCGCTGGTTTCGGCAACCACCTGCGGATGTAGGCCCTGATCGGCAAAGATATGGTTCAGGATGCGGCGATTCTGCATCTGCGGCTCAAGCAGGGAGAGCGGGTAATCCGCCACCTGCGACCAGGGCATCGGTCCGGTCGCATCGGTCATATGCGCGGGCATCAACAGCACATAGGTTTCGTCATAAAGCGGCTGCACGATGCGCAGATCAGTCCCGATGCTGTCGCCATAGGTCACGCCCGCATCGATCGAGCCATCGTCCAGCTTGTTCTGGATCGCCGTCGCCGACAGCGCCTCAATCCGCGTGACAATCCGGGGATGCGCCTCATGCACCTTGCGCGTCAATTCGCCGGTAAAAGCCAGCGCAGTCGGGACAACGCCCAGGATCAGCGTCCCGGTGATCGCCCCGCGCGCTGCCTGCACCTCCTGCTCCAGCGCCTTGGTATCGTCAAGAATGCGGCGGGCCCGGCGGACAATCATCTCGCCCTCTTCGGTCAGCCCCTGAAACCGATTGGCCCGGCGCACGATCGAGACCCCAAGCCGCCCCTCAAGCCCACGGATTCGCATCGAAAACGCCGGTTGGGAAATCCCGCAGGCCTCGGCGGCCTTGGCGAAATGCTTGTGCCGCGCAAGGGCGGTAAGCAATTGCAGATCTTTAAGATCAATCAAGAGGGTATCCGGGCAATGTCGACAAGTCTGACCATAATGACACGTCCCGCAGGCCCCGCAATGACTTCTCGCAATGAATCGCCCGGGGTCCGGGGCAGCGCACCGTTTGACAGATCACGTGTTGAACAGGAAATGCAACACGTCGCCATCCTTGACGACATATCCCTTGCCCTCGGCGCGCATCTTGCCCGCTTCTTTGGCTCCCTGTTCGCCATTGCAAGCGATGAAATCGTCATAAGCGATGGTTTCGGCCCGGATGAAGCCCTTTTCGAAGTCGCCATGGATAACACCTGCGGCCTGCGGTGCGGCCGTCCCGGTGCGGATGGTCCAGGCCCGCGCCTCTTTCGGGCCGACGGTAAAGTAGGTCTCCAGATGCAAAAGCTCGTAGCCCGCCTTGATCAATCGGTCGAGCCCGGCCTCGGCAAGCCCCATCTCTTCAAGGAACATCGCCGCCTCATCCTCTTCGAGCTGGCTGATCTCTTCCTCGATCTGAGCTGAGATGATGACATGGGCATTGCCCTGCTCTGCCGCCATCGCGGCAACCTTGGCGGAGTGGTCATTGCCCTCTGCGGCCTCGGCCTCGCCCACATTGCAAACATAGAGCACGGGTTTGGTGGTCAGCAGTTGCAGCAGCTTCCAGGCCCGGGCGTCTTCGGCATCCACCTCAACCAGCCGCGCGGGCTTGCCTTCCTCCAGCATCTCCTGCGCGGCAGCCAGCAAGCGGTCCTGTTGCTGGGCTTCCTTATCGTTGCCCTTGAGCTTGCGCACCAGATTGGCGCGGCGTTTCTCGATGCTTTCCAGATCGGCCAGCATCAACTCGGTCTCGATCGTGTCCGCATCAGCCACCGGATCGACGCGGCCTTCGACATGGGTGACATCCCCATCCTCAAAACAGCGCAGCACATGGGCGATGGCATCGACCTCGCGAATATTGGCCAGAAACTGGTTGCCCAGCCCCTCGCCCTTCGAGGCGCCTTTTACCAGCCCGGCGATGTCGACAAAGGTCATGCGGGTCGGGATGACCTGTTTCGAGCTGGCGATCGCGGCCAGCTTGTCCAGACGGTCATCGGGCACCCCCACCTCGCCCACATTGGGTTCGATGGTGCAAAACGGAAAATTCGCCGCCTGCGCCGCCGCCGTTCGGGTCAGCGCGTTGAACAAGGTCGACTTGCCCACATTGGGCAGACCCACGATTCCCATTCTAAAGCCCATGACAGTCTCCTGAAGTCAGTCGCGGCTGCTTCTAGGCAGCTTGGCGTAGATGCGCAAGCGGGCGCATTTGCAACACTGCAAGGCGTCAAGTGCATCGCTCACGCCCTCGTCACTGTACTTAACCTTGGGCACTCAATATTTACGGAGGTAAAAAAATGGGAAAGTTCAACGGGGACAATGATCAGAATTCTCTTTATTATGGTCCTGCTCACCGCAGGGGCCACGGTCGCGCAGGCTCAAAGCCTGATTGTTGGCGCAGGTTACGCTGACTTTTCGAACAACGAGGGCAAGGATCAGGCGCTTTTTGCGCTCGACTACCATCACGCGCCTTTTCACGAAGCGGCGCGATTCAGCGCCGGTTGGGGTGGCACACTGTCATTTGATACGAGCGGTGACACGCATATCGGCGCGGGCCTTTATGGGGTCTACCAGCTTGGCCAAAGCTGGTTTCTGGAAGGCAGCGTAATGCCGGGAGCCTATTTCGAAGGCGAAAGCCGCAACGATCTGGGTGGAAATTTCCAGATCCGCAGCCTGTTTGGCGTGGGCTACGCCTTTGACAACGGCAACAAGCTGTCGCTTGCCATCGCGCACAAATCCAATGCCAGCACCGAAGACTTCAACCCCGGCGTGAACGAGGCGCTGCTGCGCTATCACTTCTCTTTCTGAGCCTTACCGCACGCGGCGGGATTGATTTTCGGGACAAGTTTCTGCACATCAGGTCGAACCCTGACTGCAAGGAAACCCGATGACCCGTATCGACGCCAAGTTCGCCGCCCTGAAATCGCAAGGGAAGAAGGCTTTCGTCTCTTATATCATGGCGGGCGACCCGGATTTCGACACCTCGCTTGAGGTGGTCAAGGGTCTGCCCGGCGCAGGTGTGGACGTGATCGAGTTAGGGTTGCCCTTCACCGATCCCATGGCGGACGGCCCAACAATCCAGCTAGCCGGTCAACGGGCGCTGGATGCGGGCATGACGCTTGAGCGCACGCTTGAGCTAGCGCGCCGGTTCCGCGAAGAGGACGACATCACGCCGATCGTGCTGATGGGCTACTACAATCCGATCTACAATCGCGGCGTCGAGACGTTTCTGCGCGATGCCAAATCCGCCGGCATCGATGGGCTGATCGTCGTCGATCTGCCGCCGGAAGAAGATGATGAGCTGTGCATACCGGCGCAGGAAGCGGGGCTGAACTTCATCCGTCTGGCCACACCCACCACCGATGACAAGCGCCTGCCCCGCGTGCTGCAGAACACGTCCGGCTTTGTCTATTACGTCTCGATCACCGGCATCACCGGCGCGGCAGAGGCGCAGGCCACCGATGTCGGCCCGGAAGTAGCGCGCATCAAATCCGCCACCGATCTGCCGGTGATCGTGGGGTTCGGCATCAACACGCCCGAGAAATCCCGCGCCATCGCCAGCGTTGCTGACGGTGCCGTCGTGGGCTCAGCCATTGTCAGCCAGATCGGCGCAGGCAAGCCGGTGGGTGAGGTGCTGGATTTCGTCAAATCACTGTCAGACGGCGCGCATTCGGTCTGAGAGATCACGGCACAAAAATGATAAAAGTCTATGCCCGTGCGCTGCGCACCTTCGCCGCGAACTTCATGCTGTTCTTTGCGCTGTCCGTTGTGATGGCGCTGCTGAAGCTTTTTTTGGATTCTAGCTCTACAAACGGCGCATCTTTGGTTTTCTACACACTTGTCGCGCTATTTTGTCACCGGCTTTTGCTGACCGAGGAGCGAACCACCAAGGCGGATATTTTCCCCGGTCGAAAGGATGGGCCGCTTGCGGGCAGGCTCTGGCCATTCTGCTGGAGAATGGGCCTGTTCTGGCTTTTCGCAGCTTGCGTCTGGGGTTTCTTTTTCTATCTGATCTTTGGTTTGCTCCCGGAAGTCGACAAGGGCTCTGTCTTCGGTGCCGGTATGCTGGCTCTGGTTCCTGCCGCATTGGTGTTTTACGTCGTCGCCGCGCTTGTCGGGACGGTTTTACCCGCGGCGGCCATGGAGGGCGATATGTCGATCACTACCGCATTCCGGCGCGGCAGAGGTTCATTCTGGAAAACTATCTGGCGCCTGATCGCGGGCAACGGGCTGTTCAGCATTGTGTCACTCGTCGCACTGATTGCGCTGGCAAGCCACATCCCCGTCAACGCAGGCCCGGTCATTGGGACAGCGCTCGGCATTCTGGGCGAGGTTTCTGGCATGTTCACGATCATGTTGACCGCCGCTGCCTTGTGTCTGGCCTATGAGACTTCAGCACCTGTTCCTGAAGCGGCAGACGCATAAGCTTCAGGACGCAAGCCCCAATAGATCACGCCCGCAGCCGACCCTTGCGTCGGCGATCCGTGGGCGTGCCCATGCCGTTCACACCCTATTGCGGTTTTCGTCGAAGTAAATCCGCAGCTCGGTCAGAACCGGCAGGATGTCCTGCAATTTCGAGATATCGAAATCGCGGGCCAGACGTTCGAATTGTGGGCTCATGTCGATGATGATCCGTGCGCGCAGGGTTCGGCCCGCTTCGGTCAGCCAGACCTGTTTCGAAAGACCATCCTCGGGGTTTGGCCGCATCTCGACCAGCCCGTGTTTCACAAGCCCAGCAACTGTGTGCGTCATCGAGGTCTTGGGGACCTGAAACGCCCGCGCCATCGCCATGGGCGTACTGCCATCCCCCACCCGCACAAGATGGTTGAGCACGCCGAAATGCGGGGCGATCAGGCCCTTGGGCATATGCGCTTCAAGCACCGTGCGGCTGAGCTGTTCGATGATGCCGATCTCATTGAAGACCTGAAAGACCAGCGGCGGCGCGTCCTGTGATGTCAAACGGTTCGTACTTTCGCGTCCAGCGGCCAGCGCGGGCTTTGGGGAACCTGCGGGCCATATCCCAATCGGCCCAACATTTGCACGGTTCCACCTTCAGGGGCCAGCAATTCATGCACCTTTTGGTACAACCCGACCATCTCGGGGAATTCCTGTAGCGCCTGGCTCATGGGTTGCACTCCCAGACCCTGCGCAGTGGCCGCGAGGTTGAGACGCACCCAGTCGCGCCCCGCCGCGATCTGGTCGGCGCGGGAGTTTTCGTCGCTCACCAGCCAGATATAGGCCATGCTGGCCTGTGCCGTGCCGCGCACCATGTCGAGGCCGGAGCTATAAGCAAACCCGTCGCGGTCAAGCGCCGCCTCGCGGGAGAACAGACCGGTGAGGCGCATCATCTCCCACATCGGACCAGAGAAATCGAGCCCGTCGGGATTGGCGCTGACCTCTTGCTTGCCGATCCGGAACAGATCGACGCTTTCCTTGTAGGTATGGGGCGTTTCGAACTCGATCTGTAGGGCATCTGCGGTCAGATCACGCAGGCTCTGCACCATGTCCGGCGCGTTGGTTGTGGCTACGTTGCTGCCCTTTCCGACCGCCTGTTCAAGAGATGTCAGAACCTCGGCCCCGACCGGTGTCGCCATGTCATAGGGTTCTTTTAGCGACCGGCGGTTCAGTATCTGCGCAAAAAGATCCGCTTCTTCGCCACCGCTTTCAGGGATGAAACGCGCCACAGCGATGCGCCGGTTGTCCAGATTCAGGTCCGGTTCGCCATCGGGGAACAGATCGAACGCAACGCGATACCCGTCCTGCGCGGCCGCTATCGAAAGCAGCTCCAGAAAACAGCCCAGCCCGACAACGATCTGGCGGCCGAACGGGTCGGTATGGGGCAGCAGACGGTTGGTATCGACATAGAGCGTTACCTCGTCCTCATGCCCCAGATCGACCAGCCAAGGCTGCCGGTTATGCGGGTTCGGGGCAAGGATGGCATAGCTCAGTGCGCGTTTGCGCGGATCGGAATATTGCCCGGCCAGCGACCAGGGCCGCAGTGCATCCTGCGGCGTCCGGGTTGATACGAAACCGGCGGTGGCAGCGCCTGCGGCAACAATGGCACCCCCACCCAGCAAAGCGAGGGTCTTTCTGCGACTCAGGGTCATCAGCGACCCCTTTAGTGCGATATTGAACCAATATAGCTCAATATCGCACTAGTCAAACAGACAGCTATTCCCTATTGCAAAGTGAATTTCAAATTGGTAAATAATTTTTACCAAATTCGGAGTTCCTCGAAAATGCCCGTGATTACAAACATTGACGATCTCAAGCGCATCCATGAGCGTCGTGTGCCACGCATGTTCTATGACTATGCCGAAAGCGGTAGCTGGACCGAGCAGACCTTTCGCGAGAACAGCTCGGATTTCGAGAAACTGCGTCTGCGGCAGCGAATTGCAGTCGATATGTCGGGCCGGTCGACCACCAGCCAGATGATCGGACAGGATGTGGCAATGCCGGTGGCTCTGGCCCCGGTGGGGCTGACCGGCATGCAACACGCCGATGGCGAGATCAAGGCGGCTAGGGCGGCCGAAGCCTTCGGGGTGCCCTTTACGCTTTCGACCATGTCGATCAACTCGATCGAGGACGTGGCCGAAGCAACATCCGCCCCGTTCTGGTTCCAACTCTACACGATGCGCGACCAGGACTATACCAGCCGTTTGATCCAGCGGGCCAAGGACGCCAAATGCTCGGCGCTGGTGATCACGCTTGATCTGCAGATCCTCGGCCAGCGGCACAAAGACCTGAAAAACGGGCTGAGCGCGCCGCCGAAACTGACGCTCAGCACTGTGGCTAACCTGATGACCAAGTGGCGTTGGGGCATCGGCATGCTGGGCGCGCATCGGCGCGAATTCGGCAATATTGTCGGCCATGTCGATGGGATTTCGGACGCCTCCTCGCTCGGGGCCTGGACCGCCGAACAATTCGATCTGACGCTGGACTGGGCCAAGATCGAAAAGCTGATGGAGCAATGGGACGGCAAGGTGATCCTGAAAGGAATCCTTGACCCCGAAGATGCGAAGATGGCGGTCAAACTGGGCGCCGATGCGATCGTGGTGTCGAATCACGGCGGCCGGCAATTGGACGGCGCGCTCAGCTCGATCCGCATGCTGCCGCAGATCATGGATGCGGTCGGAGATGATATCGAGGTACATCTGGATAGCGGCATCCGCTCCGGTCAGGACGTGCTCAAGGCGCTGGCGCTGGGGGCAAAAGGCACCTTTATCGGGCGTGCCTTTGTCTATGGTCTGGGCGCGATGGGCCAGCAGGGCGTCACCACCGCACTGGACGTGATCCACAAAGAGCTCGACACCACCATGGCGCTGTGCGGCGAGCGCCACGTGACGGACCTTGGCCGACATAACCTGCTGATTCCCGAAGATTTCGAAGGCCGCTGGCAGAATATCTGAATTGCTCCTAAAGTGGCGCCATGCTGATCTTTTCCGATCCCTGTCTGGCATTTATTGCCGTTCCCAAAACCGGGACAACCGCGTTCGAACTGGCCTATCGGAGGCAGGCGGATGTGGCGCTTCTGGGGCGGCGCAAACACATGCCGGCGCAGCGCTACCACAGCAAGATCAAGCCGTTTCTGGCGGACACCTTTCGGCTGTACCCCGAAACCGTCGCCATCATGCGCGATCCGCTTGATCAGATCGGTAGCTGGTACCGCTATCGCACCCGTGACGAGTTGAAAGGAACCGACCGCTATACCGGTGGCATGAGCTTTGACAGTTTTGTTCAGGACCTGCTCAGCGACGAGCCGCCCGAACATGCCGTGATTGGCAGCCAGCACCGGATGCTGACCAGCAAAAAGGGTGAATTGCTGATCGACCATCTGTTCCGATACGAGCAATTCGAGATATTCGAAGCGTTCCTGACCCAGCGCTTTGGCGAGCCGCCGGAGCTCAAGACCCAGAATGAATCGCCCGAAGTGGAGCTTGAACTCAGCCCCTCGACCTTGCACGCGCTGCATCAGGCACGGGCTGCGGAATTTGCGCTTTACGCGCGCTTGTGCGACGCCGAGGGCCACCTGCGAAGCTAGGCGGGCCAAGCCTGCGAAATGGGCCTTTTCAAACCCAACAGTCTGGTCTATACGCGCGGCTTCACGCGGGGTGACAGCCTTGGAGGCACCCTGCCCTAACTTTGGAGATTTATCATGGCTGGTGAGATTCCTGATCTCGTAGCTCTGGAACGGACGGGGACAGGCAAGGGCGCCGCTCGTCAGGCGCGTCGCGCCGGTATGGTTCCGGGCATTGTGTTTGGTGGCGACGTAGACCCGCTGCCGATCCAGATTCCGTTCAACGTGTTGTTCAAGCGCCTGAAAGCGGGTCGGTTCAAGTCGACCCTGTTCAACCTGAAGGTCGAAGGCCACGACGACGTCCGCGTCATCTGCCGCGACGTGCAGCGCGATGTGGTCAAGGACCTGCCGACCCATCTGGACCTGATGCGCCTGCGCCGCACCACCAAGATCAACCTGTTCATCCCGGTTGAGTTCGTTGGTGAAGACGTGGCCCCCGGCCTGCGCAAAGGTGGCGTTGTCACCATCGTGCGTCCCGAGGTTGAACTGATGTGTACCGCTGGCGAGATTCCCGAGAAGATCGTTGTTGATCTTTCGGAAATGGAAATCGGCGACGTGGCCACCATCTCGGGCGTGACTCTGCCCGAAGGCACCAAACCGACCATCGACCGCGACTTCGTGATCGCCAACATCGCCGCCCCGTCGGGTCTGGCATCGGCGGATGACGATGAAGAAGGCGAAGGCGCAGAGGCGGAAGAAGCCGTCGAAGCGGAAGAAGCCGCAGAAGAATAATCCTCATCACATGAGGATCGGAACGGAGCCCCTGCGGGCTCCGTTTTTTTGTGCCGCTTGGATTTGCGGATATCTGGCTGGAAATCCGGGCCAAATCGGTGCATCTACTCTGAGAGCAAGACTTGCTTGGAGCGCAGCCATGAAACTGTTTGTCGGATTGGGAAACCCGGGCGGGCAATATGCCGGCCACCGGCACAATATCGGCTTCATGGCCGTGGATCGGATCGCCGAGGATCACGGGTTCGGCCCTTGGAAATCCAAGTTTCAGAGCCAGATCGCCGAGGGCCGTCTGGGCAACGAGAAGATCCTGCTGCTCAAGCCCCAGACCTTCATGAACCGCTCGGGCCAGTCCGTGGGCGAGGCGATGCGTTTCTATAAGCTCGACTCAACCGATGTCACCGTGTTCCACGATGAGCTTGATCTGGCCCCCGGCAAGGTCCGGGTCAAGGCCGGTGGCGGCCATGCCGGGCATAACGGGCTGCGCTCGATCCATGACCATATCGGCGCGGCGTATGACCGGGTGCGCCTGGGCATTGGACATCCGGGCCGCAAAGAACTGGTCTCGGGCTATGTGCTGCACGATTTCTCCAAGGCCGATGAAAGCTGGTTGGATGACGTTCTGCGCGGGGTCTCGGACGGTGCCCCGCAACTGGCCGAGGGCGATGGCGGCAGGTTCATGAACGCGGTTGCCTTGCGCACCGCACCGCCCCGATCATCCAACACCCGGCCCGCCAAGAAAGAGCCCGAGGCCGCGCCCGCGCGCGCCGAACAGCCCCCCGAAGACACCCGCACCCAGATGCAGAAGCTGATGGACCGCTTTCGCTAAGCGATGTGCCCTAACGTCGTCGTTGTCCGGACGGCTGTCAGTTGCCACGGTACCGCCAAACAGGAGGACCTCATGCGGATGATCGTGAAATGGCTGTTGCGGATCGTTCTGGCACTTGTGCTGGCGGTATTAGTCGTCGGGATCTGGAAGCGCGAAGAAATCGGGCGCCTGCTGGCCGCGAACTCGGTGTTTGACGCCGACAAGATCGTTGAGAATTTCTCGAATATGGACGTGGCCTTTCTCTCCACAACCCTGCCACGGGGAAGCGGCCCGACCAGCGAGTTTGCCTATGGCGCAGAATTCGAGTTGCCACAGGGGGCCGACCAATGGCTGGAAGCGCGAACAGCGACGTCCCTGCTGGTGTTGAAAGATGGCGATATCCGCTATGAGCAGTACTTTCTCGACACCAGCCCCGAGGATCAGCGCATCTCATGGTCGGTAGCAAAAAGCTACCTTTCGGCGCTTTTTGGGGTTTTGCTGGAAGACGGCGCAATCAGTTCCCTGGATGATCCGGTGGTCAAATATGCGCCGCAACTCAAGGGCACCGCCTATGAGGCCGCAACCATCCGCAACGTGCTGAACATGGCCAGCGGCGTGGTTTTCGATGAGGACTACTTCGACTACAATTCCGACATCAACCGGATGGGCCGGGTTCTGGCATTGGGCGGCAAGATGGACGATTTTGCGGCCTCGTTGACCGAGACCTTCGCCGAACCCGGCGAGACCTGGCAATATGTCTCCATCGACACCCATATCATCAGCATGGTGGTCCGGGGCGCGACCGGGCGCAGCATTCCTGAATTGCTGACCGAGAAGATCATGCAACCTCTGGGGCTGGAACGCGACGGCTATTACCTCACAGACGGTATTGGCGTGGCCTTTGTTCTGGGCGGCCTCAACTTCACCACCCGCGATTTCGCCCGTTTCGGGCAGATGATTCTGCAGGACGGGACTTATGGTGGAAAACAGATCGTCCCAGCGGACTGGATTGCGGACTCCACCTCCGCCAGCGCCCCGACCAAAGCGGGACAAGACGGTTATGGGTATCAATGGTGGATACCTGCGGATGCGCAGGAGGGCGAGTTTTTTGGCCGCGGCATCTATGGGCAATACCTCTATTTCGACAAACCGCGTGGCGTGCTGATCGTGATGACCGCTGCAGATCGCGGGTTTCGTGACGAGGGTGTCCATGAAAGCAATCTGGAAATGTTCAGACAGATCGCGCAAAATCTGTAAGATGGACGCATGGAGCCCGATGACAGCATAAATGCCCTCGGCGGGGCCCTTGAGCCCTGTTCAAACGACCCCCTGACCGGATTCTTTCGCGACGGCCATTGCAACACCTGCGCGCAGGACCGGGGCAGCCATACGGTCTGCGCGGTGATGACGGTCGAGTTTCTGGCCTATTCCAAATATGTCGGCAACGACCTCAGCACCCCGCGCCCGGAATTTGGCTTCGCCGGGCTGAAACCGGGTGACAACTGGTGCCTGTGTGCCGCGCGGTTCCTGCAGGCCCATGACGAGGGCTGCGCGCCCGAGGTCAATCTGGCCTCAACCCATCGCAGGGCACTGGCCATCGTTCCGCTAGACATCCTGAAACGCTATGAGGCGCAGGCGCATTGATCACAACAATAACGCTAGCGACCGAAATCCCTGGCCTCGCCGCCTTTTGATCTGTCAACCGACAGGATCAGCCCCTGTCTATCGTCACAGTTTTGGGGTCAATCTGCCTCGCGTCCTTCGGTATCGGACATGTCAAAACCCAGATGCTTTGCGACGGTAAAGATGTCCTTGTCGCCGCGCCCGCACATGTTCATGCAGATGATGTGATCCTTGGGCAGGTCCGGCGCAATCTTCATCACATGGGCCAGCGCATGGCTGGGTTCCAGCGCAGGAATGATACCCTCGGTCGCACAGCAAAGCTGGAAGGCCTCCAGCGCCTCCTTGTCGGTGATCGAGACATATCGCGCGCGCCCCACCTCATGCAGCCAGGAATGCTCGGGTCCGATGCCCGGATAATCCAGTCCGGCCGAGATCGAGTATCCCTCAAGGATCTGGCCATCCTCATCCTGCAGCAGGTAGGTCCGGTTGCCATGCAGCACGCCAGGGCGCCCCCCGGTGAGCGAGGCGCAATGTTCCATCTTTTCGTTCACGCCCCTGCCGCCCGCTTCGACGCCGATGATACCGACCTCTTTGTCGTCCAGGAACGGATAGAACAGGCCCATCGCATTCGACCCACCGCCAATCGCCGCGATGAGCGTGTCGGGCAGACGGCCTTCGGCTTTCTGCATCTGCGCCTTGGCTTCCTTGCCGATGATCGACTGGAAATCACGCACCATCGCCGGATACGGGTGCGGTCCGGCCACGGTACCGATGCAGTAAAACGTGTCGCGCACATTGGTCACCCAGTCGCGCAGCGCGTCGTTCATCGCGTCCTTGAGGGTACCACGGCCTGAAGTGACCGGGATTACCTCCGCCCCCAACAAGCGCATTCTGAACACGTTGGGCGATTGGCGCTGCACGTCATGCGCGCCCATATAGACCACGCATTTCAGGCCGAACTTGGCACAGACCGTGGCGGTGGCCACGCCATGCTGCCCGGCGCCGGTCTCTGCGATGATCCGGGTCTTGCCCATGCGCCGCGCCAGAATGATCTGACCCAGCACATTGTTGATCTTGTGGGCCCCGGTATGGTTCAGCTCATCCCGCTTGAGGTAGATCTTCGCACCGCCCAGATGCTCGGTCAGGCGCTCAGCGAAATAGAGCGGCGAGGGGCGGCCCACATAATTGGCCCAGAGGTCGTCCATCTCGGCCCAGAAGCTGGGGTCATCCTTGGCCTTGTTGTATTCCTCTTCCAGCGACAGGATCAGCGGCATCAGGGTTTCGCTGACAAAGCGGCCCCCGAAGATGCCGAACCGGCCCTGTTCATCCGGGCCGGACATGAAGGAATTAAACAGATCGTTGGCCATGGGTCCCTCCGACTTCGTGTGGGATGTTCATATGGGGCAATCGTGGGATTTGCCATCAGAAAAACGCGCGCTCAGGCGTATGTTGCGAACCGTTCAAGCTGCCATCTGGCATAGGCGTTTTCCCTGGTCGGCACATCCTCGCAGGGGAAATGGTGAAAATGATGGGTGACGGCCAATCTGGGGGCGGCGGCGACAACCGCCCGATTAGGGCCGCTTGTCGCATACCGCCTCATCGCCTGCGCGTTTTCCCAAACCGACAAGGACAGCAACACCCCATCTCGTTGAAAGACCGAGGCATGGTGACATCCTGGGGCCGTTCTGGCCTGCCGCAGCACCCGGCCGGCACGCCAGAAGAACTCCGGCGCCATGATCCAGTTTTTCAGTTCCAACCCACCGATGGCCGCCAAGAACATACCGCACCTCCTGTTCAGGGGTGATACGGCCCGCAGCAGCAAAAGGATCAGTCTGATGAGGCCTGAATGAAGGCCCGGATGAGGTCGGAATCCTTCTGGCCCGGCGCGACCTCGATGCCCGACGACACATCCACCTGTTTCGCCCCGGTCATACGGATGGCCTCGCCCACATTCTCGGGCGTGAGACCGCCTGCCAGCATCCACGGCTTGCGCCAGTATTTGCGCCCCGCCAGCAACCGCCAGTCAAAGCGCAGGCCAAGGCCGCCGGGCATGGGCGCGTCTTTTGGTGGTTTTGCCTCGATCAGAAGCTGATCCGCCACATCGCTGAACAGGTCGATCTGCTTCAGATCGCCTTCATCGGCCACGCCGATGACCTTGATCACCGGCAGGCCATACCGCGCCTTGACCTCGGCCACGCGCTCAAGGCTTTCGCCGCCGTGGAGTTGCAGCAGATCGAGCGGCACGGCAGAGGTGATCCGATCAAGCTCTTCATCGTCAGATTTGACAGTGACCGCCACTTTGGCAACCCCAACCGGAACCATCGCGGCCAGGATCGCTGCCTGATCCGGATCAACATAGCGGGGCGATTTGGGAAAGAAGTTGAACCCGACATAGCGCGCGCCAGCTTCTGCCGCCGCGCGCACATGGTCGGCCTGTTTCAGACCGCAAATCTTGACACCGATTTCCGCGGGCATGGTGGGTCAGTTGCCCTCTTCGAGCAAGGCCAGCACCTCGTCCTTGCCTTCGTTCTTCTGCTTCTTGAGCTTGTTCACTTCGCGCTCAAGCTTGCGCACTTCGCGGTATTTCTCACCCGCCTCGCGGCGATGCTTGTGCTCACGCAGCCATTCCAGAACATAGCCGATGATTAACCCTGTCGCGATCCCGCCAAGAACCACAATGAAGACCGGCAAAGGCAGCGAGAAATTGAATCCCACAAGTTCAGCCAAGGCATCCGGCATCAGCTTGAGGGTCACCATCTGGAGGTTGGCTAGCGACACCGACACCAAAACGGTGATCAATGCGGCCAGAAAGGCGTAGCGAATATAGCGCATCATGTCAGGCTTTTCCGTTTAATCGATCCCTGAGCAGCTTGCCGGTCTTGAAGAACGGCACGTGCTTTTGTTCCACATGCACTGTTTCGCCGGTCCTGGGATTGCGACCAATCCGCGCGTCCCGCTGTTTCACCGAAAACGCGCCGAAACCGCGCAACTCCACCCGGTCGCCACGTGCCATGGCATCGGTGACCTCATCAAAAACCGTGTTCACAATCCGCTCGACATCGCGTTGGTAGAGATGCGGGTTCTCGTCAGCAATCTTCTGGATCAGTTCCGAACGGATCATAGGCTCTACCCTCCCAAGGCGACGCGACAGTTTTTGTGAACGTACCGGCAAGTATATGAAAATTCACGCTTGTGTGGAACGTAAAGTCGCAGACAAAACCCGTTATTTCAGGCGTCTCGGCGAAAGATTTCGCTTTGATCGGCGCATTTACGGCAAATCGGCTTACGCTGCGTCGCAGAAACACACGTCAGAGGGGGCTGCGTCGAAGCCCTTGATTCGCAAGGTAAAGCCAAATGGGCGCTGCGCGCTCAGGGATCAGAGCGCGCAACCGCCAGGCCGAGGCCTGCGGCAAGGAAAAAGCCACCCGTCAAGCGGTGCCGCCAGCGCCCCAGCCGCAGCACCGACCGTCGCGCGGATTGCGCCATCGCGACCCAGGCCAGATCGCCGACAAAGATAACGCCCAGATAGACCGCCGCAGCCCAGACCAGCCCGACCCCACCCGCCTGTGAGCTGACAAACTGCGGCAGGAAGGCCGCGCTGAACAAAAGCGTCTTGGGGTTGATCACCGCCAGAAACAGGCCTTGCCAAAACACCGCTCTAACGGGGCGGTCGGTGGCCTGCGCCTTGGGCATCGGATCAAACCCCTGCCGCAAGGCCTGAAGGCCAAGGAATAGCAGATACAGCACACCTGCCCATTTGATCCACCAAAGCGCATCTGCGGCCAGTTGCAGCACCGCGCTGAGGCCGATCACCACGAGGCAAAGCTGCAGGAAAATGCCCAACGTGGTGCCCAGAACAGTCGTCGCACCAAAGCGGAACCCATGCGCGATGGTGTTTGCCACGATCAGCGCTACATTCGGTCCCGGTATGGCAACCAGCAAAAGCGTCGCCGCAACAAGCGCCATTGCCGGATCAAAAGACATGCCCCACCTCGCAGATACTGATGCCAAGCCTATCAGATATACGTGGAAACGAAAAAGGCCCCGCGGTTCGCACCGCAGGGCCTGAATGTCTTCGACGTTTGGACGATCAGTCGCCGGATTTCAGCGCTGCACCCAGAATGTCGCCAAGCGATGCGCCGGAGTCGGAGGAGCCATACTGTTCCACGGCCTCTTTCTCTTCGGCGATCTCGCGAGCCTTGATCGACAGACCCAGACGACGGGTCTTGCTGTCGACATTGGTGACGCGCACATCAACCTTGTCACCGACCGAGAAACGCTCGGGGCGCTGTTCGGCACGGTCACGGCTCAGGTCCGAACGGCGGATGAAGGATTTCATGCCTTCATATTCCACCTCGATGCCGCCATCTTCGATCGCGGTCACGTTCACGGTCACGATCGAGCCGCGCTTCACGCCGCCAACCGCTTCGGCGAACTTGTCGCCACCCAGCGCCTTGATCGAGAGCGAGATACGCTCTTTCTCGACGTCAACCTCGGACACAACGGCCGAAACCATGTCGCCCTTGCGGTAGTTCTGGATCGCATCCTCGCCACGCTCGTCCCAGCTGAGGTCCGAGAGGTGAACCATGCCGTCGATGTCGCCGTCGAGGCCGATGAACAGACCGAATTCGGTGATGTTCTTGACTTCGCCTTCGACCTCGGTGCCCTCGGGGTGGGTTTCTGCAAACACTTCCCACGGGTTGCGCATGGTCTGCTTGAGGCCCAGCGACACGCGGCGCTTGGCACCGTCGATCTCCAGAACCATGACGTCGACTTCCTGGCTGGTCGAAACGATCTTGCCGGGGTGGACGTTTTTCTTGGTCCAGGACATTTCCGAAACGTGGACCAGACCTTCGACGCCCGGCTCCAGCTCAACAAATGCACCGTAATCGGTGATGTTGGTGACGCGGCCCTTGTGGACAGACGACAGCGGATATTTGGCGCCAACCAGATCCCACGGATCTTCCTGCAGCTGCTTCATGCCGAGGCTGATGCGGTGGGTTTCCTTGTTGATCTTGATGACCTGAACCTTGACGGTTTCGCCGATGTTCAGGATCTCGTTCGGGTGGTTGACCCGACGCCATGCCATATCGGTGACGTGCAGCAGACCGTCGACACCGCCCAGATCAACAAACGCACCGTATTCGGTGATGTTCTTGACCACACCGTCGACCGCCTGGCCTTCGGTCAGGTTGCCGATAACCTCGGCACGCTGTTCGGCACGCGATTCTTCCAGGATGGCGCGGCGCGACACAACGATGTTGCCCCGGCGGCGGTCCATTTTCAGAATCTGGAACGGTTGTTTGAGACCCATCAGCGGGCCGGCGTCGCGCACGGGGCGCACATCGACCTGCGAACCGGGGAGGAACGCAACTGCGCCACCCAGATCGACGGTGAAGCCACCTTTGACGCGACCAAAGATTGCACCTTCGACGCGCTGGTCGTCGGCATAGGCTTTTTCCAGACGGTCCCATGCCTCTTCGCGGCGGGCCATCTCACGCGAGATGACGGCTTCGCCACGGGCGTTTTCGGCGGCGCGCAGGTAGACTTCGACCTCGTCACCAACAGCGATTTCAGGGGCTTCGCCGGGATTTGCAAATTCTTTCAGCTCGACGCGGCCTTCCATTTTGTAGCCTACGTCGATGATGGCCTGGCCCGCTTCGATCGCGATCACCTTGCCTTTGACAACGGTCCCTTCTTCGGGCGTGTCCATTTCGAAGCTTTCGTTAAGGAGGGCTTCGAATTCCTCCATGGATGCGTTAGCCATGTGGCAGTTTATTCCTTTACGTTTCACTTTATCTGGCCGAGCGGTTGTCTCCGCCGGTCTTGTTTCAGGCCCGCCTTTGGCGGAACAGGTTGGTCAGACGATCAAATCACGCCATAAAACAAAGAGGGCCGGTGCTCCCGACCCTGCTCGTCTCATTATTCTATGGCTTAAACCGCCTTGTCGACGCGCGTGTCATACGCCGGGTCCCGGCAAAAGGCAAGCCGGTTTCAGGACGTAACGGCATACATTGCCGGGTGCCGCGCATCTGTTAGGTATCACTCCAAATCTCCCGCGAGGCACAACATGACACTGCAAGAGGCTCTGACCACGCAACCGCTTTGGGTGCAAATCTGGGTTGGCTGGATGGCGATCACCGTCATCCTGATGCCGTTGGTGCTGCTGATCTGGCGGCAAACGAGACTGGCCGCCATCGTGACGCTGGCCGCCGCCATATTGGGCGCGCTCGGCATACGCTGGATACATTCCGAGCTTTGCTATGTCCGCCTTCTCGGGCTACCTCATATCGTTTTCTGGCTGCCCGCGATGCTGTATCTTTATCGGGTACAAAAGCAAGACGGTCTATCGCCCTGGGCGATCGGTTTGATTCGCATCATTGCAATCACGATGGCAATCTCGCTGGTCTTCGACACGGTCGATGTCATCCGGTATCTGCTTGGAGAGCGCGCACCGTTCTAAGCCGGTCTGCTCAGACGACGGTTGGCGATCAGATCTCCTCGCCCTTCTTGAGTAGATCGTCGATCAACTGCCGCTGCAGACCGCCGCTGTCCCCTCCGCCATATTGCACCGCCCCGCCGGAATAGAGCGTGCCATAGGTCTTGGCGACATTCACGGTCTGGCCCAGCCCCGAGATGAACTGGTTCTTCTCAAGCGGTGACAACGGATGGATAAAGGCGGCCCAAAGCGTGCCGTTGGCGATCGCGTAACGGGCATCCAGCGCGGAATCGAAATTGGCCTGCATCATCCGCGTGAGGTCCTCGGCGCTCAGATCGCTGGCGCTGCGGATCGGCACCATGGCCCGCATCCGATCGGCCTGCGCGTCGGTCACGACCACCACCGGCACCCCTTCAATCGCGAACTGAAATCCCGGCCCGCTCGGCTGTGCCTCGGGGTCGAGAGCAAAGATGATACGGCCCAGCCGCTCATAGGTCATGGCGGGCTCGGGCTCCGGCGCGTCCTGGGCACTGGTCATCGAGGCGATCAGAACCAAGGGAAGGATATAGCGTAGCATCGGCGATCTCTCCTCTAGACTGGTCCCAACCTAGGCATGCTTGCCCGGGCTGGCGAGACACAGCTTGGTGAGATTTGTGACGCTTACGCTCAGCCCCGGGCGGGTATCTTGTCTTCAATCGCGGCGATGGCGACCGAAAGCGCCGCGTCGATATCGAGGTTCGAGGTATCGATCGTCAACGCATCAGCGGCTGGTCTCAGCGGAGCCTCAGCCCGGTTCATATCCCGCTCATCGCGCGTGCGCACATCGGCCAGAACCTCATCACGTGTCACCACCTGACCGTTGTCGGTCAATTCCAGATAACGCCGTTCGGCCCGCACCTCGGCGCTCGCGGTCACAAACAGCTTGGCCTCGGCATCGGGGCAAATCACCGTGCCAATGTCACGCCCATCGAGCACCGCGCCCCCGGCCCGGCGGGCAAAAGCGCGCTGGAAATCCACCAGCGCAGCCCGCACATCGCCGATCACTGCCACTTTCGAGGCTGCCTGAGCCACGTCCGGGGTGCGCAGATCGGCGCGGTCTATATCCTCGGGCAGCAGGCTGCGGGCTGCGGCAACCGGGTCTTCGCCACCCAGCATCCGACGTCCAACGGCGCGGTAAAGCAAGCCGGTGTCCAGATGACCGAACCCGAAATGCGCCGCCAGCCCCTTGGAGAGTGTCCCCTTGCCCGCCGCTGCCGGGCCGTCAACGGCTATGGTGAACGGCATCCGGCTGCTCACCGATTGTTGCGCTGCAAGCGCGCGCCCAGACCCGCCATCAGCGGCTCGAAGACCGGGAAGGAGGTGGCGATCGGACCGCCGCTATCGATGGTAACTGGCGCCTTCGCGCCCATGCCCATCACCATGAAGGACATGGCGATGCGGTGGTCCAGAAAGGTCTCGCAGGTGCCGCCACCGGGAACCTGTCCGATACCCAGCCCTTCGACCGACCACCAGTCTTCGCCATCCTCAACCGTCACACCATTGGCGCGCAACCCGCGCGCCATGGCGTCGATCCGGTCGCTCTCCTTGACGCGCAATTCCTTCACACCCGCCATAATGGTCGTGCCAGTTGCATTGGCGGCGACAACCGATAGCACCGGGTATTCGTCGATCATCGAGGCGGCGCGCTCGGGCGGCACCTCGATCCCTGTCATGTCGGGCGAGTATTTTGCACGCAGATCTGCCACGGGTTCGCCGCCTTCGACACGCTCGTTCTCATAGCTCAGGTCCGCGCCCATCTCGCGCAATGTGGTGAACAGACCGGCACGGGTCGGGTTCAGTCCGATGCCCGGCACCAGCACATCAGAGTCCGGCGTGATCAGCGCCGCGCAGACCGGAAAGGCCGCGCTGGAGGGATCGCGCGGAACCGCGATGACCTGCGGCTTCAACTCGGGCCGTCCGGTCAGCGTGATCACGCGGCCTTCGTCGGTCTCTTCGACCGTAATTTCGGCTCCGAAGCCCGCCAGCATCCGCTCGGTATGATCGCGGGTCGCCTCCTGCTCGATCACCACGGTCTGGCCGGGCGCGTTCAGACCAGCCAGCAGCACTGCCGACTTCACCTGCGCCGAGGGCACCGGAACCTCATAACGCACCGGAATCGGATCAGCGGCGCCGACCAGCGTCATCGGCAGGCGCCCGCCCGCGCGCCCCACGGCCTGCGTTCCAAACAGCGCCAGCGGATCGGTGACCCGCGCCATCGGGCGGCCATTGAGGCTGGCATCCCCGGTGAAGGTCACCGAGATCGGACAGGTCGCCATCGCGCCCATGATCAGCCGCACGCCGGTGCCGGAATTGCCGCAATCGACCACCTGATCGGGCTCGGCAAACCCACCGACGCCTACCCCATGCACCGTGTATTCGCCGCCGCCATGATCGGTGACCTCTGCCCCGAAAGCGCGCATCGCCTTGGCGGTGTCCAGAACGTCATCCCCTTCCAGCAACCCGGTGATCCGGGTCTCGCCCACGGACAAGGCACCCAGGATCAGCGACCGGTGCGAGATCGACTTGTCGCCCGGCACCTCTGCGGTTCCGGACAGCGGACCGCAGGGATGCGAGGTCATGGGGATAGGCGTACCGTGTCCGGACATGGGGGCTCCTTCAATTCAGCGACCACAGGCCGATTACCGAATTGGTCAAGCCGGGTCCAGCGGGAATGGCGCAAGGCCGGTCGAACGGCCCTGGCGGCAGGACCACATGCTCCGCTCAGGTCTCGCCCAGCCATTTTGCCGGGTTCTCTTCGGCGATCCGGCGGAACACCTCTTCGCCCAGCGCATTGCGCAACCGGAAACACACCGCCTTTTCCGACAGTGCTTCCTGCCGCGTCATGTAGAAATCCGACCCGAACAACACCCGGCTGCGCAGGCGTTCCGCCCCTTCATCCTCGCCCAGCAGGAACAGGCGCAGGAAAGGGATGAAATCCTCGAAATGGAACAACGTGTAAGAGATATCGGTCCAGAGGCCGGGATAGTCACCGCTTTCGATCATCTGGCGGATGCGCACCTGCCAGTTGTTGCGATACTCGTCGGCGAAGGGATTGCTGCGGTCAGGGTTCACATATGCCGACCAATCGCGCTGCCCGCCGAAATGGGCAAGGCAGATCCGCAGGTTCGGATGGACCTTCAGGATCGGGGCATAGGCATCCGGCTCGGTATACCGGTCCGCCCAGTGATCACTCAACTCCCGCCCCTGCACGCCGCCGCGCGAACAATGGGTCATCAGCGGCAGGCCTTTTTCTTCCATCTTCGGGTAGACATGCCGCATCAGGCGCGGATCATCGGGGGCAAAGCCCAGCCGCGGATAGATTTTCACGCCCCGGAACCCCAAATCATCCACCGCGCGCCAAACTTCGCTCCCCTGCCGATCGGCGCGCGGGTCTATGGTGGCAAACGGGATCACGCGCCCCCGCAAATCCGGATCGCGGGCCAGTTCCGCCAACTCATCATGTTGCGCAGACAGAGCAAGGCGCGGGCTGCCATAGCCAAAAGCTGACAAGTCCATCGGCAGCACCACGAAGCGTGTAGTGCTGGGATAGTGTTGCTGGACATTTTCCAAGATCGCCCGCTGGCTTTCCGACTGGGTTTCCTTTTGAAAGCGATGGAGCCGGTCCAGCTTTTCCGCCACCGGATGCTGGCCAATCAACCGCATGAGAAAGGCCAGCCCGCGCACCAGAAACGGCGCTTTCTTGAACAGGCGCAGGAACCGGTAAGGGTAATCCTCGGGCACATGGCCGGCGTGAAACAGGTGGATATGGCAGTTGGTGATGCGAAAACCGGACATGGAAAATACCTTGTGAGGTGATATTGGCGCCTTCAGTGTATCGCCTGCGTCTCTCCTGTCGATGCCACAGAGTCCGACCCTGGCATCTCATCTTCGCCGCATCCATGGGTTGTGCTATGCTGGTTTCATTGTCGAACTGAATTGTGAGTACCCCATGTCTTTTTTGAAAACGTTTCTTGAAACGGGCCCTGAGCATCTGTTTCAGCCGCAAAGGGCCCAGACCGACAACACGGCGATCCTCAACCGATTGGCGGTTCTTGTTGGTGGGGTCGCAATCGGATTGCCTTTGGTTCTCGGCATCGGGTCAGTCGGTTTCGGCAGCTGCTTTCGCGACAGCATCAGCCATTTCTATTATGATCAGAGACTTGGCCCGGTTTTTGTCGGCCTGCTCTACTTCATTGGCGGGTTTCTCATCGCCTATACCGGCGAGCACATTCTTGAAGACAGGGGCAGCACTATCGCCGGGATCGGGGCTTTCATCGTGGCGACAGTCGCGACATTGGGCACCGGCTGCGAAGGTCGCGATATCTTCCTGTCACGTGTCTTCGCACAGGTCACCAATAGCGATCCCCTCACGGTCGCCGAGGCACCCGGGCAGGGATTTTTCAATCTCTTCAGCGCGGCCAGCGATTGGCACTTAACGGCTGCGGGTATCTTGTTCATCTATCTCGGTCTTTACTGCCTGATCGTCCTGAAACGGGTGGTCCCCGCCCGGCATGAGCGAAACGGCGTTCTGATCGAAAGCAAGCGCAAGCGTAACCGGCTCTACAGCTATTGCGGCCTGACCATTCTGGCATGCGTCGCGCTGCTGGCGATCAAGGGGGCGATCGGTGGTCCGGGCTTCCTTGACTGGTGGAACAGCCTGAACCTGACTTTCTTTGTCGAGGCGACGGCGCTCTGGGCTTTCGGGATCGCCTGGTTCGCCAAGGGCCGCGTGTTCAATACGCTGAACGATGCCTAACCGGCGCGGCGGAAGGTCAGATAATGCGGCACCCGGCCTTCGCGCAGGGCCTTCTGTTCGTACCGCGTCGACAGCCAGTCATCCCAGGGCGCGCGCCAGTCAGCGGGACGCTCGGCCAGCCAGTCGAAACTGGCCTTGGGCACCTCTTCCAGGGTCTGGCGCACATAGTCGGGGATGTCGGTCGCCACGCGAAAGATCGCGCCGGGCTTCATGACACGCGCCAGTGGCTCCAGATGCTCCTGGGTCACGAACCGGCGGCGGTGGTGGCGTTTCTTGGGCCAGGGGTCGGGATAGAGCAGGAAAGCTCTTGCAATCGATGCATCGGGCAGCACATCCATCAGGTCGCGAGCATCGCCGGGATGCACGGCGAGGTTACTGACATCCGCGCGCCGAATCTTGCCCAGCAGCATCGCCACGCCATTGATGTAGGGCTCCGCCCCGATGATGCCCACATCCGGGTTCGCTGCAGCCTGATGCACCATATGTTCACCACCGCCGAATCCGACCTCCAGCCAGACTGGCTTGCCGTCAAAGCGGGCATCCAGATCCAGCGGGGTGCGTTCGGGGTTCGCGTCCCAGTCCACCGCGCCAGGTGAAAGCGCGGCAAGGTCTTCGTCCAGATAGGTCTTCTGGCTCTGCTTGAGGGTCTTGCCCTTCAGGCGGCCATAGAAGTTTCTGTGCGGGCGGGCGGGCGACTGGGTGCTCATGGCGAGGCCCATAAAGATTTGCGCGGCGCGCTGCAATACCGGGCTGAAAAAACGAAAGGCGGCCCGTGGACCGCCTTTGCAAATTCGCTTGAACTCAATCAGGCCGCGCGCTTGAGCGCTTCTGCCAGATCGGTGCGTTCCCAGCTGAAACCGCCATCCGCGCTCGGCTCGCGACCGAAATGGCCATAAGCGGCGGTGCGCTGATAGATCGGTTTGTTCAGGTCCAGATGCGAGCGGATGCCACGCGGGGTCAGGTCCATGATCTGATCAATCGCCTTTTCGATCTCGGCGTCACGCACTAGGCCCGTGCCATGGGTATCCGCATAGATCGACAGCGGCCGGGAGACACCGATCGCATAGCTGAGCTGGATCGTGCAGCGTTCCGCCATGCCAGCCGCGACCACGTTCTTGGCCAGATAGCGCGCCGCATAAGCCGCCGAACGGTCCACCTTGGTCGGGTCCTTGCCGGAAAACGCGCCGCCGCCATGGGGCGCCGCGCCTCCATAGGTATCCACGATGATCTTGCGTCCGGTCAGGCCTGCGTCGCCATCGGGGCCGCCGATGACAAATTTGCCCGTCGGGTTCACGTGCCACTCGGTCTCGGGGCTCAGCCAGCCATCGGGCAGCGTTTCGCGAATGTAGGGTTCAACGATCTGGCGGATATCGTCCGAGGTCAGCGCCTCGTCCAGATGCTGGGTCGACAGCACGACCGAACTGACGCCCACCGGTTTGCCATCGCGATAAATCACCGACAGCTGCGACTTGGCGTCCGGGCCAAGCGCGGGTTCTGTGCCGTTCTTGCGCACTTCGGCCAGCCGCCGCAGGATCGCGTGGCTATACTGGATCGGGGCCGGCATCAGCGCCGGAGTTTCGGTGGTGGCGTAACCGAACATGATGCCTTGATCGCCCGCGCCTTCGTCCTTGTTGTCGGAGGCATCGACGCCTTGCGCGATATGGGCGGATTGTTCATGCAACAGGTTGGTGATCTCGCAGGTGTTCCAGTGGAACTTGTCCTGCTCATAGCCGATATCGCGAATGCAGTCGCGGGCGATCTGGTCGATCTTGCCCATATATTCGTGCAGCTTGTCCTGATCCGACAAACCGACTTCGCCGCCGATCACGACGCGGTTGGTTGTGGCAAAGGTTTCCGCGGCAACGCGCGCTTCGGGCTCTTCGCTCAGGAAGGCATCGAGGACCGCATCCGAGATCCGGTCACAAACCTTATCGGGATGGCCCTCGGAAACGGATTCCGAAGTGAAGATGTAATTCTGTCGGGACATGTAAGTGCTCCATTAAATGTTTCCCAACCACGCCAGGAAGCCGTTGTGGTGGGTTCGACCCCGGATACGCGCGGTGCAGGCGCGGGTCAATCGCAAAATCAGCCTGCGCACTTGCGTTGCAGGACAATCGCGACGCTGAGTCCAAAGAGAAGGAACAGAAATGCTGGCAGATCACCGCTCTGCGCATAAAAGGTCGATCCGCGTGGCGCGGGCAGGCTTGCATCAATATATCCGTCTACGCCCAGCGGTATCTCGGCAATTGTCCTTCCGTAGGGATCAATCATAGCCGACACGCCGGTATTGGCCACGCGCACCATGGGCAGCCCCTGCTCGATCGCGCGCATCCGGGCTTGCGCCAGGTGCTGATAGGGGCCGGACCAAGACCCGAACCACGCATCATTGGTCACTTGCAGCAACATGTCGGGGCGTGATGGGGCCGCGCCCACATCCTGCGGGAACACCGCCTCGTAACAAATCAGCGGCAGGGCGGTTCCAATGGGTCCAAGTGACATGAGTTCCGGTCCTGGGCCAGCACTGAACCCCTGCCCGGCATTGGTGGCGAAGCCCTGAATACCGACCCGGGCCAGCAGATCGCCAAATGGCACGTACTCTCCAAACGGTACCAGATGATGCTTGTCATAAACACTTGCAGGCGCACCTTCGCCATCCAGATAGACCGCCGAGTTGTAAATCCGGGTCCCGTCATAACGGCGGATGCCCAGAACAACCGGAACACCCCCGGCGGCATCACTGATGGTGCGGAACACGCCCCCGGCTTCGTCCAGCCAGGTCGGGATAGCGGTTTCCGGCCAGACGATCAAATCAGGCCGGGGCCCGGCTGCGGTGAATTCGATCTGACGCCGGAAAAAGCGCGGAATATGCGTCGGGTCCCATTTCAGGTGTTGCGGCGCATTGGGTTGCACCAGCCGCACGGTCTTGCCGGTCAGCGTCGCCGGAGGCGGCCCAGCGCTGAACGATATCGCAACCACCAGCAGGCAAAGCGCGGGCACAGTGTTCAGCGCGCGCGGCAGCGCGGCTCCCGTACCGCTTATCGCAGCCCCCAATGGCAGCGTGGACGCCAAGGTGGCGATGGCCAAGCCCTGCGGGCCGATATAGGGCAGCGATTGCGCCAGCGAGGTATCGACCCAGATCTGCCCGAACGCGGCCCAGGGGAACCCGGTCAGCACATAGGCCCGCGCAAACTCGGCCAGCGACCAGGTGAAAACCAAGATCCAACTGCGCCCGACGCCCCCCAGGCGCGGTGCTGCCGCCACCCAGAACGCCGCCGCCCAGAACATCGATAGCCCGCCTGCCATGAACACCAGCGCAAATGGCGCCATCCAGCCATGGCGGGGAATGTCCACCAGAAACGGCTCGACGATCCAGGACAGGCCATGGCCGAAGTACCCCAGACCGAAGGCCCAGCCGATCAGGGCCGCCTGCTTGCGCGTACGGTCCTGCAAACCAAGAACCGGAAGGCAGATCAGGGCACCCAGCGTCGCGGGCCACAGATGGTAGGGCGCCAGCCCCAGCGCTGCCACAAGGCCAAGCACTACTGCCAGCGCCAGCCGCGACCGCTGGATCATCCGGCGGTGTCCGGCAGCATGACGCGCAATCGCTTGATGCGGCGCGGGTCGGCCTCGATCACTTCGAATTCAGGGCCGTCGGGATGCACCACCACCTCGCCCCTTGCAGGCACACGCCCAGAAAGCATGAAAACCAGCCCGCCCAGCGTGTCGATTTCTTCCTCGTCGACGTCCTCGTGGCTGGTCAGGGACTGGCCGATCTCGGCCTCGAATTCATCCAACGGGGTCCGGGACTGCGCGACATAACATCCCGGTTTGACCTTGACCCAGGTCTGATCCTCGCCAGGATCATGCTCGTCCTCAATCTCTCCGACCACCTGTTCCAGCAGATCCTCAATGGTCAGCAACCCGTCGACGCCGCCATATTCGTCGATCACCAGTGCGATGTGGCAACGGTCAGCCTGCATCTTGGCCAGCAACACGCCCAGAGGCATCGAGGGCGGCACATAGAGCATCGGACGCAACATCGTGGTCAGATCGAAAGTGGCGGAATTGCCGTTGAACCCATGGGTCAGCGCGAAATCCTTGAGATGCACAAACCCAAGCGGCGTGTCGAGCGTTCCTTCATAGACTGGCAGCCGCGTCAGCCCGCTTTCGCGAAAGACCTTGACCAGCTCCTCTCGAGCGATTGTCCCGGGGACCGAGACGATCTCGGCCGTGGGGATAGCGACATCCTCGACCCGCAACCGCCGCAGGTTGACCATGCCGGGCAACTGCGTCACAGGCCGACCGGGTCCGTTTTGTGGTGTTTCTTCCGGTGGCTCACCCGGAGACAGGGCCCCCATGATCCGACCGAGCAATCCTGCCCTGTCGCTGGTCCGGTCGCTGTCACTTTCACTCTGCGCGCGATGCGCTGCGCTAGAACTGCCGTCTATGTCGTCCATTAATCCTGATCCAAATCCCGCGGTCCATCCGGCCCCGCAAACTCACTATATGGGTTATCCAGACCCAGTTTGCCAAGTATCTCGACCTCAAGCCCCTCCATAAGAGTGGCATCAGCGTCACGGACGTGATCATACCCCAGTAGATGCAACACGCCATGAACGATCAAATGGGTCACGTGATCTTGCAATCTTTTGCCCGACGCTTCGGCCTCTCTGGCGCAGGTGTCATAGGATATCGCGATGTCTCCCAAGCCGATTTCGCCGGTGAAATCGGGCTTTGGCAGTTCGGGTGTGCCACCATCTCTGTCTGCGGCCAGCTCGACCGAGGGCCAGCTGAGCACGTTTGTGGGCGTCACTTTGTCGCGAAAGGCCCCGTTCAGCTCGGCAATCCGCGCATCACCGCAGGCCAGCAGGCTCACCTCGCAGCTGTCCGATTCGATCCCCAGATGGTCCAGCGCCGCGACGACGGCCCGTTCTGCCAACTGCGACAGGTCGCCCCAGCGGGTATCTTCCAGTGTCAGGTCCAGCTCCATGCGTGCCTCGGCAAAATCAGGGACGTTGCCGCGCCGCCGGACCGCGCCTAGCCGGTCCGGGAGGCGGAGTCGCGTCCAGAATCGGCCTCATACGCTTCAATGATGGCGGCGACAAGCGGGTGACGCACCACATCCTTGGCGGTGAAATAGCTGAAATTGATCCCCGGCACATGACCCAGCAAGCGTTCCGCATCGGCCAGACCCGAGGGCACGCCGCGTGGCAGGTCCACCTGGCTCCGGTCGCCGGTGATGACCATGCGCGAGCCCTCACCCAGCCGGGTCAGGAACATCTTCATCTGCATGGTCGTGGCGTTCTGCGCCTCGTCCAGCACCACAAAGGCATTGGCCAACGTCCGGCCCCGCATAAAGGCCAGCGGCGCGATCTCGATCTTTTTCTCTTCGATCAGCTTGGCAATCTGCTTACCCGGCAGGAAATCATTCAGCGCGTCATAAAGCGGCTGCATGTAGGGATCGACCTTGTCCTTCATGTCGCCGGGCAGGTACCCGAGCTTCTCGCCCGCCTCGACCGCCGGACGGCTGAGAATGATCCGATCCACCAGCCCCGTGATGAACATCGACACGCCAACTGCCACGGCCAGATAGGTCTTGCCCGTCCCGGCGGGGCCTATGCCAAAGGCCAGTTCGTTTTCAAACAGCGACAGCACATAGGCTTTCTGCGCATCCGTGCGAGGCTCGACCAGCTTCTTGCGGGTCTTGATCTCGACCTTTTCGCCGGTAAACATTTCGAGCTGGTCACCGTCGCGCGCGCCGGTGCCCTGCTCGGAATTGCCCATGCGCAATTCGCGATCGACATCGGCCGCTTCGACCGGGCGGCCATCCTGCAGCCGCTCATAGAGCGACTCAAGCACCTCCTCGGCCTGCTTTTGCGCCGTCTCATCGCCGAGAATCGCGAGCTGGTTGCCGCGCCGCAGAATCTGCACGCTCAACTTCTCTTCGATCTGGGCAAGATTGCGGTCGTATTCTCCGCAAAGATCAATCAACAAACGGTTGTCGGGAAACTCAAGAAGCACCTCTTTGGGCGCGTCTTCCTGCGGTGGGTTCAGGGCACCTATGGCCATCCGCTCTCCTGTGTTGGCAGTCTGGGTCGAGCGTAGCCAACATCGCGTCCCGCGTGCAAGCGCATGTCGCGCTTTTTCATCTCGCTGAAACAAATCGTGGCAACGACAAGCGTGTCACGCGGCCTGAACCGATCAAATCGCAAGCGCCTCAAAACCGGAAATTCACGCCCAGCCGCAAACCGTGATATCGAGGCGTTGATTTGGTCGATATATCCTGCCCCAGATCAACCGTCTTCGAATTGAGTTTCACGTATTCGTACTCGCCAGTCAGCGACAGCCGTTCGCTCAACTTGTGCTCGACCCCCAAACCGAGCGAGTAGCCGCTGCGCCGATCATCAACCGTGGACGAAAAAGCGCCAGCTGTCAGGCCAGTTTCGACCTCCGCATTTACATATCCAATGGAACTGAAATAGAGCGTTCGCGCGGACCTGTTGGAAATCCCGCCCTTGAACCGCAAGCTAAACTGATCGTTGATCTTAGATTCGCTTTCAGAAGAAATGCCATTCACTTCACCTGACGCCGAACCCTCGATATTGGCAAGATCATAAGCGACTTCAAAACCGTAAACATACTGACGACCTGTGGCGAACCGTATCGAGTCCCGCCAGCCGCCACGCACTCCGCCCGAAAAACCATCTGGCTTCTGATCTCCAACGTCACCGATCCGGCCAAGGTCGTCCGAGACACCAAACCGGTCGCTAAACCCGAGACTGTAGGCAACTGAACCGCCAACATAAAACCCGTCCCAGTTCGGCGGCTCCGGCGCATCGACAACCGGGTCCTGCAAGGGCGATTGCACATTCCCCGCAAGGACGGAACTGGCGGCGCTGGCCGCCAAAAGGAGTCCCGGGATCGCTTTGAAGCCCAGAGCGGATTTCCATTTTTTCATCGTGAGCCCCCTCACATACTCGAAGTTTCACACGTGATCGACCAGAGCATCGCTTTATCCGCCCGGCCACACGCAAATTACTACATCTGGGCCGGTGTAGCGCAAAACACACAACCTGTACACTGCCACCACAACGTCATTGACGTTGCGGCGGCATTTTTATGCCAGAACACCCCGCAAGGAGTTTGCCGCCGAGTCAACGATGCGCACACGGCGCAGATCACCGATCTCGACATCGGCATCATCCACATGCACCGCATGCAGATAGTCTGACTTGCCACCCATCTGCCCCGGAAGACGCCCGGGCTTTTCAAACAGGACCTTGACCTCACGACCTACCATCGAATCCTGAACAGATCGTTGATCCCTTGTGATCAGGGCCTGAAGACGCTGCAGGCGATCATCGGCCTCAGCCAGGTCGACCTGGGGACGCTCAGCCGCAGGCGTTCCGGGCCGGGTCGAGTATTTGAAGGAATAGGCGTAGCCATATTTGACCTCTTCCACCAGATTGAGCGTGGCCTGAAAATCCGCCTCGCTCTCTTCGGGGAAGCCAACAATGAAATCGCCCGACATCAGGATATCGGGCCGCGCCGCGCGAATGCGCTCGATCAACCGCAGATAGCTTTCGGCGGTGTGCGACCGGTTCATGCGCTTCAGGATTCTGTCCGAGCCCGACTGCACCGGCAGATGCAGATAAGGCATCAGCTTGTCGCAGGTACCATGCGCCTCGATCAGGTCGTCGCCCATGTCATTGGGATGCGAGGTGGTGAAGCGGATGCGTTCCAGCCCGTCGATCTTGTCCAACTGCCATATCAGTTGCGCCAGTGTCATATCGCCCGCTGGCCCGGCCCCGTGATAGGCGTTGACGTTCTGGCCCAGCAGCGTGATCTCGCGCACGCCACGTTCGACCAGATCGCGGGCCTCATTCAGGATGCGATCGACCGGGCGGCTGACCTCGGCCCCACGGGTATAGGGCACCACGCAGAAGGCGCAGAACTTGTCGCAACCTTCCTGCACGGTCAAAAAGGCGGTGGGACCGCGTTTCGCCTTGGGGCGCTTTTTCAACTGCTCGAACTTGTCCTCTTCGGGAAAATCCGTGTCCAGCGCTTTGGCGCCCTGGCGGGTCTTGGCCTCCATCTCGGGCAGGCGGTGATAGCTTTGCGGGCCGACAACGAGATCGACCAGAGGCTGACGGCGCATGATCTCTTCGCCCTCGGCCTGCGCCACGCAACCCGCGACGCCGATTTTCAAGTCGGGTTTCTCCGCCTTCAGCCCCTTGAAGCGGCCAAGTTCGGAATAGACCTTTTCCGCCGCCTTCTCGCGAATATGGCAGGTGTTCAGCAGGATCATGTCGGCGTCATCGGCGCTTTGGGTTTCGACATAGCCCTGCCCGCCCAGCGCCTCTGCCATGCGCTCGCTGTCATAGACGTTCATCTGACAGCCATAGGTCTTGATGAAGAGTTTCTTGGGTTCGGACATCGGGCGTGGCCTTTGCACTGGCGGGATCGACGCAGGCGTCTATACGCTACGCGCATCGCTTGCAATGCGGCTGCAATTAACCGAATTTGTGCCAGCATGCCAGCGCCGCAAACCACAGGACCCTGATGCAGCACCCAACGCTCGACCGATTTCTGGAACAGGACACCGCCTTGCCGGGAGCCGCGCCGCTGGCGCTGATCTTCGTCGAAGATGACGTCGAGGTCGCAACAACATTGCGCCATCACCTGCAATGCGGCTTCGGAACGGTCCTGGCGCTGATGCCGGATGCGTTTTCACTGCCTCAAGATGTCGAGTCGCGCGTGCATCGCATCAGCTTCGACTGCGGCCCCGAAGGCGCAGTAACAGCTGCCGTCAACCAGGTGATCGCAGCCACATCGGGGCGGTGGACGTATTACTGCTATAATGCGGAATATCTGTTCTATCCGTTTTGCGAGACCCGCAGCGTGGGCGAGATGCTGGCCTTCCACCAGGAAGAGCGCCGCGACGCCATGCTGACCTATGTGATCGACCTTTATGCAGATGATCTGGGGCATGCGCCCAACGGCGTGTCGCTGGACCGGGCACATCTGGACAAATCAGGCTACTACGCCCTCGCCCGAACCGACCCGATCACCGGACAACCGAGGGAACGCCAGTTGGATTTCTTCGGCGGCGTGCGTTGGCGGTTTGAGGAACACATCCCAAGAGACAGCCGCAAGATCGACCGGATCGCTTTGTTCAAATCCGCACCCGGTCTGGAACTGCTACCCAACCACACCTTTGCCGAGCAGGAATACAACACCTATGCCTGCCCCTGGCATCACAACCTGACGGCGGCGATCTGTTCTTTCCGCACCGCCAAGGCGCTGAAGCGCAACCCAGGATCAAAATTCGATATCCACAGTTTCCACTGGCACAATTCAACCCCCTTCGAATGGCATTCCCGCCAATTGCTGGATCTGGGCCTCATGGAACCCGGGCAGTGGTTCTGATCACGGGGGACAGACCGGCGCGCCGATTACGAAGGCGAATCAGGGCATTGTTCGAAAGCTTCGGATCGTTGTGCGGGCAGCCCTTGCAACTCAAGCATGCAATAAAAATGTGAACCTCTCGATACATAAAAACAATTCCCATTAACAAGCAAAGATGGTTTTTAATAGTTACTCAAAATGGGAGAATTGAGACGTGGCAAGGATTATTCGCAACGGTGATTTTGGCGGCCCGAATTTTGTAAGGGGGCTCGCCTTGCAGAAAGACAGTTTCGCAGTTGTTAGTGACAGCGTCGCCACGCTCGGGCCTTTTGAGGGAGGATTTGATTCCACGTCGTCGATCACCATGGTTGTGTTTGGAAGCGGTTTTGGCCTTACCGGTGACGGGCGCTATACCGGGCGGGTGTCAAGCTTCATGGCAACTGACAACGACGGCAACAGTTGGCATGTCACCGATTACGGCCCAACGCTGAATACATTGAACACCGCCTCGATCGAGCAGACCTTCATCGAGAATCTGCTTGGTCCGACGCAATGGGACTATGTCGGGAACGATTTCGATGACGTCTTTATCGGCGCGACCTTCGCCGACAAGCTGCGCGGTTTTGGCGGGAATGACAGTTTCGAAGGGCTGGGCGGGAATGACACCATCTGGGGCGGCAAAGGCAATGACAGTCTGCGTGGCCAGCAGGGTGATGACACCATAGGTGGTGGAACCGGGCACGACCTGATCGAAGGTGGCACAGGAAATGACCTGTTGTTCGGCGCCAAAGGGAAAGATCAGATCAACGGTGGTGACGGGGCCGATCTCATCTTTGGCGGCGCGGGAAGCGACGGGCTTCGCGGGCTTACCGGGGCCGATACGATTGTGGGTGACTCAGGGTGCGATCGTATCTTCGGCGGCGATGGGGCAGATTTTCTGGAAGGAGCCGGCGGTAAAGACAGGCTGTTCGGGCAAAATGGCGGTGACACGATTCTAGGCGGCGAAGGAAACGACTTTGCGCAAGGCGGCGGCGGCGTCGATCTGGTGTTCGGCAATGCAAATGACGACACGGTTCAAGGTGGCGATGGCGCCGATTTTCTCATCGGCGGCCGTGGAAACGACACGATCTCCGGAAACACATCTCTGAATGTCTCCTATGACGGCGCACCCGATACGTTCCTGTTCAACGGAGCTTTCGGTGATGACAGGATCACGGATTTTGAGATCGATTGGGACGCGATCTGGCTGATCGGCGTCACGGAATCAGACGTCGAGGTACTGACCGCCGGATCAGATGTGCTGATCCGGGTACAAAACAACGGCGAGCAACGAATCCTCGTGGAGGGCGTGGCGCCAGAGTTCGATCGCGATGTCGATATTGTTTATCTTGAGAGCAACGATGATCGGGTTACGGACGTGATCGGCGACTTCTGGATCTGAGAGGGTTTGCTGAGGGAAGCCGCACGATACCGCGCGTGGCTTGAACCCAACACGCTCGCCGCGCCCGAACCAGCAGAAGTGCCCCTCAGAGGTATTTGCAAAAGCGATGGTCAGGGACCATCGCCGCCGCCCGGTCCGATATCGTCCAGATAATCCTCATCTATCGCCGCCTGCACCGCGCCGGTCACGGCCTCTTTCTGGTTAGGTGACAACTCGTCGGCCTGTTTGCCTTCGGCGAGCCGCACAGTCACCTCGCGATGGGCAAAGCGGATGCCTTCGCGCTCAAAGAGTGCACGGATTTCTTCGAACACCTTCTTGCGCACCAGCCATTGATCGCCCGGCTTGGTCATGAACTTGACCCGGATGATCATCGCCGAATCCTGCATCTCGATCACGCCCTGCGATTTCAGGGGCTGGATGAAGTTCTCGCCGATCACCGGGTCCTTTAGCAGCTCCTTTCCGAGATTCTTGATCAGCTTGCGCACCCGTTCCACATCGGTGTCATAGGTCACCCGTAACGGCAGTTTCATGATGACCCAATCGCGGGAATAGTTGGTCAGCACCTTGATCTCGCCAAAGGGAATTGTGTTGAGCGCGCCCAGATGGTGGCGCAGCTGGAACGAGCGGACCGAGATCTTTTCGACCGTCCCCTTCACGTCGCCGATATCGATATACTCGCCCTTGCGGAACGCATCGTCGACCAGAAAGAACGCGCCCGAGAAGATGTCGCGCACCAGCGTTTGCGCGCCGAAACCCACGGCCAGACCGACCACACCGGCACCGGCGAAGAGCGGGCTGACATTGATACCCAGCTCCAGCAGAGCGATGAGCGAGATGGTGACCACCACCACCGCCAGGATTGCCCCGCGGAACAGCGGCAGAAGCGTCGCCAGCCGCGATGCGCTGCTGCCGCCGCCCTCATCGCCCAGTTCACCCTCTCCTTCATCGACGGTTTCTTCGGCGATCTTGCTGTCGATCCAGATGCGGAAGAAGTGATAGACGATATAGCCGATGAAGAGGATCACCATGACATCCAGCGCCCGTTCGACCGGCAGGTCCTCTGTCCAGCTGGCATCGGGATACCAGATCACGATCAGCGCATATGCGCCCACCACAAAGGCAAGCGCCCCGGCAACGCGGCGGGCCAGATCCTCGTAGGTGGCGATCGGGTGGGCCTTGGGGGCGGGAACCTCTTCTTCCCAGTCCTCTTCGGCGTCCGCAATTGCCAGTTCCTCGTTGATCTGCTGCACATGGCGCGAGCGAGCAAAATACCGCTCCAGCAGGTAGTTCATGGCACCATAGGCCACCACCACGGACATGAAGATGGCGTAGGTTCCGGCTATCAGCGGGATTGGCGAAGGTTTTTCCAGAACCAGGTCAAGCGCCAGATCGAACCAGCCGAACACGATATAAAGCAGGATGACCGGTGCCCAAGCAAACGAGATCAGCCGCAGCAGGAAAGACACCTGCTCGATCGCTCTGCCGCCGCGGATCGCATGGGAAATCGCGCGCGCGTTGAACAGCACCATCAGAATATTGGCGAGCGCTCCGACCAGAGAGAGCACGCCGTAGACCATCGCATAGACGTTATAATTCAGCCCGAAATCGGCGACCCAGGTGGAAAACAGCACCGCCGAGATATCATAGGTCGCCACAAAGCTCGCCCAGATATACAGCCGTTTGGCATCACGATCCGAGAACGGCGGCAGGCGATATTGCGACAGGTAGGGCGACAGAATCATGCGCCACAGATCCGAGATCGTGCGCGACAGAAAGTAAGCGGTGAACACCGCCGTCACCGAAAACTGGATCGAGATATCGTCGGTGGGACCAAAGATCAGATACCCGATAATCGCGGCAAAGAGCATCGCAAACACGGTGCCGCCGATCCCCATGAGGAAGCGATAGACCAGGAACGGCATCTTGTCGCGAAAGCCCTGCGGGTCCTCCTTGATCCGCGCAACCACATAGCGTTTCGCGATCCGCTTGCCGTAAATCTCGACCGAGAGCCAGCGCCCGACAAGCAGAAAAAGCACGTTCCAGAACAAGACCTCCGCATAGGTCATGATGCGACCGTCCGGGCTGGTCTGCCGCAGGATATACTGCACTTCGAAGATCGAGTAGGGCAGCGCTTCCAACCGCGAATCCAATGACTTGCGGAATTCCGAGAACCGCTCCTGCGCCTTCATCAACTGCGAGCCTTCGGCCATCGGATCGGTATTTTCGCCCGCGTCGGCTTCGGTACTGCCCGAAGCGCTGACCAGCCTGCCGGTACTGTCGATCACGATCACGCTTGCACCGGCTTCTGACGCGTCACGGATGGCAGTGGCCAGATCCCCCTCGGTGGTGGTCTCCGCCTCCTCCGAGGAAGATACTCCGGGCAAATAGGATAATTGGGCCCGGGACGGCCCGGTCAGGGCCAGCGACAGCCACACGGACAGAGCCAGGCAGAACAGAATACGGATCATGGGATCGTGACTTCCGGAATTGTTTACTGACAGGACGTTACAGGACTGGGTTGCACTCTTCAAATGACATGGAAGCACTGCTGCGCGAGCGTGTATTGAGGCCACAGCTTGGACCGCCTATGTCGGTTTCGAGTTTCCAAAGCCCGGGCTTTTGACTAACAGGACGCGGTGGCGAGCGCGGACGCCGGAATACATACAGACTGCCGTCGGAGATCAACAGCGTGACAGGCCAAACCGCAGGTGAAAAAATTGCCGTTCTGGGCCTTGGCTATGTCGGGCTGCCGCTGGCGCTCGGGCTGGCGCGCGCGGGCTTTGACACACTGGGCTTTGACACTGACCAGGCGCATGTCACGGCATTGCTGGGCGGTCATGACCGCGCCGGTGAAGTCTCTGGCCAGGCTTTGCAGGAAACCAGCGCGCATTTGTCTGCCGATCCTGCGGAACTGGCCGATTGCACCACCTACATCCTTGGCATACCGACGCCGATCACCTCCGCCAAGACGCCGGACCTTGGCCCCTTGCGCGCCGCCTGCCGGATGATCGCACCGCATCTTGTGCCCGGCGATCTGGTGATTCTGGAATCCACCGTCTATCCCGGCGTGACCGAAGAGGTCTGCGGCCCGCTGCTGGCCGAAGAGAGCGGGCTGCGCCTCTATAATGATATCCGGCTGGGATATTCGCCGGAACGGGTCAATCCTGGCGATGCGGCGCATGGGCTGGAAAGCCTGGTCAAGGTGATCTCGGCGCAGGATGGTGCCACGCTGGATCGGGTCGAGGCAATCTATGCGCCGGTGATCAAGGCGGGCGTGCACCGGGCCAGCTCGATCAAGACCGCCGAAGCCGCAAAGGTGATCGAAAACACCCAGCGCGACATTAATATCGCCCTGGTCAACGAATTCTCGCTGATCTTCTCGCGGCTGGGCCTCGATACGCTGGAGGTGCTGGAAGTGGCGGGCACCAAATGGAACTTCCTGCCCTTCAAGCCGGGGCTTGTCGGTGGGCATTGCATCGGGGTCGACCCCTATTACCTGACCTACCGGGCCGAGCAGGCAGGCTATCACCCCGAGGTAATCCTGGCAGGGCGCCGCATCAACGACACGATGGGCCGTCATGTGGTCGCTGAACTGATCAAGCTGATGCTGGCGCGCCAAATCAATCCCAGCACGGCGCGTGTTCTGGTCATGGGCTTCACGTTCAAGGAAAACTGCACCGATATCCGCAACACCCGCGTGGCTGACATCCTGACCGAGTTGCAGGATTATTCCGTCACCGTCGATCTGCATGACCCATGGGCAGATGCCGAGGCGATCAAACAGGAATACGGGTTCGAGGTGACGCCTGCGCCCGAAACCGGCAGCTATGATGCGATTATTGTTGCTGTCGGTCATCGCCAATTCGTCGACATGGGGGCGCAGAAAATTCGCGCGCTCGGCCGTCCCGGCGCGGTTTTGTTTGACATCAAGGGCGTTTTTGACAAAACCGAAGCTGATCTGAGGCTTTAGGCAAGGCATGAACTGGGGCAGCACACACGACGAATCCGGGCGCGCGCCACGCATCATGCTCTATAGCCATGATACGTTCGGCCTAGGCCATCTGCGCCGCTCACGCGCGTTGGCCGCCGCGATCACCGCCGCGCAGCCCAGCGCCTCGGCGCTGATCCTGACCGGCTCGCCCATTGCCGGGCGTTTCACGTTCCCACGGCGCGTCGATCATGTGCGCCTGCCCGGCGTGACCAAACGCAGCGACGGATCTTACGCATCACGCACCATTGGAATGGGCATCGAAGAGGTCACCGAATTGCGCGCGGGGCTGATTCAGACCACCGCCGAGCAATATGACCCCGATATCCTGATCGTCGACAAGGAACCGACCGGGTTTCGCGGCGAGTTGCTGCCCACCCTTGAAAAGCTGCAGCGCCAGGGCCGCACCAGGCTGGTGCTGGGGCTGCGCGATGTGCTGGACGCGCCCGATGTGCTGGCCGCCGAGTGGGAGCGCAAGGATGCCATCGCCGCCACCGAGCGATTCTATCACGAGATTTGGGTTTACGGCCTGCGTTCAATCTATGACCCGACAGCCGGGCTGCCGCTGTCCAACGCGGCACAGGCAAGGATGCACTGGACCGGCTATCTGCGGCGCGAGTTGGGCACCACCGACGAGCCACCCGAACAGCCCTATGTGCTGGTCACGCCCGGCGGCGGCGGCGATGGCCGCGCCTTGGTCAATCTGGTACTCAGCGCCTATGAACAGGACCCCGACCTGAACCCGCGCGCGGTGCTGGTCTATGGCCCTTTCCTATCCGGTGATCTGCGCGCCGAATTCGAGGCTCGCGTCGCCGCACTGAACGGGCGGGTGACGGCGGTGGGGTTTGAATCACAGATCGAAACGCTGTTTGCCGGCGCCGCCGGTGTGATCTGCATGGGCGGCTATAACACGTTCTGCGAGGTGCTGTCCTTTGACAGCCGCGCCGTCATCGTGCCGCGCATGGTGCCGCGTATGGAACAATGGCTGCGCGCCTCGCGGGCTGAACAGCTGGGTCTGATCCGCATGCTGGACGAAAAACGCGATGGGCTGTCGCCCGAGGCGATGATCCGCGCCATTCGCGAATTGCCGCAGCAACCCCTGCCCTCGCAAGCGATCCGTGACGGGCTGCTGGACGGGCTGGATTACGTCACCCACCGGGTTGCTGTTTTGCTGGGCGAAGCGGGCGAGCAGGCCGCCGAATGAGCCACACCCCGCCAAAACTGGCGGTGCTGGTCAAGGGCTGGCCGCGCCTGTCAGAGACCTTCATTGCGCAGGAACTTGTCGCGCTGGAAGAGACCGGGCAAACGTTCGACATCTGGTCGCTGCGCCACCCGACGGACGTGAAACGCCACCCGCTTCATGACCGCCTGCAAGCGCCGGTGCATTACCTGCCGGAATACCTCTATCAGGAGCCGGACCGCGTCTGGGCCGCCCGCGCCATCACCGCCACTCTGCCCGGATATGCCGAAGCCTGGCGCGTCTGGCGCGCCGACCTGCGCCGTGACCCGACCCATAACCGCATCCGCCGCTTCGGGCAGGCCTGCGTGCTGGCCGCCGAACTGCCCGATACGGTGACCGGGCTTTACGCCCATTTCCTGCATACGCCCTCATCGGTGGCCCGCTATGCCGCGATCATGCGCGGCCTGCCCTGGAGCTTTTCGGCACATGCAAAGGATATCTGGACCTCGCCGGAATGGGAGTTGCGCGAAAAACTGACCGCCACCAGTCATGGAGCTACTTTCGGGGCCACCTGTACCGCCTTTGGCGCGCGGCATCTGCGGTCGCTCTCAGACGACCCGACCCGGATCGATCTGGTCTATCACGGGCTGGACCTGACCCGCTTTCCGCTGCCCGATCCGCGCGCGCCCCGCGTCGCCAAAGCGCCGTTTCATATGCTCTCGGTCGGGCGCATGGTCGAGAAGAAGGGATTTGACAGGCTGCTGGACGCATTCGCCCTGCTGCCGGATCATCTGGATTGGCGCTGGACCCATATCGGTGGTGGCGAACTGACCGGAACGCTCACCGAGCGGGCGCGTCAGCTCGGATTGTCCGACCGGATCACCTGGCGCGGTGCCTGCGATCAGCCCGAGGTGATCGCCGCCATGCGGCAGGCCGATCTGTTTGTGCTGCCCAGTCGCATTGCCGCCAATGGCGATCGCGACGGCTTGCCCAACGTTCTGATGGAGGCCGCCTCGCAACGTTTGGCGATCCTGTCCACTCCGGTCTCGGCGATCCCCGAATTCATCACCTCGGGCATTCATGGGCTGTTGGTCACCGACGATCCGAACGCGCTGGCGGATGCCATCACGCAGATGGCGGCTGACCCCGCACGGACGCAACAGATGGCCGAGGCTGCGCTCGAAAGGCTACGCGACGCCTTTGGCATGGCACCCGGCATAACCCGCCTGTCGGCCCGGCTGTCCGATTTATGCGGGGCGGCCTGACCCATGTCGCGCGCCGCGTTCTACGCGCCGATGAAATCGCCGCACAGCCCGATTCCCTCTGGCGATCGCGAAATGGCCCGCAACCTGATGCGGGTGTTGCAGCGCGCCGGGTACGAGCCTGATCTGGTCTCGGACCTGCGCATCTATGACAAGCGCGGCGATGCCGCCATGCAAAGCCAACTGCGCGCCAAGGCGCAAGACGAGGTCGCGCGCCTGATCCGTGATCTACCCGATGAGACCACGATCTGGGTCACCTATCACAGCTATTACAAATCCCCCGACCTGCTCGGCCCGGCGGTGAGCCAAGCGCGTGGTATCCCCTATGTGCAGATCGAAAGCACCCGCGCCAGCAGTCGCCTCACCGGTGCCTGGGCGGGGTTTGCGGGGGATGCGCATCGAGCCAGCGACGCGGCTGACGCCATCCTCTACGTCACCGCAAACGATCTGATCACGTTGGAGCGTGAACGCTTTGGCGATCAGAAATTGGTACACCTGCCCCCCTTTTTGCCGGATGAGGCGCTGCCGCCCGCCGCCTCGCTGGATGGCCCGATGCTGACGGCAGCGATGATGCGGGCAGGCGACAAGCTGGCCTCTTACACGCTCCTCGCCCAAACACTGGCCCTTTTAGAGGGCGACTGGCAGTTGCAGATCGCAGGAGACGGCCCCGCCCGATCTCAGGTCGAAGCCCTGATGGCCCCGTTCAGTGCCAAGGTGCGGTTTCTGGGCCAGCTTGACCCCGACGCCATGCGAGAGGCCTATCGCCGCGCGGCGCTGTTCTTCTGGCCTGGCGTGAATGAGGCGTTCGGCATGGTTTATCTCGAAGCGCAGGCTGCGGGCCTGCCGGTGGTGGCCCAGGATCGCCCCGGAACCCGTGACATCCTGTTGCCAGCAGAATACCCGGACCCAAGCGAAGGCCCGCAAGCGCTGGCGCGACGGATAAGACAGTTGCGCGAAACGCCTCAGATGCGGCGCGACCTGGGCGCACGTGCCCGCGCCATGATCGCGCGAACCCACCTGTTGCCCTCGGCTGCGGCCACCCTGCGCGATACGCTCGATGATCTGGTGAAAGGCTGACTCATGCCGAAACTTGCCCTTCTGCGTCATGGTCATACCGAATGGAACCGCGCAGGTCGCATTCAGGGGCGCAGCGATATTCCGCTGGATGACGAGGCGCGGGCAGCCCTGATGCAGTACCGCCTGCCAGAGCCATGGCAAGAGGCAACGCTCTGCTCAAGCCCGCTTGCACGTGCGGTCGAAACCGCCCGGATCGTCTCGGAACGAGATCCGGAGCCAGTCGCTGCGCTGACCGAGATGGATTGGGGCGACTGGGAGGGGCAGCGCGGTGTCGATTTGCTTGCCACGCCGGATAGCGGCTTTCGCCATATCGAGGACTGGGGCTGGGACTATCGCGCGCCGGGTGGTGAAAGCCCGGCCCGGCTGCGTGACAGATTGCATCCCTGGCTCAACGGGCTGGACCGCGACACGCTGGCGGTTTGCCATATCGGCGTGATGCGGGTGCTGCTGGCGCGGGCCTGGGGGTGGAATTTCTCCGGCCCCGCCCCGTTTCGGATCAAGCGCAACCGGCTTTATGTTCTGTCACTGCCCGATCTGACACCCGAACCCGAACCCATCCGCCTTCCGGCCAAGGGGACCCCGCAATGAAGTTGTTGATCGCCGTGACGCATCTGCTCGGCACCGGCCATCTGAGCCGCGCGCTCACACTGGGCCGGGCCTTTGGCGCGGCGGGGCATCAGGTCTTTCTGATCTCGGGCGGCATGCCCGCGCCGCAGTTGAACCATGACGGCCTGAACACCCTGAAACTGCCGCCCCTGCGCTCGGACGGGGTGGATTTCACCCGTCTGCTGGATGAGAGCGGACAAGCGGCCACGCCAGAGTATCTGTGCGCGCGCAAGGCCGCATTCTGCACGGCACTGCGCCAATTCGAGCCCGATGTCATCATCACCGAGTTGTTCCCATTCGGCAGGCGCATCCTCAGCGCCGAATTCAACGCCTTTCTCGATACTGCCGCAACGCTGCCCAAAGCTCCGGTGGTCCTCGCCTCGATCCGCGATATCCTTGCGCCGCCCTCGAAACCCGCCAAGGCCGAGAAGGCCGAACAGATCATCGCGCAGCACTATAGCGGCGTTCTGGTCCATTCCGACCCGACCTTGACACCGCTGGAGGTCAGTTGGCCCGTCACCCCCGCCCTGCAGGCCAAGCTGCATTACACCGGCTATGTCGCCCCGCCCCCCTCCGGCCCACATCCCGAGGGCGCGGGCCACGGCGAAGTGCTGGTCAGCGCGGGTGGCGGCTCGGTCGGGACACCGATCTATCGCGCGGCCCTCGGCGCAGCGGCGCTGACGCCCGATCTGCACTGGCGGCTGCTGGTCGGTGGTAAGGATGCCGCTGAGCGCATTGCGGTCTTTCAGGGCGAACATAGCCTGACAAATGTGACCCTGGAAAAAGCCCGCCCGGATTTCCGGCAAATGCTCCATCATGCCGCCGCCTCGGTCAGCATGTGCGGTTACAACACCGCGCTGGACCTGCTGCAGGCGGGCACGCCCTCGGTTCTGATTCCGTTCGATGAGGGTAACGAGGTCGAACAGGGGCTGCGCGCCGAAAGCCTTGCCCGCGAGTCTGCGATGGAGGTGCTGCGCAGCGGTGATCTGACCCCCGAAGCACTGGCCGCTTCGGTCCGACAGGTCACACGTCAGACGCCCCACACCGGGTCGACCGGCCAGTTCGACGGGGCAGCCTGCAGCGTCAAAATCGTCGAAACCCTGCTGGAGGCGCAGTTATGACACCGGACTGGAGCCCGCTCGACGCCGAACTGACCCGGTGGGAGCATGCAGGCCTGACCCTGCCGCTCTGGTGGCGGGACGATGATGCCACCGCACCCTCACCGGCACTTGACCGGCTGAACGATCTGTCCGTTGAAACCGGGCTGCCGGTGCATCTGGCCGTGGTGCCGGAGCCGGCGGTTCCTGCACTGGCCGCCTATCTCTCGGGGCGCAAAAACCTGATCCCGGTGGTGCATGGCTGGGCGCATCACAACCATCAGAAACCCGAAAGCAAGAAATCCGAGTTTGGTGCCGACCGGCCTGTCGAGGCCGCCTTGGCGGATGCCGAGCGCGGGCTGGCCCGGATGCGCGATCTGTTTGGGGATGATCTCTGCCCGATGTTCGTGCCGCCCTGGAACCGCATCTCGGACGCGGTGATCGCAGGGCTGCCGCCGCTGGGCTATCACATGCTGTCGACCTTCACGCCGCGCAAGGCGCTCGAGGCCGCCCCCGGACTGAACCAAATCAACACCCATCTCGACCCGGTCGACTGGCGCGGTACGCGCGGTCTCGCCGACCCGGATACGCTGATCGCTCAGGCCACGGCGCAGTTGCGGGACCGGCGCGAAGGGCGAACGGACAATGACGAACCTTATGGCCTGCTGACGCATCACCTTGTCCATGACGACGCGATCTGGCAATTCACCCAAGGTATGGTCACACGGCTGATCGATGGACCGGGCGTGCCGTGGACCGCGCCAAGACAATGAAGGACGCCAAGACATGAGCCGACTGGATTCGATGCTGCGCAGGCTGAGCGCCCAGCGCGACGGGCTGAACTGGGCGGCGGCGCAGATCGCTGGCAAGCCGGGCGAGGTGCTGGACATGGGGCTGGGCAATGGCCGCACCTATGACCACCTGCGCGAAATCCTGCCTGACCGCCGTATCCGCGTGATGGACCGGGTGCTGGCCTGCCATCCCTCCTGCACTCCGCCGGATGAGGATTTTCTGCAGGGCGAGGCTGAGGCGATGCTCATACGGCTTGCTGACGAGGGCGCGCGGATCGTCCTGGCCCATTACGATTTCGGACGCGGCATCAAAGAAGACGACGTGGCCGAGGCCGCTCGCCTCAGCCCCCTGATCGCGCGGGTTCTCGCCCCCGATGCACTGCTGGTGTCGGGCCAGCCGCTGGTCGGGTTCGAGCAGATCAGCGGACCGGACACGATCGCCAAGGATCGCTATCTCTTCTACCGCGCCTAAATTCGCCACAGGGGCCTATCGCCGCGCGCGATCAGCCTATATATGCCTGCCAACTCCCAGATGCCCCAGATTCCGAGGTGCCGCCATGAGCTTTGACCGCAACATCAAGATCGCCCCGTCGATTCTCGCCGCCGATTTTGCCAATTTCGGCGCCGAATGCGAGGCCATCGAGGCGCAGGGCGCGGATTGGGTGCATGTGGATGTGATGGACGGGCATTTTGTGCCCAATATCACTTTCGGTCCGGCCACCTGCGCCGCCATCCGCAAGCATATCAAGGGCGTGATGGACGTGCATCTGATGATCGCGCCAGTCGATCCCTATATCGACGCGTTTGCGCAGGCGGGTGCTGATGTCATCACCGCCCATGTCGAGGCCGGACCGCATATCCACCGCACCCTTCAGGCCATCCGCGCGACCGGCGCCAAGGCCGGTGTCGCGCTGAACCCCGGCACCCCTGCCGAGGCGGTGGCGCATCTACTGGACCTGACCGATCTGATCTGCGTGATGACCGTGAACCCCGGCTTTGGCGGTCAGAAGTTCATCGACATGAGCGCCAAGATCCGGGCGCTGCGGTCCATGATCGGCGACCGCCCGGTGCATATCGAGATCGATGGCGGCGTCGATGCCAAAACCGCGCCCTTGGTGGCGCAAGCCGGGGCGGATGTGCTGGTCGCGGGATCGGCGGTGTTCCGGGGTGGCTCGGTAGGTGATCCAACGGCTTATGGCGAAAACATCCGCAACATCCGCGCCGCCGCCGAAGGGGTCTATGCCTGAGCGTCGATCACGCCCCGGGCAACCCAATCGTCGAATATCTCAAGCGCGCGCGCGCTGAAAACCTCGTCATTGATATGGGCGTCCAGCGCATGCAGGTCGACGCTATCGGGCAGCGCCATCTCGATCTCATCGCAGAACGCAGCCAGCCCCTCGGCATCATGCAGATCGGCACCGGGCCGGTCCCATTCATTGCAGCCGCCGCGCGGCAACAGAAAGGCGACCGGCGCGCTTGCCTGCGCAAGCTTGCCCGCAAGGGCCTGCGCCATCTGCCGCCGCTCGCCCGTGTTAAGAACCGCCGAAGTCAGCAGCCGGTTATGGGCGTGGACGGGACGATCCCGGAAGTGTTCCGGCAAAGGCTGCCAGCCCACAACATCCACCAGATCATAACAGCCGGGCGCCACCAGCTGCGGGATGCCCGCGCGGCCCGCATTGGTCATCCGGTCCTTACCCGCCGAAAGGCCGCCGAACAGGTGGTTGGCCACCTCTTGCGGGGCGAAATCCATGACCGCAGCGAAAGCACCCTCGGCAGCGAGGCTCTCGAAAGCCCGCCCGCCCATGCCGGTGGCATGAAATACCGCCACCTCAAAGCCGCGCTCTTCCAGCGCCGGTTTCAGCGTCACCATGTAGCGCAACACGGTCTTGCCAAAGCTGGTCATGCCGATCAGCGGCCGGTCGCGTTTTGGCGGCTCGACCGCCCTTGCCGCGCCCAGAACTGCGCCTGCGGCTTGCGACAGTGACGCCTTGCAGATCGAATTCAACCCATAAAGCCCCCCGGCCCAAAGGATCATCTGCACATCCGCAGGCAGCCGCTCCGGCGGCATCAGCGGCGAGAATGACACGGTCGAGACGATGTATTTCGGCACGCCCACCGGCAGCGCGGCGCAGAGATCCAGCGCCAGATCGGTGCCCATCGTGCCACCCAGAACGATCACCCCATCGATCCGACCCGCACGATAAAGCTCCAGCGCCTTGGCAGCGGCCCCGGTCGCCATGATCTGCATCGCAGTGTTTTCATCGCCCGAGTCAATCGCCGCCTGAATGGAGCTTCCGCCCGCCTCGGCAACCTCATGTTTCGAGACATGCGTGGGCTTGGAGGGATCGCCCAGCACGCTCACATCCATCGACAGCACATCGCCGCCCTGCCCACGGATCACATCGGCGATATAGTGCAGTTCCTCATCCTTGGTGTCATAGGTGCCCGCGACCAGTATGGTTTTCATCCCGTCCCTCACAGCTGTATCCACGCGGTCTTGAGATCGACGAATTTGTCGAGCGCGTGCAGGGACTTGTCATGCCCGTTGCCCGATTGGCCAACCCCGCCCAGCGGCACGGTATTGTCCGCCCCGCCATAGGTGTTCACATGCACCACACCCGCGCGGATGCCTGCTACCATCCGATGTGCGCGGCTGAGGTCCGCGGTCCAGACCCCCGAGGCCAGCCCGAAATCGGTCGCATTGGCAAGACGCAGCGCCTCTTCTTCGGTATCGAAGCGGGTGACCGACAGGACCGGGCCAAACACCTCGCGCTGAAACAGCACCGCGTCGGGTTGCACATGGGTCACGATGGTTGGCGCCATATAGCTGCCACCGGTGCCCTCCAATATGCGTGTGCCGCCGGTGAGGATCTGCCCACCCTCGGCCTGTGCCATATCCATGAAAGAAAGGTTGCGTTTCAACTGATCTTCAGAATTCACCGCGCCGATCTGGCTGTTCAGGTTCAGCGGGTCGCCGACACGCAGCGCCTCAGCCTCGGCCTTCATTAGCGCAACGAACTCATCGTGAACGGATGCCTCGACCAGCAGCCGCGATCCGGCCACGCAGACCTGGCCGGAGTTGCGGAAGATACCCATGGCCGAAGCCTTCGCCGCCTTGGTCAAATCAGGCGAATCCGAAAACACGATATTGGGTGATTTTCCCCCAAGCTCCAGATAGATCCGTTTCAGGTTTGACTGCGCCGAGGCCTCCATCAACCGTCGCCCGGTCTCTCCCGAACCGGTGAAGGTCAGCACATCGACGCCCATCGACCGCGACAGCGCTGCACCAGTCTCAGACCCAGATCCGGTGATCACGTTCAGCACGCCATCGGGCAATCCGCATTCGGCGCAAATCTCGGCCAGACGCAAAAGCGACAGAGACGCGGTTTCCGCCGGTTTCAACACCACCGAATTGCCCATCGCCAGTGCGGGCGCCAGTTTCCACGCGCCAATCATCAGCGGGAAGTTCCAGGGCACGATGGCCGCCACGACCCCAACAGGCACGCGATGGACCAGCCCCAAGACATCCGGAGCCGTCGGCGCGACCTCACCCGCCACCTTGTCCAGCGCTTCGGCATAATAGCGGAAGGTACCCGCCGCCGAGCCGGGCTCGGCCTTGAACGCCATGTTGAACTCGGTGCCATTGTCGCGCACGCCGAGCACAGCCAATTCCAACGCCTCGGCCTCGATCCGGTCGGCGATGCGGTGCAGCACTTTCTTGCGCGCCGCCGGTGCTATCCGCGACCAGCGCCCATCTTGATACGCCGCGCGGGCCGAAGCCACGGCGCGGTCAACATCCGCCGATGACGCGCCTGCAAGCGTCGTCAGAACAGATCCGTCAATCGGCGAAGTAGCCGTGAGTGGCGTGCCCGTACCTTCTTGCCATGATCCTTCAAGAAAGAGTTTCTGCGGCGCCACATCAGCCCGCCGAAGCGCGTCGATGCTGTCTTGGTCTGCCATTCGGCCTCCTTCAGTTCCTTGCGGTCCCTCAGCACGCGCAGCACGTGAACCAGCAGAACGATGATGATGAGTAGAAACAGGATGAACGCGACGGGTCGGTCGATGAAATCAAGCGGCTCCTTGACCCGCGCCATGCCCGCGCGCAGCTTGACCTCCATAATGCCGCCCAGAACCATGCCGAGGATGATCGGCACGGCAGGCAGGGACAGTCTTTTGAGGACATAGCCAACGACGCCAAAGACCGCCGCAAGGATGCAGTCGATCACCGAATTGCGCAGGGAATAGACCCCGACAAAGCTGAGCGTCAGGATGCAGACACCCAGAAACCGGTTGGGGATGCGCACGACCTGAATCAGCGACTTGGTTGCCACCAGCAGGAAGATCAGCACCAGCACGTTGAGGATCAAAAGCGCCAGATAGAGCGCCACCACGAAATCCATCTGGTTCTGGAAGAGCCCCGGCCCCGGCACCACGTTATGGACGTAAAACACGCTCAACATCATCGCCGTCAGCGCCTCGCCCGGAATGCCCAGCGCCAGCAAAGGCACCATGGCGGCGGCGGGCACGGCATTGTTGGCGGTTTCCGCCGCGATCAGCCCCTCGGAAGAACCATTGCCGAAATCCTGCGGTCGTTTCGAGGTCTTTTGCGCATAGGTGTAGGACATGAACTGTGCCGTGAACTCCCCCACGCCGGGGATCATGCCCATCAGCACGCCGAAACTGGCCGAAACGCTGGCAACGCGCGGATGGCGACCCAGTTCCCGCAGCCCCTGAAACATACCGCCGCGCAGCTTGGTCAGGCGAATCTTCTCGTCATCCGAGGTGAGCAGGACAAAGGCCTGGGACAAGGCAAACAGCCCCAGCACCACCACGATCAGGTTGATGCCCCCCGACAGGAACGGCTGATCGAAAGTATAGCGCGAGGTGTATTTGACCGGCTCCAGCCCGATGGTTTGCAGGAAGATGCCAAAGCACGCGAGCGCCCCCGCGACCAACGATTGCCCGCGATGTGCGACCACCACCAGCAGGATGCCCAGCAACGCGGCGAGAAAAATCTCGCGCGAGCCGAACATCGGCGCGATCTTCGCCAGCACCGGGGCGAATAGGATCAGGCAGAGAACCGAAAAGATGCCGCCGAAAAAGGAGGCGGAATATGCCAGAGACAGGGCGCGGCGTGGCTCGCCGCGTGCAGTCATCGGATAGCCGTCATAGGTGGTCAGCGCATTGACCGCCGTGCCGGGCGTGTTGATCAGGATGGCGGGGATCGAGCCGCCATACATCGAGCTGCCATAGATGCCCAACAACACCGTCAGCCCGACGATCGGGTCCATCGAAAACGTCGCAGGCAGCAGGATCGCGATGGCAACCGCAGGACCGACGCCGGGTATCGCGCCAATCAGCACGCCGCCCACCGACCCTGCCAAGAGGGCCAGCGCCACGTCCCAGCGCATCAGGATTTCCATGGCGGACAGGATAAGATCCATCAGAGATACAGGATAAAGAAGCTGCGCAACGCGCCGGGAAGATACTCATAGATCGTGCCGCCGGGGATTTTGACGCCGAGCAGCGACTTGAACAGGATCACAACGGCAAAGGCGAACGCGACGCTGATCCACATCATCTGCCTGTCCCGATAGCCCATGCGCCAGGCCAGCGCGGGCACGAAGACCAAAGTGACCGGCAGATAGCCCAGCACCGGCACAAGCAGCACATAGCCCATGAACCAGCCGGTATATTCCAGCACGGTCAGCCATTTGCGCGCCTCCCACCAATCATAGCGGGTATTGTGCCACCACGGCAGACGATAGAGGTGCAGGCCCGCCAGCCCGACCATGCCCAACAGACCCACGGCGGGCCAGAATCGCGGCTGCGCAAAAAATTTCGACGTCTCCACCCATTGGGTCTGTGTGGTGATCTGGCTGATCAACAAGACCGACAGGCCGACAAAGCCCAGAGCAAAGATCAACTGACCGCGCCGGGGGCCGACGAAACGGCGTTCACGTTCGGATGGCATGAGAGGATGCGCCCCTGCTGGAGGGGCGGGCCAACGCGGCCCGCCCGATAGGGTTACTGAAGGATCTGGCCGATCCGGCCCATCGTGTCGATATCGTTGGAAATGCGCGTGGTGCTCTCATCCGCGCCCTGCCAATAGACCAGCGCGCCGGTCTCGGCAGCCACCTTCTGGGCGCGCTCGCTCATGACCGTTTCCTTGGCCACTTCGATGATCTTCTCACGCACGTCCTGCGGTGTGTCCTTGGTCACGAAGAGCCCGTTCCAGAGCGCGATGTTCAGCCCTTCGTCCAGCTCTCCAATCGCAGGCGCATCAGGCACCAGCGGGATACGCTCGTCGGTGATCGCGGTCAGAACCTTGACGTTGTCCAGACAGGGCAGGATCAATTGCAGGGTTGTGTTGATCACATCCGCATCACCCGAGGCCAGCGTATTGCAGTCCAGCGCATCGAACGCCGCGTCCGAACCCCATTCGAACCCTGCATTCTTGGCAAAGGCCTTGGTCACCTGCGTCGGCGTCAGCACATCCCCGAAATGGCCCAGCGCCACGTCGTTTTCCTTGGCATAAGCCGCCAGCTCTTCCATCGAGCTATAGGGCGCGTCGCCGCTGGTGGCGATCACGAAGGGATAGGTCAGGAAGATGCCCAGCGGGTCGAACTTCTCGGGCGTGAGCGGTGCGATATCGATCTGATGACCCATCACCGGCACCCCGATCACGAAAGACCCGATCGTGTAGCCATCAGCGGGCGCATTGGCCACCTCGATGGCGCCGGGGAACGGGCCACCGCCGCCACCGGGCTTGTTCACCACTGCAGCGGCCACGCCGTATTTCTCCTGAAAATCCTCGGCGATCATGCGGGTCAGCACATCTTCCAGATCACCCGGAGGCCAAGGCACGATGAAGTTGACCGGCTTTTCCGGGTACTCGGCCAGCGCTGCCCCAGCCATCAGGGCTAGGGCCGCCGCCGCGCCTGCAATCTTGGTCTTGAAAGTCATCGTTACCTCCGGGTCCTGTTGAGACGTTGTCGGTTCATTATTCGAACCATTGGTTTGAAATTAGATTGACAGGCCGCCCCCTCCTCTGTCAACACTTTCCACAACGGCGCGGGTCGGATGCCCCTGCCAAAGGATGAAACCGGATCGTCAAAAGGTGAAACCCGGAAATGGGCACGGTCTCTAAGGCACTGTCATTGCTGAGTTTATTCAACCATGGCCGATTGGAAATCGGCCTGAGTGACATCACGCGGCTGTCTGGAATGAACAAGGCGACCGTCTATCGGCTGATGAGCGAATTGCAGGCGCAGGGATTCGTTGAACAGATCGGCAACGACCGCGCCTACCGGCTGGGACCTGAGGTTCTGCGCCTTGCCGCCCTGCGCGAGGCAACGGTGCCATTGCTGTCGGTTTCACAGGATATCCTGCGGTATCTCTGCGAGAGCACCGGTGAAACCGCGCATATGTCCATCGTGCAGGGGCGCCAGTTGAACACCCTGACCCATGCCTACAGCCCGCAGCACGGCACCCGCGTCACCATGGACGATGCCGAGATCCTGTCCTTTCATGGCACCGGGTCCGGGCTGGCCTTCCTGAGCTTCGCCGAGGATGGTTTTGTGGACGATATCCTTGCGGGACCACTTGCGGTACATACGCCCCAGACGCAGACCGACCCGCAAAAATTGCGGGCCGCGCTGGCGCAGGCGCGTGCCCTTGGCATTGCCGAATCCATCGGCGGGTTCGAAGCGGATGTGCATTCCCACGCCGCGCCGATTTTTGGCCCCGACCAGCGCCCTATCGGCGCGCTCGCCGTGGCCGCGCCAATGTCGCGCATGACCGTCGACTTGAAATCCAGAATACGTCGCGAACTGAAAGCCGCCGCGCTTGATCTGACCCAGCGGATCGGGGGGTTCTGCCCGCCCGATTATCCTCAGGAGCAAGCCGCTTGAACCCCCGGGAGGGCCCCAATGAAAGACAGCAACTTCCTCAAGGAAATGAACGCCCGTTCGGTCTGGCACCCGATGGCGCATCCGGCCGACTGCCAGGCCAACCCGCCCACCATCGTCACCGGCGCCTCGGGCGTGCGGATCAAGGATATTGACGGGCATGAGGTCGTGGATGCGGTTGGCGGGCTGTGGAATGTCAATCTCGGGTTCTCCTGCGACCCGATCAAGGCTGCAATCACCGCCCAGATGGAGCGTCTGCCCTATTACTCGATCTTTCGCGGCACCACCAATGACACGGTGATCCAGCTGGCCGAGGAACTGCGTGACTTCTTCGAACCCGACGGGCTGAGCCGCGCCTTTTATACCTCCGGTGGGTCGGACAGCGTGGAAACCGCCCTGCGGCTGGCGCGGCAATATCATCAGGTTCGGGGCGAGGCGGGCCGTACCAAGTTCCTGAGCCTCAAGAAAGGCTATCACGGGACCCATTTCGGCGGCGCTTCGGTCAATGGCAATGCCAATTTCCGCTCCGCCTATGAGCCGCTTCTGGCGGGGTGCCACCACATTCCCGCCCCCTATACCTATCGCAACCCCTTCAATGAGAGCGACCCGGAGCGACTGGCGCAGCTTTGCCTCAGCATGCTGGAGGATGAGATCGCCATGCAGGGCGCAGGCAGCATCGCCGCCTTCATCATGGAGCCGATCCTGGGCGCGGGCGGGGTGATCCCGCCACATGAAAGCTTCATGCCCGGCGTGCGCGAGATCTGCACGCGACATGGCATCCTGCTGATCGCAGACGAGGTTATCACCGCCTTTGGTCGCACCGGCAGTTGGAGCGGATCGCGCCATTGGGGTGTGCAGCCCGACCTGATGTGCACCGCCAAGGCGATCACCAACGGTTACTTCCCCTTCGGCGCGGTGATGATCGCCGAACATGTGGCGCAGGTTTTTGAGCAGGACGAGACCGGCAAGGCCAATATCGGCCATGGCTACACCTATTCCGGCCACCCGGTCGGGGCCGCTGCGGCGCTGGCCTGCCTGGAAGAGACGATCCGGCTGGACGTGCCGACCAATGCGGCGGCGCGCGGGGCGCAGCTGTTCAAGGGGCTACAGGCGCTGCAACAGAAATACGAATTGATCGGCGATGTGCGCGGCGGCCACGGGCTGATGTGCGCGCTGGAGTTGGTCTCGGACCGCACAGCGAAGACACCGATCGATAAGGCAACCATCGGCAAGGTTCAGGACGCGGCCTATCAGGCGGGCGCCATGGTGCGCATGTCAGGCGCCAACCTGATCATGTCACCGCCGCTGGTGCTGACCGAGGCCGATGTGGACACGATCCTAACCGCGCTGGATGCGGGGTTTGCGAGCGTGTCCTAACATTTCAGATTTCAAGAACGATCTGATTGCGGATCTACTTGTCACCTTGGGCTAACGCCAACATAAGCTTGCGGGCGAGTTCATCCATCCGCTTTGGAGCGTGGAGATTGGTCGCAACTGCGACCACCAGGTCCCGCTCGGGATTAAGCACCAGAACGACGTACCACATGGTATTTGATCCATTGTGCCACACAATCGGACCTTTCTCGCCCGCATCCTCGATCGCCCATCCCAGGCCATAGTTGGAGGAAATCCGCGTTTGCATGGCCTGACAACTCGTCTGGGAAAGATATTCGGGCATGTAGCCAGCGCATGCCCGCAGGTGCATTTGTCCCCATTTCACCAGATCCGCCATGTTCAGGTGGATTGTTCCCGCCGGGCCCAACCATCTTGGATTGTCCGATGCCGGGCTTTCGGGCTGAACCGACCGCCGGAAGCCCAGCACCGATTGGTGCCCTCTGGCGGCATCTGACTGGGTTGGCGCGCCAAATCCCAAGCTCGTCAAGCCAAGAGGCGCGGCGATTTCGGACATTATGAGTTCTTCCCAGGACTCGCCCGTCACCTCCTCAACGACAAAGCCCGCAAGTACATAGCCGATGTTTGAATAATGAAACTCGCCACTTTTGCCCGGCAAAGGATCGCCCCACATCGCGGAAAGGACCGCGCGCCTTCCAGTGTGTGGCGCATATGCGAATGTTTCGCGGGTGACGTGGCCAGGCGCGTTTGCCGGCATGCCCGCCGAATGGCTCAGCAGTTGCCGCAAGCTGACTGTCCTCCAGTCGGGATGCAAGCTGTCCTCGTCGCGTGCAAGATACGTCCCGATTGGCGCATCCAAGGTCACCTCGCCCCTCTCGAGCAACCGCATCACCAAGGTCGACGTAAATGATTTGCTGATCGATCCGATATGCCAGGGCGCGTCATTCGCGACTTTGTCTGATCCACCTTTGGTGGTGGGCCCGGCGATCATCACCGTTGGCGCGTCTTGGCCCAAGGCATAGGCAACACCCAATGCGTATTCGGGATGCGCTTGCGCGGTATCATGAAAGATATCCTCAAGGCTCGTTTGCTGAGCGCTCAGGAGCGTCGGCAGGATTGCCGCCAATGATAGGCTAAACAAGCACGCGGAAGCCCAAACCATGCAGCCTAGGTGGAGAGTGCATGGGAAGAGTTCAATCCGGCTTGTAAAGAACGGCTTTTGCAAGCTTGGAGCCTGTCCTCGTCATTCAGTGACGTGGTGGCTCCAAGTCTCAGACAAAATAGACGTAGAAATCCCTGAGCGCGTCGCCTTCCATGTCGCGGGTTTTGCGGACTTCCTTTTGTTTCATATAGACGTGGTTTGCGACCAGTTCGAAGCCCACCGCCTGCGCCAGAGCGGTATCCCGTTCAAGATCAGCGACAGCACCCCGCAGGTCGATGGCGGTGCCTTCTTTGGCATCGGTATGGTCGAACCCGTCGCCGGTTTCCATCGGCGGCAATTGATGCCCGTTCTCGGCCCCCAGCCGCGCGGCATGCAGCACGGCGGCCACAGCGGTATAGGGGTTGGCCGAGGCGTCCGCCATCCGGTGTTCCAGCCGCGCCTTGTCGCCGCCTTCGGAGCTGATCCGCGTGGTCACGTTGCGATGATCGCCGCCCCAGTTCTGCCAGAAACCCGATAGCGATCCGGGCTGCAGCCGCAGATAGGAGTTCGCAGTTGGCGCGATCAGCCCGGCCAGCCCCTTGTGATGATGTAGCAAACCACCCAGACAGCCCCGCGCCAGATCGTTCATATGCTCCGGCCCGCCGCGCGGCCCGGAGGACAGTGCGTTACCGCCCGCCTCGTCGGTGAAAGAGAAATTGATATGCATCCCCGATCCGCCGCCCTCGGCAATGGGTTTGGGCATGAAGGTCAGCACGATCCCGTATTCCAGCGCGATCTCGCGCGCCATCAGGCGGAACAGTACGATATCGTCCACTGCCTTGACCGCATCGTCAAAGGTCAGCGTGTATTCGAATTGCGGGCTGTCGAACTCGGCGGTGATCATGTCGAGCGAAAAGCCCATCTCATCCGCCATTGCCCAGATCCGGTCATTGAACCGCAACGGGTCAGAATATGGCCCGGTGCCATAGACCACCCCGCCCGGCGCATCATAAGGCACCAACCGCCCGGCATCGTCCGCTTGCAGCGCGAACGCCTCCAACTCGATGCCGACCTTGGGGGTCAGCCCCTTGTCCTGCCAGGCCGCAACCGCGCGTTTGAGCGCCCCGCGCGGGCAGAGCGGCAACAGATTGCCCTCGTCATCATAAAGGTCACCCAGAACGATCTTGGTATCGGCGTGCCAACTGTCGCGGATATCGTCATGCAGCCATTTCAGCTCCATATCCGGCAAGCCCGCCTTGACCTTGGAGCCGGGCGCATCCAGCAGGTCCTTGTCGTAATGCGTCCCAAAGACCGACAGACAGAAACGTGTGCTGCTATCGGCGATCTTGGAATTGGGCAGGTATTTGCCCCGCATGATGCTCAGATGATCGCAGAACAGCGCGCGCAATCGGGTCTTCATGGTCCGGTGTCCTCCCTCTGGGTTCCTGCACAGCTTAGGCCAGAGTGACCGTCACCGGCAGTTCCTTTATGCCGCCCACGAAATTCGAGCGCAGAAACTTGTGCGGACCAGCGGGTTCAATTGCGCTGATCCGCTTTGCCAGTTCCTCAAACAACACCCGCACTTCCAGCCGGGCCAACCACATGCCAAGACAGACATGCGGGCCACCCTGACCAAAGCTCAGATGCCCTTTCGGGTTGCGGGTTAGATCAACGCGGAACGGATCATCGAAGACCGCCTCATCGCGATTGGCTGAGGCCCACCAGTACAGCACCTTGTCGCCCTCGCGGATCGTCTTGCCATGCATCTCGACATCCTGGGTGGCGGTGCGGCGGAAATAGAGCGCAGGTGTGGCCCAGCGGACGATCTCATCCGGCGCGGTGTTCCAGATGTCGCCCCCCACCTGCATCTGGGCCAGCAGTTCCGGCTGGTGGCACATGGCCTGAATGCCACCCGCGATGGAATAGCGCGTCGTGTCATTGCCCGCCGCCACCACGAGGCAAAAGAAGTTGCGGAACTCGGTATCACTGATCACTGAGCCGTCCTTGGCCGGTTGCAGGATCATATGCAGCACGCCCGAAGTGTCGCCGGATTTCTCTTTCGACGCCATCAACTCCTTGGCATAGGCATAAAGCTCGGCGCCCGCAGGCGAGTTGAAGGGCATCATGCGGAACTCATCCGTTTCCAGCTTGTCCAACACGTGGGTCGTGAAATCGGGATCGGTATTCGCGATCAGCGCATCGCCTTTTTCCACCAGCCAGGGCAGGTCGTCGTCCGGCAGGCCGACGATACGGCCCAGCATCCGCATCGGCAATTGGCGGGCGATTTCCTTGGTGGCGTCGAAGGTCCCCTGCTCAAGCACCTCATCGAGGATATCGACACAGATCTGGCGGATATCCTCCTCATACTGCGCCATCGTGGTGCGCGAAAACGCCTTGAACAGCTTCATGCGGGTCTGGCTGTGTTCCGGCGGGTCGGTTTCCTGAAAGGTGCGGCGGGCCAGATATTCCTCGTAACTCTGGTCCTCCATCCGGATGCCCCGCGCTGAGGAAAACACCGCTGTGTTCTTGTTCATCTCGCAGATATCGGCATGCCGGGTCACCGACCAGAAATCCTGCCCGTCGGCATATTCGGTCCAGTGCAGGGGATCGTCGCGCCGCAACCGCGCAAAGGTGATGTGCGGAGGGCCGTTCACAAAAGCATCATGGCTGGTCAGATCGGCATAGCCATCGTCGTTTGGCGTCCAGACTGTCATTGACGTCTTCCAAAATCCATTAACATGTGTATATTATTGGATGCTATAAATATGTAAATGAAAAACTTGGGCGCGAAATCATGCATTTGGCAATCCTGATGACCAACACGGATGAAAGCGCCTTTGCGCAGCAGCATCCCAAGGACGGCGAGAAGTTCACCGACCTCGTTCACTTGGCCCGCCCGGATTGGACCACCGAGGTTTTCCCGGTGAAGGATGGCGTTTTCCCCGATGATCTGTCGCGGTTTGACGGTGCGATGATCACCGGCAGCCCGGCCTCAGTTCGCAGCGATGCGGAGTGGACGCGACAGCTTCTGGATTTGATCCGTGTCCTGCATGGGCAAGAGATGCCGATCTTTGGGGCCTGTTTCGGCCATCAGGCCATCGCGCTGGCCCTTGGCGGTGCGCTGGATGACAATCCCGAAGGTTGGGTGCATGGGCTCACGCCGAACGAGATCGTGGGGCGGGAAAGCTGGATGGGCTGCCTGCCCGACCGCATTCACCTTTATGCCAGCCACAAGGAACAGGTGAGCGCGCTGCCCGAGGGCGCGCGCAATCTCACGGTCTCGGCGCAATGCATGACATCAGGTTTCGCAATCGGCACCCATATCTACACCACCCAGCACCATCCCGAGATGAGCCCGGGTTTCATCGCGGCATTGACCGAGGAAATGGCGCCCCTGCTGGGCGCCGAGCTTACCCAGCGCGCGCGATCCTCTCTGACGCAGAAAGCGGACCAGCGAGGCTTTGCGGAAAGCATGGCGCAGTTTTTTGAACAGGCCCGCACGGGTTAGACCGGGCAAAGCGCCTCGGTACACCTTGATCACTCACCCCAAAGCGGCCAGCAGGTCCATCACCGTGACCTGATCAAATTGCACATGGCGCGCCATGCGCTCTTCGGCCTCGTCGCGCTTGTGGTCCAGGATCAGCGTCGCGATCTCGCGATGCTCCTTTGCCGAGGTGTCGATGGAGCCGGGATAACGGTAGCGCGCGCGGTAATAGGCCAGCAGCTTGCGGGCATGGGTTTTGATCATCTCGACCAGATAGGGGTTGCACGCGCCCAGTGCGACGCATTCGTGAAAGCGCAGGTTCAGCCGGTAATAGCCATAAGCGTCGTCATCACCCTTGTCGCGGGCATGGGCCTCGCAGGCCGCAACCACGGCCTCAAGTTCCGCCGCCTGAGCCGCCGACATGCGCCGCGCCGCTAGGCCTGCCGCCTGCCCTTCGAGCCGCGCATGCACTTCGAGAATGGCGAGGAACTCTTCCAGCGTGGGCTTGAACAGGACCGCCCCCTTGCGCGGCAGACGCCGGATCAGGCCCACGGTTTCCAACTGGATGAACGCCTCGCGCACCGGCGTACGCGACACGTTGTGGCGCGCCATCAGCGCGGCCTCTTCCAGAACATCACCGGGGTCGAGCCGCCCGGCATCGATATCCGCCAGCACCGCGTTCAGCACCTGTTCGGTTTGGCCCGCCATTTGTCCTCGTGTCCTCTGCCGCGCCAACCTAGGCGGCTGAGAGGATTTCCGCAATCCGCCAACTCGGGGCTGGACCACAAGCCAAGTCCTTGATTAGGTTGGCCCGAGGCAGAGTTTCGCAGGCTCCCATCGCAGCGGTTCAGTCCAATGAACTCAGGGAGACCAGCTATGTGTGACGTATGCGTGATGAACACGGTAAAGGACCGGATGCTCTCGCGCCGTTCCTTCTTCAAGGGGGGCGCGGCGGCTGCGGCGGGTGCGGCTCTGGCGACAGGCGCAACAACGCCGGCGCTGGCCATGGGGCATGGATCCGTCGTCGACATGACCCATGTCTACGACGCCGATTTCCCGACCTATTTCGGCGCGCCGGGCATTTCGACCGAGCAACCGTTCAATTTCGCCGATAACGGCTTCAACCTGTTCAACCTGACCGTCAACGAACATACCGGCACTCATATCGACGCCCCGCTGCACTTCTCGGCTGATGGACATGCGGTGCACGAAATCCCGGTCGAAAACCTCGTGGCCCCGCTCTGCGTCGTGGATATCGCCGCGCGGGCCGCCGAGGATGCCGACGCGCAGGTTACACCCGATGACCTGAAGGCCTGGATCGACGCCAACGGCCCGATCCCGCCGGGGGCCTGCATCGCGATGCATTCGGGCTGGGCCGGAAAGACCGGTAGCGAGGGCTATCGCAATGTGGATGACGAGAAAAAGATGCATTTCCCCGGCTTCCATGTGGAAGCGGCGCAGATGCTGATCGAGGATGGCAATGCCGGGGCGATGGCGGTCGACACCCTGTCGCTGGACCACGGTCCATCGGCGGATTTTGCCACGCACTATGCCTGGCTTCCCACCAATCGTTATGGCATCGAGAACCTTGCCGGGCTGGAAAACGTCCCCGCGAGCGGTGCCACGCTGATCGTGGGCGCGCCGACCCATCGCGGCGGCTCGGGCGGGCCTGCGCGGATTCTGGCGCTGGTCTGATCGGGCCCTCACCGAACCGGAGATAAAGGTAACGACAGTCCTTGTGGATCGCGAGGCTTGCGCCCGCTGCAAGGCGGGCATTCCGGAACGGGCCTTTTCCCCTTCGCGGTTGCAGCATAAATTTGCTGCAACCGCGAAGAAGGAGCACGTATCGACATGGCCCACTCCATTGCACATTCGAATGGACTCGCTCACGTTGGCAAATCAGTTGCCGGCTTTTTTAATGGCATCTTTGAAGCCCTGATCCGGGTTGGCGAGGCGAACTCACGCGTGCGCCGGATCGAGGCGCTCTGCAAGCTGAGTGACGAGGAACTCGCAGCGCGCGGTATGCGCCGCGAAGACATCGTCCGCGTCGTGATGCACGACTTCATCTGAACGCTTCAGGCTATGGCGGCGGCGGCCTTCAGATACGCTGCCTCGGTCAGGGTGAAATCCTCTTCGGTCAGGGCGAGCGACGGATAGGTCTTGCCCGGCGACTTGAACACGCCGTTCTGCATCAGCACTGTGTTGAACCGTGCCGCCATCGCCGTGTCTGAGCGGAAGACATCGCGATAATCCCGCACCTCCGCGCTGGTGAACACGATCTCGAACAGGGTGGGGTCACCCACGATCCTGTAGGGGACGCCCTGCGCGTCTAGCGCGGTGGACGCCATCTGCATCAGCCGCTTACCATTCGCGCGCAAGCGGTCATATTGCCCGTCACGACGCAGGATCTCCATCGTCTTGAGGCCCGCAACCGCCGCAACCGGATTGCCCGAGAGCGTTCCCAGCTGCATCAGCCATTTGTCCTCTCCGACGGCGGATTTATCGAAATGCGCCATGATGTCAGCCCGCCCGGCGATCGCCGCCAGCGGAAAGCCCCCGCCGATGACCTTGCCGAGCGTGGCAAGGTCGGGGGTGACACCATAAAGCTCCTGCGCGCCGCCATATGAAAAGCGAAAGCCAGTGACCACCTCATCATAGATCAGCACGATGCCATAGCGATCGGCCTCATCCCGCAGCAGTTGCAGGAAGCCGGGTTCGGGCGGGATGATCCGTTGCAGCGGCTCGACAATGATCGCAGCCACCTGATCGCCATGTTCGGCCAGCAATGAGCGAATGTAGTCGGGATCGTTGAACGGCGCGATCAGCATCTCAGACCGCACACTCTCTGGAATGCCTGCGCTGTCGGGCACCGCTTGCGGGAAATTCACCATCTTTGAGGGTGCGAGGCTCATCTGCGCCTCGGCGCTCATGCCGTGATACCCCCCTTCGAATTTGACGATCTTGTCGCGACCGGTGAAGGCGCGGGCCAGCCGGATCGCATACATATCCGCCTCGCCCCCAGACGAGACGTAACGCAGTTGCTCGGCGCAGGGCACGGCGTTGCAGATCTCTTCAGCCAGTTCGACGGCGCGGGCATTGTTGGCGAAAAAGGTCATGCCTCTGGGCAATTGCTCGGCCACAGCCTCCAGCACTTCGGGATGGCCATGGCCCAGCAGCATCGGGCCGGAGCCGATCAGATAGTCGACATATTCGCGCCCGTCTTCGTCCCAGACCCGGCTGCCTTTGCCATCGCGGATGAAAACCGACGGATCGAAATTGCCAAGGCCGCCACCGGGAAGCACGGCATTTGCGCGGTCGATCCAGTCGGCCTGACTGAGGATGTTGAGCATGATGACCTCCTAATCCAGTATCATATCGGGCGGGCCCAGCGCTTCGCGATCCGGGGCCACACCCAGCCCCGCGCCCGCGGGCGGGGCGATCCGTCCGTTGTCGCGGATTGGCGCGTCGGGGGCCAGCCTTGGCGCGACATAACCCGAGAGGTCACACACATTTGTGACCCGCTCAGGCGTGGTCGCAGCCCCGAGATGCAGCAGCGCGGCAGTGGTGATGTCCGAGCCCCAGGTATCCTCGATGCACATGCGCGCGCCCAGATGGTAGCACAGGTCCCGCGCCCGCCGCGCAGGTGAGAGCCCGCCGAATTTCGAAAGTTTAATAGCGACCACATCCATGCACCCCTTGGCATGACCTTCCAACAAAGTGGCGGTGTCATGGGCGCTTTCGTCCAGTTTCATCGGCAGGCCCGTCGCCGCACGCACCCGCGCGCAATCGTCGATAGTGGCGCAGGGCTGCTCCAGCATCACGTCGAGGTCGCGTACGGCGCGCCCGACGCGGGTGGCCTCCAGCGAGGTGGCGCCGCAATTCCAGTCGCCATAGACCAGCGGCCCCGGGCCCACTGCCTCACGCACCATGCGCAGCCTTGCGACATCGGCCTGCCAGTCGGCATCGGCCCCCAACTTGACCTGAAACTGGGTGATCCCCTGATCCTGGGCCTCAAGCGCGATCCGGGCCATCTCCTCCGGGGCGATGCAGGTGATCGAGTGATAGAGCGGCATCGTCCCGGCCTGCCGCCCGCCCAGCAGTGCGTGCAGCGGCAGTCCCGCCGCCTGCCCCGTCAGGTCCCAGAGCGCGATATCGATAGCGGATTTGGCGTAGACATGGCCCTGCAAGTGACGCTCCAGCCGCGCCATGACGGCCTCAGGGCCGACCGGGTGCGCGCCCAGCAGGATCGGCGCCATCTCTTGCAGCGCTGGTGCGACACCCCGGGCGTAGGCGGGCAGGTAATGCGGGATCGGACAGACCTCGCCCCAGCCTGTGCGATCCCCATCGGTATCAAGGGCCAGCAGGACGGTTTCGACGGTTGCGCAGGTCTTGCCTGCCGCCATGGCATAGGTCACATGCGCGGTCAGCGGCACATGCCAGAGCGATATACGGGTGATCTTCACCGCGATTGTCCGAGTGTTTTGCGCCGCGCTGCGCACGCGGGTCGGTCAGGGGTGCCACCCCCCCTCTTGGCCAGCGGCCTATTCATCCCTCGGGAGACTTCTGGCAAGATGAAGAGACAGATCATACCGGGACCCCATAGATTGCGACAGGTGAGCCGATGGCCTCATCGTCCGGTGCAACACCTAGACCGGGGGTTTCGGGAAGGTGCAGGTGGCCGTTGACGTTGCGCGGGCCGCGCCCACCGGCGATGTCGGTGGTGATCATGTCCTGACAGGCCCAGACTGCGTGACAGGCATGGTCGGGAATGGTGGCCGCCAGATGCAGCGCCTCGGCATCGGCCAGAACGCTGCCGCCGGTGGCCATCACAAACATGTCGATACCGTGAGCCAACGCGACATCGCGTATGCGGGCGGCCTTGGTCAGACCGCCAACCCGATTGAGCTTGATGCCAAAGACCTCGGCCAGCCCGTCGCGGGCGATGCGGGTGGCATCCTGAAGCGTGACGAGGCTTTCATCGACGCTGACGGGCGCGGCGTGCAGGGGGCGCAGCGCAGCGATATCGTCCAGCGTTTCGCAGGGCTGTTCGAACATCACGCCCAGGTCCTGCGTTGCCTGCATGACGCGCAAGGCTTGCTGCCGGGTCCAGCCGCGATTGACGTCATAGAGGATGATTTCATCGGGCATGCGCTGCGCCTCGACATCGCGGATGCGGGCAATGTCACGCTCCACATCACCGCCGATTTTCACCGAATGAGCGATATAGCCGCGCTGGCGGTACCGCTCGATGACGGCGCGGGTTTCGTCGATGGTCTTTGCGCCGACCGAGGAGGCGATGGGACGTGGGGTGCGGGAGCCGCCGCCCATCAGATCGGCAATCGGCAGGCCCGCCGCCTGTCCGGCGATGTCCCAGCAGGCCATGTCTATGGGCGATTTGGCATAGAGATGCCCCGGCAGCGCCAGATCCATCGCCCGCTCGACCTCAAGCAGCTTGCGCGGGTCAAGGCCAAGGACAAAGCGCGCCATGGTTTCGATCCCGGCACGGATGCCCGGGCCATGGGCGGGCACATAAGTGTGCCCCCAGGGCGTGCCTTCTCCCCAGCCAATCAGCCCAGTGTCGGTTTCAACTTTGACCAAAGTGGCATCGAGGCATTCGAATTTCAGCCGTCCGCCGGACAGCCAATAAGGATGTTCCAGCGGCAGATCGACCTGATAAACCGAAATCCGGGTGATCTTCATTTCAACTCCACCTCGACAAATAACATTGGGGTGTCGCCTGCATTGATGACATTGTGCTCGACGCCCGCATCGCGGCGATAGGCGGTGCCCGCGGGAACAGTGACTTCGGTCGAGCTGCCGTCGGGCAGGTCGAGGCGCATGTGGCAATCGGTGATGGCGGTGATAACGTAATCCATCGCGTGGCGATGCCAGCCGGTTTCGGCACCGGGGGCAAAGTCGAACCGGGTCACCCGGACGCGTCCGTCATCGATCATCAGGGTCGCATTTGCCTGTTCCGTCATAGGGTAAAGTCCTCCACCGGGTCGCCAAGGCTTTCGAAATCCGGCTCCACTCCAAGGCCCGGCATGTCGGGCGCATAGAGCTTGCCCTGCCGCGCCACAGCCCCGCCCACGCCGGTCGAGCGGGTGTTGTAATTCATCAGGTCGGTGGTGTTGTGCAGATAGTCGGGCGGGGTTGTTGCTGCGAAATCGGACAGGGCTGCGGTCGCGATCTCGCCGCCCCAGCTATCCTCGGCCACGACGGGGATGCGGTTTTCGACCAGAAAATCCCGCACCCGGCGCGCCTTGCTGAGCCCACCGAGATTGGAGATTTTCAGGCACACCAGCTCCGCCCCGCGATCGGCCACGATGCGCTGCGCCATATGCATGCCGGTGACGCATTCATCCAGCTTCATCGGCAGATCGATCCGGGCGCGCACCTGCTGGCATTCCTCATAGCTGCGGCAAGGCTGTTCGAAAATGTAATCCAGATCACGCGTCGCCCGCGCCACGCGCAGCGCATCATCCACGCGCCAGCCCTGATTGGCATCGGCCATGGCTGTCTCACCAGGTTTCAGCAGCGCAACGGTGGAGCGGATGCGGTCGATATCCGAAGCCCAGTCGCTGCCGACCTTGATCTGAAACTGGCGATACCCCTGATCGCGATAGCGGTCCATCTCGGCGATGGTGTCCTCGGTTCCTTTTTGCGGCGCGACGCGATACATCGGCGCCCCGTCGGTCAGCTTGCCGCCCCAGACCGCATGCAGCGGCGCGTTCAGCGATTGCGCCAGAATATCCCAACACGCCGCATCGAAGGGCGATTTGGCATAGCCATGCCCCTGCACCAGATGATCCATGATCTGCTCGATGCGGGCCACGTTGCGCGGGTCTTCGCCCAGCAGATGCGGGGCCACCAGCCGCGCCAGCGCGGGAACGCCTGCGGAATGAGCCACCATGTAGTTCTCGCCACAGGGCGTGAATTCGCCACATCCCATCAGGCCCGCATCCGTGTCGATCACAACAACCGAGGCCGTGGCCGTTTCGATCACATTCCCTGCCCCCCAGGCATAGGCCCCGCCCACATAAGGCAGGCCGGTCTGGTACAGACGGATGCGGGTGATCTTCATGCAACGTCCATCCTTGGCAGGCCCGCCAGCCCCGCGCCGCGCCACAGGATCAGGGTCAGGATCGGCTGGTCTGCGGTGTCCATCGCATGGCTTTGCCAACTGCCATGGAACCGGGTCTGTCCGGGGCCAACATGGGTCGCGCTGCCGTCGACTTTGAAACAAGCGCTGCCTGCCAACGTCACATACAATTCTTCTGCCTCGTGACTGTGCCAGTCATAGCTCAACCCCGCGCCCCAATAGGCGATATAGCCGCGCAATTGGGTCGAGTGGTAATGTCCCGAGGGGCCAAACAATTCGTAATACCCGTAGCGCTTGAGGAAATCGGCGCCGACCTCTTCTTCGGAATAAGCCAGTTGCCAGTTGGCCTGATCCGCACTTGCCCGAACCGCCTTCACCAACGCATGTGTCTGGGCCACGCCGGGCAAGTCGAATCCCGCAACCAGATCCGTCGCCGGGATCGGGCATGGTTGCAGGCCCGTCGGGGACAGATCGTCTGGCCAGGGCGCATAGGCCGTCAGGTCGGGGTGGCCCTGATGCAGCGCATGCACCGCTTGGAGCACATCATCAAGGCATGTCATGGCACCACCACGATGTTGCCGGTATGGGACTTGTCGATGAAGGCCTGCTGGGCCTCCTTCAATTGGGCTAGCGGATAAGTGGCGGCCAAGGCTGGTTTGATGTGCCCGTTTTCGATGTATCTCACCACATCAAAGAAGTTCTGAGGCGTGTTCACGGTGGAGCCGGTGAAGGTCAGGTCGCGCAGATAGAAGGTGCGCAGATCAAACTCGACTATCGGCCCGGCAATCGCGCCCGAGCAGGTATAGCGCCCGCCACGTTCCAGCATATCGATCAGCCTGGGCCACATCGCCCCGCCAACGACATCTGCAACAACCGTGATCCTTTCGCCCCTCAGCGCCGCCCTGAGGTTCTCGGGGCTGCGCGGCAAAATGCGGTCGGGGCCAAGCTCCGCGACGTCTTGGTGCTTGGCCTCTGAGGCCATGGCGATCACCCGTGCGCCGCGCAGCTTGGAGAGCTGGATCAAGGCACCGCCAACACCCCCCGAGGCACCGGGGATCAGCACCGTGTCGCCCTTGCCAACCTGCGCACGATCCAGCATCCCTTCGGCGGTCACGTAAGAGCAGCTGAATGTGGCCAGTTCCGCGTCACTCAGATCGGATTGAACAGGCGCAATGCCCCGTGCATCGGCCTTGGTATATTCCGCAAAGCCTCCGTCACATTCAGACCCGAAATACCCCGCCTTGTCGCGGTTCATCGGATCGTTCCAGTCCCGCAGCCAACCGGCAACGATGACCCGCTTACCGATCAGGGCCTCATCCGCGCCGTCGCCAACAGCCACAACAACGCCCACCGCATCCGCGCCCTGAATGCGCGGGAAGGTCAGCGGGGCACCGCCCCAGGTACTGTCCTCATCATCCAGTTCGGAATAGGCGCCGCCGGTGGTGGCCTCATCCACCGCCTTGGAATACCAGCCCGTGCGCGTGTTCACATCGGTGTTGTTCAGACCGCAGGCCCCAACCTTGATCAGAACCTCCATCGGGCCGGGCTGCGGCACCGGCCAATCCTCGTGCCATTCGTATTTGTCCAGATTGCCATGCCCGGTCAGCACCATGGCCTTCATCCTTGCGGGAATAGTCATTCTGCGGCCTCCATGGCGGCATCCGTGCGAGGCAGCAGGCTTTGCGGGTCATAGGCGGGCTCACCCAGAACGCGGCCCCTGCGCGCTGTCCCGGCGATCACGACCTCAACCTCCGTACCCGGCACGTTGACATGCGGTTTGACGTAGGCAAAGGCGAGGATCTTGCCCACCGTATGGCCGTAAGCAACCGAAGCGGTGGAGCCGACGACCGCGCCATCCAGCAGCACAGCTTCACCGCCGTGACCATCCACGATCCCGTCCGGTTCGATTTCCAGATACGCGCAAACCCAGCGCAGATCAGGGGTCAGGGTCTTGTCCTTGCCCAGATAGTCATTGTCGGCGCGGGCAAAGCGTAGCACATCCGCCTCGGCCAGCGTGACCTCGTTGGTCAGTTCCCCGGCCCCCTTGAAGCCTTTCTCCATCCGCAACGCGTTCATGGCAAACGAGCCGTAATCGGCAATCCCGTGCGGCGCGCCCGCCGCCCAGAGCGCGTCATAGACCACCAGGGCGTGGTCGCGCGGGATGTGCAGCTCCCAGCCCAGCTCGCCCGCATAAGACATGCGGAAGGCCCAGAGTTTGTGCCCTGCCACCTCGATTTCCTGCGCTGTGAGCCATTTGAACCCGGCATTGCTCAGATCCGCATCGGTGCAGGCAGACAGCACATCGCGGGCCTTTGGACCATTCAGGCTCAGCGCCGCCCAATCGTTCGAGCGCAGGAGGATTTCAACATCTTCCCCCGCCCGCTGCTGGTTCAGGTGATCCAACAGGCGCTGCTCGAAAAAGGCCGCGCAAACCAGATAAAATCGCTCCTCGTCCAGCTTCACGACTGTGGTTTCAAGCTCGATCCGGCCCCGGCGGTTCAGCATATGGGTCAGCGCAATGCCCCCCACCTTTCGCGGCACCCGGTTTGCAACCAACCGGTCCAACAGCTTTTCAGCCCCCGGCCCGGTCACTTCAACCTTGGTGAAGGCTGAAATATCCATGATCCCCGCCCGTTCGCGCACTGCCTTGCATTCGGCCCCGACGATGTCATGGACCACGTTGCGCCTGAACGAGTAATGGTCGCACTGCGCAACGCCGTTCCTGGCAAACCAGCGCGGGCGTTCGTGGCCATAGGCCTCCTCATAGACCGCGCCTTTCTGCTGCAATCGATCATAGAGTGGGGACGGTTTGACCGGACGTCCCGCCAGCCGGTTGAAATGCGGAAACGGGATTTCGTGGCGCAGCGTGTAATCCTCATGAGCCTTGGTGATCTGCCAATCCTTGGTGGCATAGGACCCAAAACGGCGCGGATCATAATCGCGCATCGAGATATCGGCCGCGCCATGCACCATCCATCGTGCCAGTTCACGGGTCAGACCCGGCCCCCAGCCGATACCGATCTGCGTGCCGCAGCAGCACCAGTAGTTTCTGACCCCCGGCGCCGGGCCAATCAGCGGGTTCCCATCCGGGGGGTGCGAAATCGCCCCATGCACCTCGCGCTGAATGCCCAGATCGGCAAAGATCGGCATCCGGTTCAGGCTTTCCTCAAGCCATGGCATCACCCGGTCGTAATCGGCATCAAACAGCCAGTTCTCGTAGTCCCAGGGGCAGTGATCATGCCAGACCGAGTTCGGGTTTTCCTTCTCATAGATTCCGATCAGCCCGCGTTTCTGCTCCATCCGGATATAGCCCGAGACCTTACGGTCATCGCGGATGACCGGCAGTTCGGCGTCCAGATTCTGGAACTCGGGCACCGGTTCCGTCACGAAGTAATGGTGGGTCATCGACGTCATCGGCAGTTGCAGCCCCGACCATTCGCCCATCTGGCGCGCATAGGTGCCGCCCGCATTCACCACATGCTCGCAGCAAATGGCGCCCTTTTCGGTCTCAACGACCCATTCGCCATTCTCGGCCTGCGTGATGTTGGTTGCCCGGCACTGGCGGATGATCTTTGCACCCAATTGACGGGCCCCCGCGGCCATCGCCATGGTCACACCGGACGGGTCCACATGGCCGTCATCCGGCGTATGGAGCGCGCCCAACACACCTTCGAGATTGTAGAACGGGTGCAGTTCGGCCACCTTTTCGGGGCCGACCAGTTCGATATTGAAGTCCAGCGACCGGCCCACCGACAGCGTGTGACGCAGCCAGTCCATCTCATCCTCGGTATAGGCCAGCCGGAAAGAGCCGCAGCCATGCCAGGTCACCGCCTGACCGGTCTCGGCTTGCAGCGCACCGGAATAGAGCCCGATATTGTAATCCACACATTTGCCCAGCCCGAAAGAGCTGGTCGAGTGGGTGATCTGCCCCGCTGCGTGCCAGGTGCTGCCGCTGGTCAGCTCCGCCTTTTCCAGCAGGACCACATCGCTCCACCCCTCATGCGCCAGGTGGTAGGCCAGACCGACCCCCATGACGCCTCCGCCCACGATCACCACGCGAGCCTGCGACGGCAGTTCTTTCCCGGACATGATTTTTCCTCTTCCCGAGTCGCTTTTCTGCTCGACAGGCTAATTCCACATTTGTACCATCGTCAATCATGAATGACACAAATGTATCATCAATCGTCCTCGACCGCCTTACCGACGAGTGGGACGCTCTGACGCCCGAGGCGCAGAAAGCCGCGCGCTATGTGCTGGAAAACCCGACCGATGTGGGGGTTTCAACGGTGCGCGAGATCGCCGAGGCCGCCAATGTCAAACCCAACACATTCGTGCGCATGGCCCGTCAGGTGGGGTTCGAAGGTTACGAGGACTTCCGTGCGCCCTTCCGCGATGCGATTCGGCAGGGCACCGTGTCCTTTCCCGACCGCGCCCGGTGGTTGCAGACCATCGGCAAGTCGGGCGAGCTGGGCGGGCTCTATGCCGATATGATCGGCGCTGCGATCCGCAACATCGAGGATACCTTTGCCGGGATCGACGCGGAACGCCTGAAATCCGCCGCCGAGGATATCTGGAACTGCCGTCAGATCTTCACGCTGGGCGTGGGCGTCAACAATTCGAACGCGCGCAACTTTACCTACCTCGCCTCGACCGGAATGAAACAGTTCCATGCCATCCCCCGCCCTGGCTCGACCCCGGTGGATGATCTGGCATGGGCCGACGAACAGGATGTGCTGATCGCCATCACCTGCCATCCCTACCGGACCGAAGTGATCGAGGCGATCAAGCTGGCCCGCCAGCAAGGTATGACCGTCATCGGCCTGTCTGACAGCCCCGCCAGCCCGGTCATCCTGAACGCCCATCATGGCTTTGTTGTCGCCGCCGACACGCCGCAATTCTTCCCGTCCTCCGTTTCGACCATCGCGCTGCTGGAAACGCTGCTTTCCTTTGTGATCGCGGTCTCCAGTGATGAGATCGTCGAGCGGGTAGAACGCTTTCATCACCGCCGTCACCAGCTCGGCCTCTATGCGGAGCAGCCAGAATGAACGCCCCCCTCACGCACTCTCTGGAGGCCCGGTATTATACCGACCCAGCGATTTTTGCGCAGGAGATGCAGGGCCTTCTGGCGCGAACCTGGCAATTCGCCGGGCATGTGGCGCAGGTGCGCGAGGTCGGGGACTATTTCGCCTTCGAGATCGCGGGCCAGAACCTGTTCTGCATCCGAGGCCGCGACGGCGAAATCCGCACCTTCTACAATGTCTGCCAGCACCGCGCACATGAGATGGTAAGCGGCGCCGGCAATACCCGCGTTGTCGTCTGTCCCTACCACGCCTGGACCTACGAGTTGTCGGGCCAGTTGCGTGCTGGCCCCAACATCAAATCCGTTCCCGGCTTTGACCGCAGCGCCATCTGCCTGACCTCGGTGCGCACCGAAGTCTTCAACGGCTTCATCTTCGTCAATCTCGACGACGATGCCGCGCCGATGGACACGTGGTTCCCCGGTGTGCGCGAGGAAATCCGCGCCTTCGTCCCGCATATCGATGATCTGGAACCGCTGGAATGGGTCGAGATTCCGGAAAACTGCAACTGGAAGGTCAGTATCGAGAATTACTCGGAATGCTATCATTGCCCCCTCAATCACCAGACCTTTGCCGAAGGTGTGGTCAAGCCGGAAACCTATGACATTCAGCCCGATGCGGGTGGCGGTTATGTCCTGCGGCACACCACCGAGTGTCAAAGCCTCGACAAGATGACCTATCCCGTCGACATGTCGGTTCCTCATGCGGGCGACTACCAGTCGTGGTTCCTGTGGCCCATGTTTTCGTTCCAGTGCTATCCGGGGAATGTGCTGAACACCTATCACTGGCGCGCGCAGGACGCAGATCACTGCACCGTCTGGCGCGGCTGGTTCACCGAGGGCGGCTCGGAAAGCGCGGTGATCCGGCAGTTGGCCGTTCAGGACCGCGAAACCACGGTGGAGGAGGACATCAGGCTGGTCGAGTCGGTCCATCGCGGGCTGAAATCGCGCGGCTACCGTCCGGGCCCACTTGTTCTCGATCCCGATTGCGGCGTGATGTCCGAGCATTCCATTGCTACGTTGCAGCGATGGATGCGCGAGTCGGTCGACATCTGAGCGCACAAATTTCTTGCAGGAAATTTGCCAAGAAAGTTTGAATTTTCTTGGGCCTGAAATGAATGGAAAGGACCAGAATGACCGAAATCTTTGACGAAGACCTTTTCCTGAAAGGGTTGGAACAGCGCAAGGGAACGCTCGGGGCCGAGTATGTGGAAAACAATCTGGCAAAAGCGGATGAGTTTACCCGCCCCTTTCAGGAGGCGATGACCGCCTGGTGCTGGGGCTTTGGCTGGGGCGATGACGTGATCGAGCCCAAGACGCGATCGATGATGAACCTCGCCATGATCGGGGCGCTGGGCAAGATGCACGAGTGGGAAATCCACTGCCGTGGCGCGCTCAACAACGGTGTCACCAAGGAAGAAATCCGCGCGATCATTCATGTGGTCGGCATCTATTGCGGTGTTCCGCAATCGCTGGAGTGTTTCCGCGTGGCCCGCAAGGTTCTGGAAGAGGCCGGTCAGCTTTAAGACGCCGGAGAGGCTTTGTGAACGTGACGGGCGGCGATAGTCTGGCCGTGATCCAAACAATCCCGGCGGCATGACATGCGATACCTTCACCTCTATTCCGACGCGCAGGGCGAAAGCCATTGGCGGGAGGTCGATGTCGCGCTTGCGGAACGGGTCTTTGCGCCGCCCGCGCAGAATATTCTGGTCTCGGAGCCGGAAGCGGCACGCAACTTTGTGTTTCTGAGGCTTCAGGCGGGCTGGGACGAGCCCGCCCATCCCTCTCCTATCCCGCAGGTGCTGATCTGCCTGCAGGGGCGTGTGCAAGTCACGGCCAGCGACGGAGACATGCGCGAGATCGCCAGGGGCGATGTCTGGCGTATGGAGGATCTGGCCGGCAAAGGGCATCACACAAAAGTGGTCAGCAGCGAAGATTTCGAAGCGGCGATCGTGCAGTTCGGCTGATGCGATCTCTGCCGCAAAGTACAGGCCCACCCAGATACGTTACAGAATTTTTCGAATGCTGAAATTTGTGTTACATTTCTCTTGCTCCGAATCGCATTTCGCCCTATTTCCCGACCAAGCGGTCACTTAATGACCCGCGTCGGTTCGGGACGTGTCCGGGTGATCGGGGCGTGTTTCTGAGGGAGGAGGCCGAAAATGTATGCACAGATGGTGAAATCCACCGGTCATGGCGTGAAAACGCGCGACGAGATGAGCCCCGAAGAACGCGCCTTTCAGGATCGCATCGACCGGGGCGACAAGATCGAGCCCAAAGACTGGATGCCCGATGGCTATCGCCAGACGCTGATCCGCCAGATCGGCCAGCACGCCCATTCCGAGATTGTCGGCCAACTGCCCGAGGGCAACTGGATCACCCGTGCGCCGACCCTGGAACGCAAGGCGATCCTGCTGGCCAAGGTGCAGGACGAGGCCGGACACGGGCTCTATCTCTATTGTGCGGCCGAAACGCTGGGGGTCAGCCGTGACGAGTTGACCGAGATGCTGCTGGACGGGCGCATGAAATACAGCTCGATCTTCAACTACCCGACGCTGAACTGGGCCGATATCGGCGCGGTGGGCTGGCTGGTCGATGGGGCCGCGATCATGAATCAGGTGCCGCTGCAGCGTACCTCTTACGGTCCCTATGCCCGCGCCATGGTTCGTATCTGCAAGGAAGAGAGCTTTCATCAACGGCAGGGCTATGACGCGATCCGCAAGATGGCTGAGGGCACACCGGAACAACGCCGGATGGCGCAGGATGCGCTGGACCGGTTCTGGTACCCGTCGCTGATGATGTTCGGGCCCTCGGACAAGGATTCGATCCACTCCGCTCAGTCGATGGCGTGGAAGATCAAGATCAATACCAATGACGAACTGCGCCAGAAATTCGTCGATCAGACCGTGCCGCAGGCCGAATATCTGGGCCTGAGCGTCCCCGATCCCGATCTGACATGGAACGAGGATCGCGGGCATTACGATTTCAGCGAACCAGACTGGCCCGAGTTCTTCGACGTCATCAAGGGCAACGGACCCTGCAACACCGACCGGATGGCCGCCCGCAACAAGGCCTGGGATGACGGCAAATGGGTGCGTGACGGGTTGTTGGCCCATGGCGAAAAGAAACGTGCGCGCAACAAAGCCCGGCAGGTGGCCGCGGAATGAGTATGCTGCGCGCCATGCCGGTTCTGCAGGTCCAAGACGTGGTCGCCTCGGCTGCGTTTTATGAACGGCTCGGGTTCTTCCATCACGGCGTCTGGGGCGACCCGCCGGGCTTCTGCATCGTGCAGCGCGATGGCATCAGCATCGCGCTGGATGGCGGTGACGCGCCAGCTCCGACCAACCAATGGTGGGCGGCTTATGTCTATGTCGAGGATGTCACGCGCCTGCATGCGGAATTCAGCGCGCTTGAATTGACAGATCTGACCGAAATCCGGCGTGGCAACCCCTATGGCTGCGACGACTTTGACGTGATCGACCCTGACGGGCACCGCATCGCCTTTGGTCAGGATATGGAGCCTGGCGCAAGCGCCGGTCTGGCGGACCCCGCCGAGGCCCCAAGCGAATGAAGCATCTGGCCCAGATAAACATCTCGCATCTGAGATATGATGTGGATGACCGACGATTGCAGGATTTCCTGCATGGATTTCGCCGTGTGAACAACCTCGCCGAGCGCAGCCCCGGTTTTCAATGGCGCTATGTCGGTGACAGCGGCGTGGCGATGCAGACCACCCTGCCCGACCGGCCTGACATGATCGCCAACCTGTCAGTCTGGAACAGTATCGAAGCGCTGGAGCATTTTGTCTGGGCCACCGCGCACCGCCCGTTCTTTGATCGCCGGGCGGAGTGGTTTCGCCCCTTGGACAGCGCGCATTTCGCCATGTGGTGGGTCGATCCCGGCACCGAGCCAGGCCTCGAAGAGGCGCTTGCCCGGCTCGACCACCTGACTCAACACGGTGACAGCGATGTCGCGTTTGGCTGGACATATCTGCCGCAGGCAAACCGCTGGCGGCAAGCATGGGGCGCGGATGCAACCGCTCGGACAGGCGGCGCATCAGCGACCAAGGAGGAAGCAACATGAAAACCGAATGGCCCCTTTGGGAAGTGTTCATCCGTGGTCAGCACGGGTTGAGCCACCGTCACGTGGGCAGCCTGCATGCCCCGGATGCTGAAATGGCAATCAAGAATGCCCGCGACGTCTATACCCGCCGCAATGAGGGTGTTTCGATCTGGGTGGTCGAAGCGAATAACATTGCCGCCTCCTCGCCCAGCGACAAGGGACCGCTCTATGAGCCGTCAGAATCGAAGGTCTATCGCCACCCGACCTTCTTCGACATTCCCGATGATGTGGGGGCGATGTGATGGCGGATAGTAAAGCCTTCCAGCAGTTTATGCTGCGCATGGGGGACAATACTCTGGTGCTCGGCCACCGGGTCAGCGAATGGTGCGGCCACGCGCCGGTGCTTGAGGAAGACATCGCTCTGGCCAACACCGCGCTGGACCTGATCGGGCAGACGCAGATGTGGCTGGGGCTGGCCGCCGAGGTGCAGGGCGACGGCCAAAGCGCCGATGATCTGGCGTTCCGGCGCGACGTCTGGGACTTTCGCAATGTGCTGCTGGTCGAAATGCCCAATGGAGATTTCGGACAGACCATCATGCGCCAATTCCTGTTCGACGCCTGGCATTCGATCATGCTGACGCGTTTGCGCACCTCTTCGGATGCACGCGTCGCGGCCATCGCCGAAAAGGCCAGCAAAGAAGTGACCTATCACCTGGAACGCTCTGGCGACACGGTGGTCGGGCTGGGTGATGGGACCGAGGAAAGCCACCAGCGGATGCAGGCCGCGCTGGATTACCTCTGGCCCTATGTGGGTGAGATGTTTGCCAGCGATACGGTGGACGCGACCATGAGCGCCGAGGGCATCGCGCCCGACCCGGCCAGCCTGCGCGCAGAGTATGATGGCCTGATCGGACGCATCCTGAGCGACGCCACATTGACCATACCGGACGCGCGTTTCGCCCATAAAGGCGGGCGGGACGGGCGGATGCATACGGAACATCTGGGCCACCTGCTGACCCAGATGCAATGGCTGCCCCGCGCCTATCCCGATGCGACCTGGTAACCGCCATGGCTCAGCCTTCGACAGATCAGGTCTGGGACTGGCTGGATGCGGTGCCCGATCCCGAGATTCCGGTGATCTCGGTGGTGGATCTGGGCATCGTGCGTGACGTGGCCTGGGCGGGTGAAACGCTGACGGTGACCGTGACGCCCACCTATTCGGGTTGCCCCGCAACCTCGGTGATCGCGATGGATATCGAGACCGCCCTGCGCGATCACGGCGTGCGGCAGCTTGAGTTGAAAACGCAGATTTCACCCGCCTGGACCACCGACTGGCTCAGCGCGAAGGGCCGCGAGAAGCTGGAGGAATACGGTATCGCCCCGCCAAACCCTGCGGGAGGCCCGAAACACTGCCCCCGCTGCGGCAGCGCATTACTCGAAAAGGTCAGCCAGTTCGGCTCCACCCCCTGCAAGGCACATTGGCGCTGCACCGACTGCCTGGAACCCTTCGACTATTTCAAGTGCATCTGAGCCAGAGGCCAGGCGCACAAAGCACAAGGAGCGTGCGGATGGCACGATTTCACGACCTCGAAGTGACCGACATCCACAAGACCATCCGCGATGCGGTTGTTGTCACGCTGAAACCCGCAGCCGGGTCGGAAGAGGATTTTGCCTTCACCCAAGGCCAGTACCTGACCTTTCGCCGCGAGTTCGACGGGGAAGAGTTGCGGCGGTCCTATTCGATTTGTTCGGGGCTGGATGACGGCGTGCTGCAAGTGGGCATCAAGCGGGTCGAAGGAGGCGCGTTTTCCAGCTTCGCCAATGAGGCTTTGCAGGTCGGCGATACGCTTCAGGCGATGTCGCCCACGGGCAGCTTTCACACCCCTCTCAATCGAGATCTGCAACGGCACTATCTGGGATTTGCGGGCGGCTCCGGCATCACGCCGGTCCTGTCGATCCTCAAGACGACGCTGGCACGCGAGCCGCAATCGCGCTTCACATTGGTTTATGCGAACCGGGGCGTAAGCTCGATCATGTTCCGCGAAGAGCTGGAAGACCTCAAGAACCTGCATATGGGCCGGCTGAACGTGATCCACATCCTTGAAAGCGACGCGCAGGAGATCGACCTCTTCACCGGGCTGGTGACGCAGGAGAAATGCGCCGAGCTGTTCCGCAGCTGGATCGATATCGAGACTGTGGACACCGCCTTCATCTGCGGGCCCGAGCCGATGATGCTGGGCATCGCGGCGGCGCTGCGGGAACATGGGATGGAAGACGCGCAGATCAAGTTCGAGCTGTTTGCCAGCGCCCAGCCGGGCCGCCTGAAACACAAGGAAATACCGGGCGATACCTCCAGCGGCGCCAATCAGGCCAGCACCGCAATCACGCTGGACGGCGCGACGCAGACGATTACCATGGGCAAGGATATCTCGATCCTTGATGCGGCACTGCAAAACGCGGTGGATGCGCCCTTTGCCTGCAAGGCCGGTGTCTGTTCGACCTGCCGTTGTCGGGTCACCGAAGGAGAGGTCGAAATGATCGCCAATCACGCGCTTGAGGATTATGAGGTTGAAAAGGGCTATATCCTGTCCTGCCAGTCCTATCCGCTCACCGACCGCGTCGCGGTCGATTATGACCAGTGAGGAGACGCGCATGTCCGGGGAAATGACACTCGACGCCTATCTGGCCGCGGGCGGCATCCTAAGCAACCCCATCAACGTCCCGCCCCGCTACCGGGCGGAGTTGATGAAACTGATGGCCACCTTTGTGGACAGCGAGTTGGCCGGATCGGCGGGCTTTGCCGATATCGTCAACGAGGCGCCGGGCATCAAGGAACGCATTGCCGCCGCCAAGATCGTGCTGGAGAAAGCCGCAAATGCCGATCGCGTGCTTGCAGTGATGAGCGCGTTCGGTGTCGATGCCGATCGCTACGCCACTCACCACCCCTGGACCGCGCGACTGGCGCGCGATGCCGATATCGGCGCGACGCGCGGAGATCACGACATGCGGCTTGCGGTCTTCAACTATCCGCTACAGGGCTGGAACGATGCGGTGGTGATGAACCTGCTGATGGGTCGGGCGGTGGCGGTGCAACTCGCCGAGTTTTCGCTGGTCTCGTATCAACCGCTTGCCGAGGCGTTCCGCGCCATCGCGCCGATCGAGGCGCATCACGCGGAACTGGCCGAAGAAGGGCTACGCAAGCTGCTGGAAACCAGTGACAAATCAGGGCTGCAAAGCTCGGTCGACTATTGGTGGCCGCGCGTCGGGCAAAGCTTTGGGGCGGGGCAATCGCAGCGTTTCGAAACGCTGCGCGCCTATGGCCTGCGCCGCACCTCCAATACAGAGCTGCGCGCGCGATGGGTGGCGGAAACCGGCGCCAAACTCTCTGATCTGGGTCTGCAGACGCCCTAGGCACAACGCGACAAGGCGTTTGCGAGCGACTTCGAACTCGCTTGTCCGCGCTACAAGCCCCGGATGCCGCCCAAGGTCAGGTCGGCCACCAGCGCGGCATAATCTTCGCGCGCCTCGGACCCCGCGCCGCTGTTCCACATATAATACCAGTTAAGCATGCCAAAGACCGACATGGTCGCCCCGCGCAGCCGCGCATCGTCCTTGGCAAAAACACCCGGAGCCACGGCCCGCAACGCATCGCTCATGAACCGCACCATGTCGCGCTGGTACAGGCGCATCTGGCGTTGCTGATCCTCAGGTAGCGATGACATCGCGCCGATCTGCACCTGATGCTCATCGTCAGCCCCCTGATAGGCCAGCAAGATTTCGGCCACGATCCGACGCAGACGTGTTTCGGGATCGACCCCGGTCAGGTCGATACCGGTCACCCGATCACGCAGAGCACTTAGATAGGTATCGAGGATATCGAACAGGATCGCATCCTTGCTGTCATAATAGTGGTAGATATTGGCCTTCGATATCCCGCATTCCCGTGCCAGAATCGACATCGAGGCGCGGTCATACCCATCGCGCGCAAAGACACGCGCGGCCGATTTCAGTATCTGGTTGCGTTTCTGGTCGTGGTCTTTTGCAATTGTCCGGGCCAAGCCGTCACTCCTTGTTCCGGTTGTCGACAACGCGCCGCGCCTTGCCCTGCGAGCGTTCCACATCACCGGGATCGCCTACGATAATCTCGGTCGAAATGCCAACCACATCCTTGATCCGTTTACTGAGCATCCGCGCCGATGCCGTGCGGCTCAACTCGTCAGCGGCATCCGGCATTGCCTCGACATGCACCCGCATCGCATCCATGCGGCCCGCGGTGAACAGCTCGATCTGATAATGCGGTGCAAGCCCGCCGGTCGCCATCACCTGTTCCTCGATCTGGCTGGGAAACACGTTCACCCCACGCAGGATGATCATGTCGTCACTGCGCCCGGTGATCTTTTCCATCCGCCGCATCGACCGCGCCGTGCCGGGCAAGAGCCGGGTCAGATCGCGGGTGCGATAGCGCACCATCGGTAGGCCCTCCTTGGTGAGCGTGGTAAAGACCAGTTCGCCCATCTCGCCATCCGGCAACACCTCACCTGTTTCGGGGTCGATGATCTCAGGATAGAAGTGATCCTCCCAGATATGCAGCCCGTCTTTGGTTTCGACGCATTCATTGGCCACGCCCGGCCCCATGACCTCGCTCAGCCCATAGATATCGACCGCGTGCATATCAAAGGCCGCCTCAACCTCGGCGCGCATGGCGTTGGTCCACGGTTCGGCCCCGAAAATCCCAACCGAAAGCGAACAGTCGCGGGGGTCGAGACCCTGCTTGTGGAATTGCTCAAGAATGTTGAGCATGTAGGACGGCGTCACCATGATCGTGTCGGGGCGGAAATCCTGTATCAGATTGACCTGCCGTTCGGTCATGCCACCCGAGATCGGGATCACGGTGCAGCCCAACCGCTCGGCGCCGTAATGCGCGCCCAAGCCCCCGGTAAAGAGGCCATAGCCATAGGCCACATGCACCAGATCGCCGGGCCGTGTGCCGCTGGCCCGCATCGACCGCGCCACCAGATCGGCCCAGATGTCGATATCGCGTTTGGTATAGCCCACGACCGTCGGCTTGCCGGTGGTGCCGGAAGACGCATGAATGCGCAGGATCTGTTCGCGCGGCACGGCAAACAGGCCAAACGGGTAATTGTCGCGCAGGTCGGACTTGTAGGTGAAGGGGAACTTCCCCAGATCGCTCAGCGATTGCAGGTCATCCGGATGCACCCCCGCGTCGTCAAAGCGTTGCCGGTACATCGGCACATTGTCATAGGCGTGGCGCAGCGACCATTGCAGGCGCTCCAACTGCTGCGCGCGAATTTCATCTACCGAAGCGATCTCGATCGGGTCGAGCGTGCCCCGGTCCGGGGTCAGATCCTTCATGGCGTCTTCCTCGTCTCAGTCTTCGTCAAAAAGCGTGCCGCCGATCGCCCGCGAGCCGCCGCGGAACTCGGCGATCCTCTGGCCGCTCTGGTTGGTGACACTTACGTCGTAGATGCCGCTGCGCCCGGTCAGGCTGACCTCGCGCGCCTCGGCCCGCAACCGGTCGCCCAAACGCCCCGGCGCGAGATAGCTGATTGTATTGATCTGGGCGACGGTCGAGACGTTGCGGCTGTTGCAGGCAAAGGCGAAGGCGCTGTCCGCGAGCATGAATGTGACGCCGCCATGGCAAATGCCATGCCCGTTGCAATGATGCTCGGCTACCGTCAGTTCCAGCACCGCGCGGGCCTCGTCGACCTCGACCAGTTCCATCCCCGCCCATTTCGAGGCTGCATCCTCGGCCCACATGGCAGCGGCAGCTTTGGCGGCGCGTTCGGTGGGTGTCATAGTTATTGCCCCTGAAAAACCGGCGCACGCCTTTGCAGAAAGGCCGAGACACCCTCGGCATAATCCGCGCTCTCGCCGCAGGTTTTCATTGCGTCCGCCTCAAGCTCCAATTGAGCGGCCAGACTGTTGGTCGCGGCCGCCTGGATGCACTGTTTCGTCAGACCCAGACCCAGTGTAGGGCCCTGTGCCAGACGTGTCGTCAGCGCGCGGGCCTCTGTCATCAGCTCTACGTCAGGCAGCGCTTTCCAGATCAATCCCCATTCTTCCGCCTTCGCAGCGCTAAGAGGTTCGGCCGTCAGGGCCAGTCCCTTGGCCCGCGCCTCGCCCAGCAGGCGTGGCAGATGCCAGCTACCCCCGGTATCGGGGATCAGCCCGACCTTGGCAAAGGACTGGATGAAACGCGCGCTTTCGCCCGCCAGAACGATGTCGCAAGCCAACGCCAGATTGGCTCCGGCCCCCGCCGCAACCCCGTTGACAGCGCAGACGACCGGAAAGTCCAGCGACCGAATCAACCGCACAAGCGGCGCATAATACGTCCGGACCGTGTGGCCCAGATCAGGTGGCCCATCCATTCTTGCCGGATCGCGATCGCCCAGGTCCTGACCCCCGCAAAACCCGCGGCCTGCCCCGGTCAGTAGGATCGCGCGCGCGCCGTTCTGCTGCGCCTGCTCCAGCGCGGCGCGCAGGGCATGGTGCATCTCTTCGGTGAAACTGTTCAACCTGCCCGGGCGGTTGAGGGTGATTTCCACCCATTCCCCATGATCTTGCGCAAGAATCGTATCCGACATGTCCCGCCTGCTTTGCGAATATTTCAACAAACTTCTTGCATAAACCGAACGGTTGGTCAATAAATTCATCAACACGCCGAGCCCGCCTTTTGCCCGGGCCTGCAACGGGCCTGTATTGATGGTTACAAAATGAACCATTACCGCGACATGCAGGTGATCGATTTTCTGAGGGAGGAAACGAAATGGTCAAATTCACCAAACTGACGACGCTGCTTGCCGGGGCGGCCTTTGCCCTGTCCGGCACGGTGGCGCTTGCCGCCGATTATACGCTGACAATCTCAAGCTGGGCACCGCCCACGCACGGCATCAACGCCAAGATGTGGCCGAAGTTCGTCGAGATGGTCGAAGAGGCCACCGATGGTCAGGTCACCGCAGAGCTGAAGCTGGGCATCGCCCCGCCGCCCGCGCAGATGGACCTGATCATGGACGGTGCGGCGGATGCCTCGATCATCTTCCATGGCTATCAACCGGGTCGTTTTGTCACCACAAAGCTGATCGAACTGCCGGGGTATGACGGCTCCGCCGAGGATGCCTCGGTCGCGTATTGGCGCGCCTATGATAAATACCTGCGCGACGCGGACGAACATCGCGGCGTGAAGGTCATCGCTCTGCACACCCATGGCCCGGCGCAGCTGCATTCCAACGCGGCGGTCACCTCGCTAGATGACATTTCCGGCCTCAAGGTCCGTATTCCCGGCGGCGTGGGTGGCGATGTCGGCTCAGCACTGGGCGCGACCGGTATTCAGGTCCCTGCCCCGAAAGTGTACGAAACACTGGCATCCAAGGCCGCAGATGGTGTTGTGATGCCGTTTGAATCCCGCAAGGGCTTCAAGCTGACCGAAGTGGCGCAGAACGTTTATGAAATGCCTGGGGGTCTTTATCGCGGCTCGTTTGCCTTCATCATGAACGAGGACAGCTTTGCCGATCTGCCCGCAGATCTGCAGAAAAAGCTGGACGATCAGGTCTTTGGCGAACCGCTGAGCCGCGAGATCGGCAAGATCTGGGATGAGATCGACGCCGAAGGCCGCGCTGCCACAGAAACAGCGGATGGCAATGCGATCAACGAAGCCTCAAGCGACGATCAGTCCAAATTCGCAACCATCGCCGAAGAGGTCCGCGAAAAGGTGATGGCCGAAATCTCCGAGGCGGGCGTGGACGCCAAGGCCGCCTATGACCAGATCAAATCGGACATGTCCGGTAGCTGAGCGATCTGCGATCCGGCGGGTTCCCTCGCCGGATCGCCTCCTGTGACGAGGCTTTTTCATGACATCCCTCACCCGATTGGCGCGCAATCTAAGCGTTGTCCCGATTGCGACCGCATGTGCGGCGCTGTTTATCCTGATGGTGATGACCTTCTGCGACGTGATCCTGCGTTCGGCCTTCAACGCACCAATTGAGGCCGCGACCGAGCTGACGCGCATCCTGATGGCCATCATGGTCTTTTCGGTGCTGCCCATCGTCTCGGTCACCAACGGGCATATCGCGGTTGATCTGACTGATGGTGTCTTTCACCGCTACCGGCTGAGCCGGGCACGGGACGCGGTGATTTACCTGGCGAGTGGTATCATGCTGATCTGGCCGGTGCAGCGGGTCTGGGTGCTGGCTGAGCGTGCGCGTGGCTATGGCGATGTCACCGAGTACCTATCGATCCCGGTCTACCTGATCGGGTGGTTCATTGCAGCGGCCACCGCAATCACCGCTTTTGCTATGGTGATCGTCGGCCTGATGCATATCTTCTCCCCCGCCGCACTAAGGAACAGCCCGCAATGACCGCAGCCCTTATCGGATTTGCGCTGGTGCTGATGCTGGTGCTGGTGCGCCTGCCCATCGTTTTTGCGATGGGTCTGGTTGGTACGCTGGGCTTTGCCTATGAGCGCGGTGGCTCGATCTTTTCGGAACGCGGGTTGAAGGCCGCCATGTCCATGGTCGGGCGGCAAATCACCGATACCGCGCAGGATTACGGGTTGTCGGTTGTCCCGCTTTTCATCCTTATGGGACTGTTTGTGAACAAGGGCGGCATGGCGCGCGAGCTTTATGCGGTCTCGAACGCGTTTCTGGGCCATATGCGTGGCGGTATCGCGATGGCGACCGTGGCCGCCTGTGGCGGGTTCTCGGCCATCTGCGGATCGTCACTGGCCACGGCCGCCACCATGTCCAAGGTCGCCATGCCGGAAATGCGCCGCTATGGCTATTCCGACGAGTTGAGCACCGCGTCCATTGCCGCCGGTGGGACCCTGGGCATCCTGATCCCGCCCTCGGTCATTCTGGTGATCTACGGGCTGCTCACCGAGACCTCAATCGGCAAGCTGTTCATGGCGGGAATCATCCCGGGCGTGCTGGGCATCCTGTTTTATCTCTTTGCGGTGCGCTGGACCGTGTGGCGCAATCCTGCCTCGGGTCCTGCGGGTGAACATGCTGGTTGGTCAGAGCGCCTCCGGGCTCTTGGATCGGTCTGGGCGGTGCTGCTGCTGTTCTTCTTGGTGATCGGCGGGTTGTACGGGGCCTTTGATTTCGAGCCGCTGAACCTGACCTTTTCTCCCACCGAGGCGGCGGGCATGGGCGCGGCAGGGGCCTTCCTGATCGCGCTGTTTCGAGGCGGGCTAACGCCGTCTTCCACCTTCGAGGTGCTGAAAGAGACCTGCCTTACCGCCGCCGCGCTGTTCTCGGTGCTGATCGGGGCGCAGATATTCTCGAACTTCATCAACCTTGCCGGTCTGCCCGAAGCGCTGATCGCCATGGTCACTGCCTATGATGTTGCGCCGTTCGTTGTGATCCTGATGATCCTCGGCATCTACATCATCCTGGGCTGCGTCTTTGAATCGCTGTCGATGCTGCTGCTGACGGTGCCGATCTTTTTCCCGCTGGTCACCTCGCTGGGATATGATCCGATCTGGTTCGGGATCGTGGTGGTTGTGGTCACCGAAATCTCGCTGATCACCCCGCCCGTCGGCCTGAACGTGTTCATCCTGAAAGGGGTGGTGGGCGATGTGTCGACGGGCACGATCTTTCGTGGCGTCACCCCGTTCTGGATCGCCGATATCTTCCGGCTGGCGCTGATCGTGCTGGTGCCGGTGATTGTCCTCTACCTGCCGCAGCAGATGGGCGCGTTGGGACATTAGGCAGGAAAAGCGGCCTGAGCGCCCCTGCGAAACGCAAAGGAGTTGCCATGACTGTCTTGCAAATCTCCAGCTACGCCGCCGGATCCTGGGTCGCGCCGGGCGGCGGCGCACGCGCCGTCGCATCGGCAATCACCGGGCAGCCCCTGGCCCAGGCTGGCAATGATGCGCTGGATGTGCAGGCCATGCTGGCCTATGCGCGGGACATCGGCGGACCTGCTCTGCGGGCGCTGACCTTCCATGACCGCGCGCGGATGCTGAAAGCGCTGGCGCAAGCGCTGAGCGATCACAAACAGGCGCTTTATGATCTGAGCTTCGACACCGGGGCCACCCAGAAGGATCACCTGATCGACATTGATGGTGGCATTGGCACCATGTTCGTCTTTGCCTCCAAGGGTCGGCGCGAGATGCCGGACGGGCAGGTCTATCTTGACGGTGACGTCGAACAGCTCAGCCGCAATGGCAGTTTTCTGGGCCAGCATATCTGCACCCCGCTGCACGGTGTCGCCATCCATATAAACGCTTATAATTTCCCGGTCTGGGGCATGCTGGAAAAGCTTGCGCCAACCTTGCTGGCGGGTGTGCCTGCCATCGTCAAACCCGCCACCTCCAGCTGCTATGTCACCGAACGGGCCGTCCGGATCATGCTGGACAGCGCCATCCTGCCCGAAGGCGCGCTACAGCTTGTCTCGGGGGGACTGGGCGACATGCTGGACCATCTCGGCGCGCAGGATGTGGTCAGCTTCACCGGCTCGGCGACAACCGCGCTAAAGCTGCGCCAGACCCCGGCAATTGTGCAGAATGCGGTGCGCTTTGTCGCCGAACAGGACAGCCTGAACGCTTCGATCCTTGGCCCCGATGCCGCGCCCGGCACCCCGGAATTCGACCTCTTCATCAAAGAAGCGCATCGCGAGATGACCACCAAGGCCGGTCAGAAATGCACCGCCATCCGCCGCATCCTGACCCCAAGCGCCCATGTGGAGGCAGTGATTGAAGCCCTGTCCACGTGTCTGGCGGACACCACAATCGGTGACCCCCGGCTTGAGGCGACAGACATGGGCGCGCTGATTTCCAACGCGCAAAAGGCGGATATTCTGGCAAAGGCTGATATCATCGGTCAAGAGGCAGAGCGGGTGTTTGGCGACCCTAATACCTTTGACGGCAATCCCGGCGCCTTCCTGTCTCCGATCCTGTTCCATTGCCCCGACCCCGATCGCGCCCGGCGCGTTCACGATACCGAGGCTTTTGGCCCCGTTTCGACGATCATGGGCTATTCCGATCTGGATCACGCGGCGGCGCTGGCCAATCGCGGCGGCGGCTCGCTGGTCACCTCGCTTGTCACCAATGAAGCGGCAATCGCGGCCCGTTTGGTGCACGGCGTCGCCGCTTGGAACGGGCGTCTCTACATCAACAACCGGACCTCGATGCAGGAAAGCACCGGCCATGGGTCGCCCCTGCCGCATATGGTGCATGGCGGGCCGGGTCGCGCAGGCGGCGGCGAAGAGATGGGCGGCATACGTGGCGTGAAACACTATATGCAGCGCACTGCCGTTCAGGCCTCGCCCGAAATCCTCTCCGCCATCGGCAAGATTTGGGTCCCCGGCGCGTCGGAAATCAAATCCCCGGCCCACCCCTTCACCCGCAGCTTTGACGAACTGGAGATCGGCGAAACGCTGCATACCCCGGCGCGCACGGTAACGCTGGACGATATCGAACATTTTGCGCAGTTCACCGGTGATACGTTCTATGCCCATATGGATGACGCCGCCGCCAAGCGGAACCCGTTCTTCACTGGTCGCGTCGCCCATGGTTACCTGCTTCTGAGCTTTGCCGCCGGTCTTTTTGTGCAACCCGACGAAGGCCCGGTGCTGGCCAATACCGGCCTTGACGCTTTGCGCTTCATGCAGCCGGTCAGCGCCGGGGACAGCATCAAGGTGCGCCTGACCGTGAAACAGAAAACCCGCCGAAATGCGGAATATGGTGAGGTGCGTTGGCACGTCACCCTCACCAATCAAAATGACGAAAAGGTCGCCGAATACGAGCTGCTGACCATGAATAGCATTGCCGCACAACCCGTTTGAAGGGGGAACGTTCTTTCTGGAACTCACTCCTCACCGGGCGTTGCGACCGAGAAATGCTCCTCTATTCTTGCTGGGCTATTATGAGAACAAACGCGATCACGTTCGTGATGAGCCCCCCCGGCGACTCTTGCAGCGTTGTTGGTTCGGGTCGCGATTCGCTGCGAATGGCTTTTGGTAGGTCACGATGATTTCTGACGCTACGTCGCATTGATTGCTTTGCCTGCCTGCTAAATTGACGTAAACGTAAGCCACCTATCAATTTTTTGACCAGGCGGTCAATAAGTGATGCGAGCTGCCCGTTTCTTCCCCCTTACGACAACACAGACTTTTCCTAGATGCGGGGTGTCGCTGTGGACCACCACTCACGGCACTTAGGTCCTTGAGCCCACGTTTGGAGTTCGGACACGGTCCACAGCGACGATTTTGAAAGCTATCGTGTTGAAGGAATCTGAAGATGCAAATCAAGTCAATTCTCAACCGCTTCACGGTGGCTGACCCGGCTCGAACTCCCGTTTCAACCGATGCAGACGCGGCATCTTCGGACAGCGGCAACAAGGTGCCTTTGTTAGAGAGGTCGGAACTCACGGCGCTGTTCCAAGCTGTGCTTGACGAAAAGCGACGCGATCTCCCTTCGCGGCGCGGGTGAATCCCGCCCTCATCCGGTCCCGCCGCACCTTTCGTCCGCGAGCGATGCTTCAAGCGACTGTTGGGTTTCCCATGATGTACGTTGTTTGACGCTGACATCGTCACGCCAAGGGCAGAAACGGCTTTCGTTGCGCCACGATGTCTATCTTGCATGTGCTCTTGTCCTTAGGGCCAAATTGGAATGGCGCTTGGATGGAGCAGATTCTAAGCTTGCGGAATGACAAAACCCAACCCCTGGTTTGACACTGCCGTTGCGCGGCTTGCCGACCCGCAGGCCTTCAAGGTGTGGTCTGTGATCGTGTCCCTGTTCGGCGATCTGGCGCAACAACCCGCCGATCGTGTCTCGGGGGCGGCGCTCACGGCGATCCTGCAGCCGATGGGTTTGAAGCCCGAGGCGATCCGCGTCGCGTTGCACCGGCTGCGCAAGGATGGCTGGATCGACAGTAACAGGATCGGGCGTGGATCGGTGCATTTCCTGACCGATTACGGTCGTGCCCAATCCGCCGCCGTGACCCCGCGCATCTATGATGAACACCCGACCCCCGCATCGGACTGGCACGTGCTGATCGCCGAGGATGGCCGCGCAGCAGACACGCTGAACACGCTGCTGTTGACCGAGGACTATATCGCGCTGGGACGCCACGCCGCGCTTGGCTCCGGCCCGCTGCCCACCGAGTGCGAGGACCTGATCGGCTTTACCGCAACCGCCCCCGCTATTCCCCAATGGCTCAAGATCCGGCTCTTTCCCGACGACCTTGCGCAGGCCAGCGCCACGCTGCGCGACGCCGCCCGCACGATCAGCGCCGACAAGCCGCACACCGAGGCTCTGAGCACGGTCCAGATCGCCACGCTACGCACATTGGTGATCCATCGCTGGCGCCGGGTGGCCCTGCGCCACCCGGTCTTGCCGCCGGTGTTTCACCCCAGCGACTGGCCCGAACCGGAATGCCGGCGCAGTGTTTTCCGCCTGCTCGCCGCTCTGCCCCGCCCATCAGTTTCTGCGATCAACGACAGCCTCTGAGATCAGCAGCCAACCGCAGGTGGACAAGACCGCATAGGGCGATAAGTTAAGCGCAGAGCTTTTCAGAAGGATTTCTGCCGCATGGTGACTTTGCTCTGGACCCTTCTCGTCATTCTGGCGCTGCTGGGCGCGGCACATCTGTGGACCCGGGCCATCACACGCGAGGCCGAAACCCTTATTCCGATGGCCGGAACCCGGCTCGACCTGCCCGGAGGCGCAATTCACTATGTCGAAGCCGGATCGCATGACGCGCCGAGCCTGGTGCTGATCCATGGCCTGTCGGGCAAGCTGCAGCATTTCACCTATGCCATGATGGACGATCTGGCCCGCGACCATCGCGTGATCGCGCTGGACCGGCCCGGCTGCGGCTATTCCTCCCCGTTCGATGCCTCTGCCAAAGGGCTGTCGGCGCAAGCCGAAGTGATCGGAATGTTCCTGGATCGTCTTGAGGTTCAGAACCCGGTTCTTGTTGGTCATTCCCTCGGCGGCGCGCTGGCCCTGGCGATGGCGCTGGAGCGACCGGACAAGACGGCGGGCATGGCGCTGCTGTGCCCCTTGACCCACCCGGTCGACGCAGTACCCGAGGTGTTCAAGCCGCTCGAAATCAGCGGCCCGCGCCTGCGCAATTTTGTGGCGCAAACGCTTTACGGCCCGTTTGGCAAGCTGCTCCGAGGCCGCAACCTGCGCCTTGTCTTCGCACCCGAACCCGCTCCGGATGATTTCATGACCCGCGGCGGCGGCCTGCTGGCCCTGCGCCCCAGCGCCTTTTTGAGTTCCTGCGCCGATCTGCAAGCCTCGGCGGGCAGCATCGAGGCACAAGCCGGGCGGTATGACACCCTAACGGTTCCAGGTGCGGTTCTTAATGCGGCAGGCGACGAAATCCTCGACCCCGTCACGCAGGGCCGCCCCATGCGCCAATTTGGACTGGGCTATGAAGAGTTGGATAATCGCGGTCACATGATCCCGATCACCGCCCCCACGGAATGCGCCGACTTCGTCCGCCGAATTGCCGCCAAATGCCACGCCGAAGGCGCGACAAGCACCGGAACATAGACCGCCGCGAGAGAGCGCAAAAAACACGCCGCCTTGCCACACTTCTCTCTTGACCCTCTCGGGCACCTCGCTTAAATCGCCTCTCACCGTGGCGGAGTAGCTCAGTTGGTTAGAGCAGCGGAATCATAATCCGCGTGTCGGGGGTTCAAGTCCCTCCTCCGCTACCATCGCACCCACCACCTTTTCATCAAGACCTGAGATCAGTGCGGCCATGTCGCCAACGATTTCGACAGGTATGCAATCATCCACCTTGGGGAAAACGATGATATGTGAGACCAACACTCGCAAAGCCTCAAGGGCTTCGCCTGGGAATTTTGTGTGGGCGGAATTGAGACGCGCGGTCAATTTAGTGATGGCGGCGAGGTAGAGTTTCTCGGCATCTTGGATAATTTCAGGTTCTTGCCCGCTTTCGGCAGCAACCGCAAGCTCGGCTTCGTGCTGTTCCAGCCGTCTCTTGGTGTCCTGGATTCGCGTGATCGCATCCGGACCGTCAATTACTCCATTCACATAGAGGTCCATTACCCTTTCATTGGCCATCTTCGCTTTCGATACCGATTTTTTCAGGCTCTCTATTTCATCTGCCTTGCAGTTCGAGAAACTGCTCATTTCCTCCTGATAAGCCGCAAGGTATTCGTGTGCATGGTTCGCAGTTAGCAGATATTCTTCGATCTGCGCAAAAACAGCCTTTTCAATAAGGTCGAGGCGAGGTTTTTGAGTGTTGTCACACGATCCACTTTCCCGCGCTGTCGAGCACCGTATTCTGATGGCATTTCCATTGCGGTCGTGGATCGACATACCGCCACCGCAAGCTCCGCACCGAAGCAAGCCGGAAAAAGGCCGCGTAGGTTTCTTGGTCGATTTCCCGGAAGCATGCAGTCTTGAGCGCTCTTGAAGGCGTTCTTGAACAGCGTTGAAAGTTTCCGCATCGACAATTCGAAGATTCTCTGCTTCCTTCACCAACCATGCGCTCTCTTCGTTTGGTCGGCTTACTCGCTTTCCGGTATCTGGATGGAGAAGCATCTCGGTTCGGTTCCAAATTGAAACGCCGCCATACTTTGAGTTCCTAGGTTCTGGACCTATTAATTTTGTTGCCGTCATCCCGCCTGCGTGATTCATGCCCGTGAGTTTCAGGGGTATAACATGAGCAATCTATTCTGGCTGACCGATGAGCAGATGGCGCGGCTTCAGCCTTACTTTCCAAAGA